>CAZEYA010000089.1:4705-15210 GCA_964516515.1 uncultured Kineosporiaceae bacterium | reverse complement strand
CCCCAACGCAGGCACCCCCACCACCGCGTCAGCCTGCCCCGGTCGCAACGCCCGACGACGATGCCCCACCCTTCTGAGGGCGCCCCCGTCTGAGGGCGCTGCCGCACCCGGCGGGCACGGCGACGTACAACGACGGGCCCACAGCGACGCTCAGGCGTACTCGGTGGCCGCGTCGGTGAGTAGGGCGTAGGCGTATCGGGCGAAGGAGGCGCGGACGTGGACGGCCACCCGATCGTCGGCCTCGCGGATCAGCAGCGCCTGCGCCCGGCCGAGCAGGCCTTGGGCGCAGGTGTCGACGGTCAACGTGGCGAGGTCGCGGGGCCAGACGTGGCGCAGCACATCGGCCCAGCGGGGGCCGATGATGTCGATGCGGGTGCGTTGCGCCGAGACGTCGACGGCGCTGCCGAAGGTCACGGCGGCGGTGACCTCGTCGACCGGGGCGGTGACCTCGTCGACCGGGGCGGTGACCTCGTCGACCAGGGCGGTGACCTCGTCGACCAGGGCGGTGACCTCGTCGACCGGGGCGGTGACCTCGTCGACCAGGGCGGTGACCTCGTCGACCAGGGTGAGATCGTCCGGCTCTCCGGTGACCAGCCACCACTGGGGGCCGAGGCAGCACACCCGGCGAGCGAAAGTGCTGCGGGACCTCAGTCGACGTGTCTCTCCGACGTCCTCGGGCAGGTGAGCGCCGGCCTGAAGTGACCCGTGACCGCGGAGTTCGACGGCCGGCGTGAACGGGACCTCGGCGATGGCGACCGTGGCCGCGTCGCCCCAAGCCGCCCCGGCCAATGGTGATCGCCGCAGCTCAACCGTCACGGCGCGCTCCCTCGGGGTCCAAGAACACCGGCGAGGTGATGACGACTTCCGCGTCGTCCGCACCGAACGAGGCCAGCAACCGCTCACCGTGGCGGTCGGCGCCGCCCGCCACCAGAGCCAACGCGAACGTCCGGTCGAGCTCGGCCGAGCGGTAGGAGGACGTGACGTGACCCAGCATCGGCACCGGCGTCGTGGACAGATCCGCGCCCACCGCCACCAGCTGCGCCCCCTCCGGGATCTGGCGCTGTGGATCGACCGGCAGCAGACCCACCAGCTGCTTGCGGTGCGGCCGGCGGGTGTCCGCTCGAGCGAAGGAGCGGCTGCCGATGAAGTCCGGCGTCGGATTGCCGGCCCTGTCGACGGGCTTGCGCACCAGCCAGGACAGCCCCAGGTCATCGGGCGTCTGGGTCCCGTCGGTCTCCTGGCCCACGATGACAAAGCCCTTCTCGGCACGCAGCACGTGCATCGCCTCGGTGCCGTATGCCGTCACGCCATGAGCCTGTCCCGCCTGCCACGCCGCCCGCCAGACGTGATCGCCGTACCAGGCCGGCACCATCAGCTCGAAGGCCAGTTCGCCGCTGAACGACACGCGGGTGACTCGGCCCGGTGCCCCCGCGATGGCTGTCTCGGCATGAGCGAGGTACCGCAACGCCTCCTTCGAGACGTCGAGATCGGACACCACGGCGGCCACCACGTCCCGCGAACCGGGCCCGGCGACGACCACCGTGGCGATCTGGTCCGTGACACTCGTCGGCCACACCCGCAGGTCGGGCCACTCGGTCTGCAGCCACTCCTCCATCCACTCCAGCACCCGCGCCGCTCCCCCGGTTGTCGTCGTCACCAGGAAGTGGTCCCCGGCCAACCGCAGCACCACGCCGTCGTCGAGGACCATGCCGTCGGCGCCGCACATCACGCCGTAGCGAGCCCGGCCTGGCTGCAGCTTGGACATGACGTTGGTGTAGAGCCGGTCCAGAAAGGTCGCGGCGTCCGGCCCTCGCACGTCGATCTTGCCCAACGTCGAGGCGTCCATCATTCCGACACCCGTCCGAACGGCCGCGCACTCCCGCAGCACGGCATCGGCCATCGACTCGTCCTGCGTCGACGCGAAGTAGTGCGGTCGCTGCCACTGACCGACCACCTCGAAGACCGCGCCGTGCTCGACGTGCCAGTCGTGCATCGCCGTCACCCGCTCCGGGTCGGACAGCCGACCCCGGTCACGGCCGGCCAGCGCGGCGAATGGCAGCGGCACGTAGGGCGGCCGGAACGTCGTGGTGCCGACCTCACCCGGCGAGACGCCCAGAGTGGCGGCCATCAACCCGATGGCGAGCACGCCCGACGTGCGGCCCTGGTCCGCTCCCGTGCCGATCGTGGTGTACCGCTTGACGTGCTCGACGCTGCGCAGCCCTGCACCGAGCGCCCGGTGCAGGTCTGCCAGCGTGGCATCGCGGCCGGGGTCGATGAAGACCCGCGACGCGATGTCCGGGCCGTTCGCCACGGCACCGAAGAACGTGGCCGGTGGGTTGGCGGGCATGGGTCCGTCGCCCGCGGCCGAGCCGACCACGGTGACGTCGCTACGCAGGTGGGGCCTGGCCCGGTCCGCCACGAAGGCCACCCGGGTGGCATCCCATGTCACCGGCCCACCGACGTAGGTGAACAGAGCGACGTTCGGCGACCAACCACCGTTGACAGCGACGAGGTCGCACGGCACTCGTTCACCGGGCCCGAGGACCACCCCCTGCGGCGTGACCGGAGTCAGCTCGACTGCAGCAACGCCGCCGTCCGCGGCCGCGTCGGTGCCCACCGCGCTCCAGCCCTGCCGCACGTCGATGCCGCGCTCGGCGAGCGCCCGCACCGCGTCACCGACGAGACCGGTGCGGACGTCGGCGACCACTGCCACCGCAGTGCCCGCGTCATGCAGGGCGAGCGCGGCGGCCAGGCCGGTGTCGTCGGTGCACACGACGACGGCGCGGCCCCACGCGACGCCGTGGCGGGTGGCGTAGGTCGCGGCTGCGCCGGCGAGCAGGACGCCGGGCCGGTCGTTGTCGGCGAACGCGAGCGGCCGCTCGAACGCCCCGGTCGCGAGCACGGTGCGGGCAGATCGGATGTGCCAGACCCGCATGCGCGCCACGTCGGGCGACGGCTGCGCCAAGAGGTGCTCGGTGCGGCGTTCGAGGGCGACAGCGTGCCCGGCATCGAACAGACCGGTGACGGTGGTGCGCTGCAGCACCTGGATGGCGTCTGGCACGGCCATCGCCAGCGGGCCGTCGTGGACGAGCACGATACGGCCCTCACCGCGCTCGACCGCGTCCGTCGCCGCCTGCACCCCCGCCGCGCCGCCGCCGACGACCAGCACCTCGCAGTGGAGGTACGCGCGGTCGTAGCGGCTGGGATCGGGCGCCACGGGCAGCCCACCGCGCCCGCCCAGGCCACGGACGACCAGCCCGGCCACGACCTCCACCCGGGTGGAGGGCCGCATCGGCTCACCGACGCCGGAAACGATCTGGACGAACGCTCCGGACTCCTCCTCGCCGATGCCGGTGACGCCACGCGGGCGGTCGAGGTAGGGGCTGGTGGCCACTGCCCGCTTCCCGACGCGCAGCAGCGCCGAGGCAACCGTGTCACCGGGACGAGCGGCGATGGGCTCGCCGTCGAAATGAAAGATCATGCGGCGATGGGCTCGCCGTCGAAATGAAAGATCATGTCGGTTCCGGGAGCGCTGCGCGGATCTCGTTGGTCACGGTGTGCCGCGCCACCGCGAACCAGCGGCGGCAGCCGGCGCTGTGGAACCACCGCTCCTGCCACCACCCCCTGGGGTTCTCCCGGACGAACAGGAACCGCCCCCACGCCTCGTCGTCCAGTGCGTGCGGGTTGTCGGGGTAGGCGACGTGGGCCTGGCCGCCGTAGCCAAACTCGTTCTCGTCACTCGGCCCGCACCACGGGCAGGGGATGAGCATCATCAGTGCGCCACCCCGGCGGCGCCGTGCTCGTCGATCAGTGCACCGGTGGTGAACCGCTCGAGGGCGTACGGCTGCGCCAGGGCGTGCGGCCTGCCGTGGGCGACGGTGTCGGCCATCACCCAGCCCGAGCCGGGCGTCGCCTTGAAGCCGCCGGTCCCCCACCCCGCGTTGACGTACAGGCCCTCGACTGGCGTCAACCCGATGATCGGTGAGGCGTCGGGCGAGACGTCGACGATGCCGCCCCAGGTCCGCAGGACGTGAGCCCGCGCGAAGATCGGGAACAGCTCCACCGCTGCGGCCATCTGGTGCTCGATGACATGCCACGCACCCCGCTGGCCGTACCCGTTCCAAGCATCGGTCCCGGCCCCCATCACCAGCTCGCCCTTGTGGGCCTGACTGACGTAGACGTGCACGGCGTTGCTCATCACCACGGTGTCCAGGACCTGCTCCAGCAACTCCGAGACCAGCGCCTGCAACGGTCGGGACTGCAACGGTAGATCGACGCCCGCCCGGGCCGCCAGCACGCTGCTGTGACCGGCCGCGACCAGCGCCACCCGGTCCGCGCCGATCGGGCCCCGGTTGGTCTGCACCCCGCTCACCCGACGCCCGTCACCCGATCCGCAGACGTCGAACCCGCTCACCTCGCACTGCTGGATCAGGTCGACGCCGAGGTCGGCGGCGCGCCGGGCGTAGGCCCACGCCACCCAGTCGTGCTTGGCGATCCCGCCGCGCGGCTGGTAAGTGGCACCCAGCACGGGGTAACGGACACCGGCCGAGATATTGATGATGGGCGCGATCTTGGCAACCTCGTCGGGCTCCAACCATTCGGCGTCGACCCCGTTGAGACGGTTCGCGAACACCCGCCGCTTGGAATCGCGGACATCACTGAGACTGTGCGCCAAGTTGAGCACGCCTCGCTGGCTGAACAGCACGTCGTAGTCGAGGTCGGCCGCCATCGTCTCCCACAGCTTTAGACTGTGCTCGTAGATGGCGGCACTGGCGTCCAGGAGGTAATTGGACCGGATGATCGTGGTGTTGCGCGCCATGTTCCCGCCGGCCAGCCATCCCTTCTCCAGGACGGCGACATCCGTGATGCCGTGATTTCGCGCCAGGTAGTACGCCGTGGCCAGACCATGCCCGCCGCCACCCACCACGACGACGTCGTAATGCCGCTTCGGTTCGCCCTCGGCCCAGAGGAAGTCCGGGTGCGTCGGCAGCGTCGGCACAGCGACTCAGTCCATCCAGTGGTCGTCGATGTACTTCTCGCCCTCGTCGCACAGGAACGTCACGACCGTGTCGCACCCGCGTTCGCGCAGCCGCCGGGCCGCAACCAGGTGCGCGCCCGACGAGGGCCCGACGAAAAGCCCCTCGTGGCGGGCCAGCCGGCGCATCTCCGCCACGGCCTCAGCACCGCTGACCGCGACGAACTCGTCGATGTCCGCCGCATGCCGCTTGACGATCCCCGGCACGAAACCGTCGGCGATGCCCTCGATGAGGTGACTGCAGACCTCGCCGCACACGATCGTGCACGACTCGTCCGGTTCGAGCGCGACCACCCGGCAGGCCGGGTTGGCCGCCTGCAACGCCTGCCCCACACCGACGATGGTTCCCCCCGTGCCGATCCCGCCGACAACCGCATCCGGTAGCACGCCTGCGGGCAGTTGCCGCAGGATCTCCGCGCCGAGCCACTCCCGGTTCTCCTGGACGTTCCATTCGTTGTCGAACTGCTGGGGCGCGAACCAGCCCGGGTGGGCGCCCAGCCGACGGCATTCGGCCAGTGCGTCCGTCACATGGAAATCCCCGACCAGGCGGACCTCGGCGCCGAACGCGCGGGAGATGGCGGTGCGCTCCCGGCTCATCCCCTCGGGCATGACGACGACCATGTGATAGCCCTTCGCCGCGGCGACCATGCTCATCGCGTTCCCGGTGTTGCCACTGCTCGCTTCCACGATGGTGTCGCCGGGCACCAACAGCCCCTCACGCTCGGCACGCTCGATCATGTAGAGCGCGATCCGGGCCTTGATGGAACCACTCGGGTTGAGGAACTCGGCCTTGGCCCACACTCCGTCGACGAGCAGCAATGGGGTGTTGCCGATCGCGCCGAGGATGGATGTGTCGGGCGGGGAGGGGTGACGATGCGAGGGGCGCTCGACCACGGTCATCTCGCACACCTCGCGCGTGATGACACAATCGCGGATGCGAGGGTTGACCGACATTCAGGAGATGCGATGACGCTACCCCTTACGGACCGTGACCTCCCTGTCGAACTGCATGACGTCTTCAGGGTCACGCAATTGACCAACGACACCAAGCTCGCAGACGTTGTCGCCGCGGACGTCGTTGAGATGGAGCCCGGCCAACGCTCCGGCATCCACCGGCACAACGACGCCGAGACGGTGCTGTACTTCACCCGGGGCGACGCGACCGTGATCCTCGACGACGACGAGGTGGCCGTGACGCCCGGAACCCGGGTACGGGTGGGCGCCGGGGTCTTCCACGGCGTCGTCAGCCACACCGAGGTCCAGTTCATCAGCGTGCAGTCACCACCCATCCTCGACACCGCCAACGGCCGGCTGGACTTCGAGCGCAAGGAACACTGACCCGCGGTGGCTGCGGGGACTCTGGTCACGAGCGGAGTCTCCTCATCTCGGGGTCGTAGCAGACATCGGGCGTGACGGTGGCGGGCAGCTTCCGGTCGAACCACTGGATCGCCAGCGGCGTCTCGACAGCAGCGTGATCCGCGGCGACCCAGGCAAGGGCGATCGGGTGTCCGACGGTGTGGCCGTACCCGCCGCTCGTCACGTAGCCCACGACTCTGTCGCCGATCACGACCGGCTCCTTACCCATCGGCACAACGTCGTCGCGGTCGATGCTCAGCGTCACGAGGCGGCGGGTGGGGGGCGGCGCCGCGGCGAGGGCGTCCGCGCCGACGTGACCACCGCCCGGGCGGACCGCCCAGGCCAGACCGGCCTCGGCCGGGGTGTGCTCCGCTGTCATGTCGGTGCCGTAGGAGCGGTAGCCCTTCTCCAGCCGCAGGCTGGTGAACGCCGCCCGGCCGGCGGCGACCAAACCGTGCGGCTGCCCCGCCGACCACAGCGTGTCCCATAGCTTCTCGGCCATGTCGGCAGAGGTGTAGACCTCCCAGCCCAGCTCGCCGACGTAGGACACGCGCAGCACCGTGACAGGCACCGCGCCCAGGTGGGTACGGGCGGCGCGGAAGTAGGGCAGGCCGGCGTTCGAGAGGTCCATCGACGTCAGCGGCTGCACCACATTCCTCGCGTGGGGCCCCCAGACCCCCAGGCACACCGTGCCCGGGGTGATGTCGACGACCGTGACGTCGCCGCGAGCCTGCGCCGCCCGCTGCAGCAGCGCCACGTCGAGCTGGCCGTTGGCGCCGAGCTGGTAGTGGTCGCGCCCCAGGCGGGCCACGGTGACGTCCGAGAGGATCCCGCCACGCTCGTCCAGCAGCAGGCAGTACGTGACGGTGCCGAGACTGCGCTCGACTCGACCGGTGGTGACCTCTCGCAGCAGGTCGACCGCGCCCCGACCGAGCACGTCGATCCTGGTCAGCGCGCTCATGTCGTACACCGCCACGCCGTGACGCGTGGCGAGCGCCTCGGCGGCGGCGATCGGCGACCAGAACCGCGCGGACCAGTCGTCGCGGACGGCGCCCGGTGCCCCGGCGTGGACGAGTGCCGCGTTGGCCTCGTACCACTGCGGCCGCTCCCAGCCCGCAGCCTCGCCGAAGACCGCGCCGAGCGCCTCCTGCCGGGGCCGGTAGGCGGTGGTGCGCAGCGGGCGTGGGTCGGCCATCGGCTGCAGGGGGTGGATCAGGTCGTAGACCTCGACGTAGTTCTGCTGGCCGCGGGCCTGCACATAAGCCGGTGCGTGGTGGTGGCGCTCGAACCGCGCGAGGTCGCACTCGTGGACGTCAGTGCTGGGCCGACCGTCGACCACCCACTCGGCCACGGCCCTGGCGACGCCGAGGGAGTGCGTGACCCAGACCGCCTCGGCGGCCCACAGCCCTGCCACATCGGGTACCGGACCCAGCAGCGGGGCGCCGTCGGAGGTGAAGGAGAAGATGCCGTCCATCGCGTCGGCGACCTTGGCATCGGCCAGGCCGGGGATCAGACGGAGGCTGCGCGCCCACGCCTCGTCGAAGTCCGCGGATGTGAACGGCAGCACCGAGGGCATGATCTCGGCCTCGTCGTGGCGCGGCAGGTCGGTCGAGCTGACCGGCTTGGGGTCGTGGCCGTACCAGCCGATGCCGAGGCCGTCGCGGCGTTGACGGAAGTACAGGTCCGCCTCCTGCCAGCGGACGATCGGGGTGGAAATCTCGCAGGTGGCGCCCTGATAGGCCGGCAGTGCCGTAGTCCAGGCCAGCTGGTGGGCGAGCGCCTGCAAGGGTGCGCGGGTACCGAGCCGGTCAGCCAGTTCGGGTGCCCACAGCCCACCGGCCATGATCACGACGTCGGCGGGGAGGTAACCGCGGTCGGTGATGACGGCGGTGACCCGGGGGCCCGCGGGAGTGTCCTCGGTGGCAAGCCCGGTGACCATGGTGCGGTCGGCGAAGGTCGCCCCGCGGGCGATGGCGCGCCGGCCCAGCGCCTCGCACACCCGCACCGCGTGCGCGACCCCGTCAGTGGGCACGTACAGCGCGGCCGCGAAGGCGGTGGGGTCGAGGGCGGGGTTGCGCGCGGTGGCGTCGGCGGGGCTGATGACAGTCGCCTCGATCCCCCACGCGGCCAGCCAGTTGCGGCGGCGGTGGAGTTCTCGCACGCGCTCCGGGGAGTCGGCCACCTCCAGGCTGCCGACCTGCTCGAAGCAGGCCTGACCGGCCAGGTCCAGCGCGAGCAGGGCCTGCACCGTGTAGGTCGCGAAGTCGGCCATCGCCTTGGAGGCGTTGCACTGGAACACCAGCCCGGGCGCGTGCGAGGACGACCCGCCCGCCGCCCAGAGCTCACCCTGCTCGACCACCGTCACGTCGGTGGCACCGCGGGCGGTCAGCTCGTCGGCGAGGCCGCAGCCGACGATCCCCGCGCCGATCACGACGATGCGCTGCGCGGCAGCGCTCATGGCAGCTGCGAATCCCTGAACCACCCCGAGCGCACTGCCTGCTCGCGGGTCCAGATGTGCTTGATCTCCTGGTACTCGGCGAGCCCCGCGTGGCCGAGTTCGCGCCCCACCCCCGACTGTTTGTAGCCGCCCCACTCGGCCGCCGCACGGTACGGGCCGGCGTCGTTGACCCAGATCGTGCCGTGCCGCAACGCCGCCGCGACCCGGGCGCCCCGCTCGGCGTCCGCGGTCCACACCGCCCCGGACAGCCCGTAGACGGTGTCGTTGCCGAGCCGGATCGCCTCGGCCTCGGTGTCGAAGACCTCGACGGTGACCGTGGGGCCGAACGCTTCGTCCTGAACGCAGCGCATCTCGGTGCGGCAGTGGTCGAGGACTGCGGGGCGCAGGTAGTTGCCGGCGGCCAGCGCCGGGTCCGTGGGGCGGGTGCCACCGCTGACGAGCACGGCGCCCTCGGCGACGGCCGCGGCCAAGTACCGCTCGACCTTCTCGCGGTGGCCCGCGCTGATCAGGGCGCCGGTCTCGGCCTGCGGGTCGTCGGGGCCGCCGAGGCGGATGGCGTCGGCACGCCGGGCGAGTTCGGTCACGACACGGTCGTGGATCCCGCGCTCGACCAGCAGCCGCGAGCCGGCGCTGCACACCTGGCCGGAGTGCAGGAACGCGAAGGTCACGGTGTTGTCGATGGCGGCATCGAGGTCGGCGTCGGCGAAGATGATGTTTGGGTTCTTGCCGCCGAGTTCCAGCGCCACCTTCTTCACCGTGGCCGCGGCGGCTGCCATCAGCACGCGTCCGGTCGCGAGGCCGCCGGTGAAGGAGACGATGTCCACCCGCGGGTCGGTCGCCAGTGGGGCACCGGCCGCTGCTCCGGCGCCGAGCACCAGGTTGGCCACGCCGTCCGGTAGCCCAGCCTCGGCGAGCAGCCGCATCAGATGCACGGCCGTGGACGGGGTCAGCTCGCTGGGCTTGAGCACGAACGTGCACCCGGCGAGCAGTGCCGGGGCGGCCTTCCACGAGACCTGGAGCAGCGGGTAGTTCCACGGGGTGATCAGGCCCGCGACGCCCAGCGGTTCGTGGACCACGACGCTGCTGACGCCGGCCTCGGTGACCCCGGAGTCCGCGGGCCCCGGTTCGTCGACCCCGGCGCAGTAGCGGAACACCGAGATCACGTCGTCGATGTCGAAGCCGCTTTCGACCAGGCGCTTGCCGGTGTCCTCGCTCTCCAGCCGGGACAGCTCGGCGTGGTCTCGCTGCATCAGGTCGGCGACGCGGGAGAGCAGCGCGCCCCGCTGCAACCAGGGCAGCGCCGACCAGCGACCGTCGTCGAACGCGGCACGGGCGGCGGCGATGGCCCGGTGCGTGTCGGCGGCCGTGGCCTCGGCGACGACTCGCACCAGCGAGCCGTCGTGCGGGCTGTGGATCTCCCGGGTGCCACCGTCGGCTGCGGCTGACCACTGGCCGTCGACGAACAGGGATTGCTTGGACCAATCGTTGCCATGGACACCACTGGTCACGTGAACACCACTGGTCACGTGGACACCACTGGTCACGTGAACACCACTGGTCACGTGAACACCACTGGTCACGTGACACCACTGGTCACGTGAACACCACTGGTCACGTGAACACCACTGGTCACGTGGACACCACTGGTCACGTGAA
>CAZEYA010000089.1:0-4605 GCA_964516515.1 uncultured Kineosporiaceae bacterium | reverse complement strand
TGACACCACTGGTCACGTGAACACCACTGGTCACGTGAACACCACTGGTCACGTGAACACCACTGGTCACGTGAACACCACTGGTCACTTGAACACCACCGTTCGGTTCCCGGCCATGAACACCCGTCGCTCGACGTGCCACCCGACGGCTCGGGCCAGCGCCTTGGCCTCGGCGTCTCGGCCCAGTGCGGCCAGATGCTCCGGCGTCGATTCGTGGGTGACCCGCTCCACCTCCTGCTCGATGATGGGTCCTTCATCGAGATCGGTCGTGACGTAGTGCGCGGTCGCCCCGATGAGTTTCACCCCGCGCTTGTGGGCCTGGTGATACGGCTTGGCGCCCTTGAACGACGGCAGGAACGAGTGGTGAATGTTGACCGCCCGACCGTCCAGCGCCTTACACAGGTCGTCGGAGAGCACCTGCATGTACCGCGCCAGGACGACGAGGTCGATTCGCAGGTCTGTCACCAGACCCAGCAATCGGGCCTCGGCCTCGGCTTTGGTCGCGGGCGTCACCGGGACATGATGGAACGGGATGCCGTATGAGGCCGCCAGCGGCTCGAAATCGCGATGATTGGAGACGATCGCCGGGATGTCCACCCGCAGCGCTCCGATGCTGTGCCGGAACAGCAGGTCGTTGAGGCAGTGCCCGAACCTGCTGACCATGATCAACAGTCGGTCGCGCTGGTCGACCGGCGATATCGACCACGTCATGCCGTGAGCGACCGCCACCGGCACGAAGGCCTCACGCAGCGGGTCGGCCGATTCGCCGATGAGCGACTCGAACTCGACCCGCATGAAGAACAGGCCGGACTCCGGGTCGTCGAACTGCTGGCTGGAGGCGATGTTGCAATTGCGGGCGACCAGCAGGCCCGCGACAGCGTGGACGATGCCCGGTCGGTTCTGGCAGGACAACGCGAGAATGTACCGGAAGCTCACCGCTCCACCTCCGTCTTCCGTTTCGCGACGAACTCCGTCAGTTCCGCCAGCACCGCGTCGTCGATCGGGGGCGCCTGGTACTCCGCCAGCTTCTTGTCGACGATCTCGCCCGCCCGGGTTGCGGTGTCGCGAGCGCCCAGCCGGGTCCACCGCTCGAAATTGTCGCTGCTCGAGAGGAACGGGCGGTGGAAGCAGGTCCGGAAGCGCTCCATGGTGTGCGCCGCACCCAGGAAATGACCCCCGTGACCGACTTCGAGATGGGCGCCGAACGCCAGCGTCTCTTCGCTGATCTCGATCGGGGTGAACTCCACCAGCAGATTCTGCAGGATCTCGACGTCGAGCACGAACTTCTCCGGGCTCGCGACCAGCCCGCCCTCCAGCCAGCCGGCGGTGTGCATCACCCAGTTGGCGCCGGTGAGGAACGTCGGCAGCATCGTCATCAGCGACTGGTAGGCGGCCTGGGCGTCGGGCACCTGCGAGGAGTTGAGACCGCCACCGGTTCGGAACGGCAGGTTGTACTTCCGCGCGATCTGACCGGTGCACAACAGCCCGATCGCGGATTCGGGGGTGCCGAACATCGGGGACCCGGACTGCATGTCGATGTTGGACAGGAACGAGCCGAAGACCACGGGAGAACCCGGCCGGATGAGTTGCGACAGCGCGATCCCGGTGAACGCCTCGGCCATCTGCTGCACCAGAGTGGCAGGGATGCTGACCGGGCTCATCGCGCCCATGAGCAGGAAGGGCGTGATGAGCACCGCCTGGTTGGCCTCGGTGTACTCGAACTGCGCATCGAGCATCCGGTCGTCCCACCGCAGCGGGGAGTTGCAGTTGATGAGCGTGATCGTGGCGGGGGTGTGCTCGATGGCCTCGCGCCCACCGTGCAGGATCTCGGTCATCGCGATGACGTCGCGGGCCCGGGGCCCGGAGATCGCGCTTCCCATGAAGAACTTGTCGGTCAGCGTCGCCTGGGCGAACGCCATGTCCAGGTGACGGCTGTCCAGATCGAGATCGTTCGGTTCGCAGACCACACCGCCGACGCTGTCGATCTCGTCATATGACTGTGCGAGTCGACAGAAGTCCTGGAAATCGGCGAATGTCGCATCTCGGCGGACATCGCCACGGCGGACGAACGGCGGACCGTAGACGCCGCCGAAGACCATCGAGTCACCGCCGATGTGGACACTGCGCGCAGGATTGCGGGCCGCGACGTCGAACTCGGCCGGGGCCTTGGTGACCTGTTCTAAGACGAAGTCGGGGTCGAACCTCACATTGTTGCCGTCGACGCGCTGCCCGGCGCGGCGGAACAGCTCCAGCGCCCGGTCACTCATGAACTCCACACCGATCTCGCTGACGATCCGCCGCCAGCCACCGTCGAGGGTCGCCATGGCGTCCTCGCTCAGGATCTCGTACCGGGGCATCCGATTACGGAACATCGCACTCCTTGCCTGGGCCAGGACGTTGACGGGGCGGCTGACGACAACTTACTGTCTTGATCTGGAACAGATGTCCCACATGATGGAACATTCGGAGGCGCAGAAGTGTCAGGCACGCAGGCGGTGGATCGCACGGCGGGACTGTTGCTGCACGTGCTCGGCGCGCGGGGGCCGGTGACCTTCGGCGAGCTGACCCAGAGCTCGGGGCTGGCCAAGAGCACCACCTCGCGCCTGCTCACCGCCCTGGAGCTGCACGGCCTGCTGCGCCGCGACCGCGCAGGGGCGTTCCTGCCCGGGGCGGCGATCGACCGCTACGCGCGCAGCCAGGAGCACGCGATGGCTCTGGTGCAGCTCGTCCGGCCGTCGCTGTCCCGGGTGGTGGCCGCCACCGGCGAGACCGCGAACCTCGCGGTCGCCTCCGGCGGGAACGTCGACCTCATCGACCAGGTGGACGGCACGTACATGCTCGGCACGATCAACTGGGTCGGCCGCACCATCGCCTCGCATGCCTCGGCGCTCGGCAAGGTGCTGCTGGCCGAAGGGCTGCTGCCCAAGCCGCGGTCGCTGCCGCGACTGACCGAGCACACCATCACCGACGCCGAGGTCCTCGACCGCGAGCTCGCCCGGGTCCGACGCGACGGGTACGCGGTCATTCGCGACGAGCTGGAGATCGGGCTGGCCGCCGTCGCGGTGCCCGTCTTCGACGCCGGCGCCCCCGCGGGCGCGGTGTCACTGTCCGGGCCGACGGGCCGGTTCGACGACCAGCGGGTCCGCACCATGGCTGTGCTGCTGCGCGAGGAGTTCAAGGCACCACGACGGAGCAGGGAAGGCGCGGCATGAGCCCTGACGACATCATCAAGGCGCTCTACGACGAGACGATGGTCGGCAACGCTCCCGCCGTGCTGGCCTTGACGCAGCAGGGTCTGGCGGCGGGGATGACGCCGGACACCATGCTCTTCGACGCGTTGATCCCGTCGCTGGAGGAGGTCGGCGCCCGGTTCGAGCGCGGTGACTTCTTCGTCCCCGAAATGCTCATCGCCGGCAAGGCGATGGCCGGGGCACTGGACGTGCTACGACCGCTGCTGGCCGAAACCGGCGTGGAGACGGTGGGCAAGTTCCTCATGGGCACGGTCAAGGGCGACGTGCACGACATCGGGAAGAACCTGGTCAACATCATGCTGGAGGGCGCCGGGTTCGAGGTCATCGACGTCGGGGTCCAGGTCTCGCCGGAGAAGTTCCTTGAGAAGATCGTCGAGCACTCCCCCGACATCGTCGGGATGTCGGCGTTCCTTACCACGACCATGCCGATGTTCAAGGTCAACATCCACGAGATGACCAAGGCCGGCCTTCGCGAGCAGGTCATCGTCATGGTCGGCGGTGCGCCGGTCACCCAGGAGTACGCCGACGTGGTGGGGGCGGACGGTTACGCCGCCGATGCCTCGACCGCGGTCCGCAAGGCCAAGGCCCTGCTGGCCGCCCGGCGCGCGATGGCCAAGGTCTGACGGCGGCGGTGAACCCGTGCCCACCTTCCTGCCACTGATCGAGGACGCGATCAAGAAGCCGATCTGGAACTGCCGGACCTGCGGTCAGTGCGTGCTGCACGCCACGGGGATGACCTGCCCGATGACATGCCCGAAGGAATTGCGCAACGGCCCGTGCGGCGGCGTGCGGGAGGACGGCTCGTGCGAGGTGGTGCCCGGCATGCGTTGTGTCTGGCTCAAGGCCTACGACCGCAAGGAGTCCTGGCCCCTGCTGCCGGCATGGAAGCGGCATTTCGATGACCTGCGGCCTCCCGTCGACCACCGGCTGCACGGCACGTCGTCGTGGCTGAACCTGGTCACCGGGCGCGACCGGGTGCAACCGCGTGGGTGGGCGTGGGCCCGCGAGGCGCGCGCCGCGGAGCTCGGAGCGCTCGCCTGATGTCGAGGCTCTCCGATGTCTTGGTTCGCGGCGTCGATCAGGTGTTCACCGCCGAATTCCCGGCATTGGATGCGGGCGGGATGGCCGTCGTCGCCAAGCACGCGCAGCGGCTGCGGCCGTGGTTCACCGCCTGCAACGCCACCGACAACCCCGCGGCGCACGCCCACGCGTCCAACGTGGCCACCGCGATCGCGATGCGGCAGCACGGCCTGGAACCGATCATGCAGATCGTCTGCCGGGACAAGAACCGGCTGGCGATCCAGGCCGACATGGTCGGCGCGGCGTTGCACGGCGTGGAGAACCTCTGCCTGTT
>CAZEYA010000088.1:0-15288 GCA_964516515.1 uncultured Kineosporiaceae bacterium | reverse complement strand
GCGTCGCGGCTGCCGAGCGCCCCACCGGCCTGCGCGACAGCGTGGCGGTGGGTGCCGTGCTGACCATGCAGGCGGGATCGGCCGCGCAGGTGCTGCTGGCGTGGGAGGACGCCGACCGGATGCAGCGCGGCCTGACCGGCGCCCGGTTCACTGCCACGACCGTGGCCGCGGTCCGTCGCCGCGGCTGGGCGCAGTCGGCGGGCGAACGGGAAGTGGGAGTGGCCTCGGTCTCGGCGCCGGTACGCGGCCCGAACGGCCGGGTGGTGGCGGCGATCTCGATCTCGGGGCCGATCGATCGACTGGGTCGCCAGCCCGGCCGGGTGCACGCCCTGGCAGTGATGGGCGCCGCGAACCGGCTCAGTGACGTCCTGAGACGAGGGGGACGGCCCCCGGCCATGTGACCGGGGGCGCGCTGTAGCCCCGACCGGATTCGAACCGGCGCTACCGCCTTGAGAGGGCGATCACGCTAGTATTGGCAATGCATGATCACCCCTGAAAGTGTTGGAAACAAAGGGTTTGGCGTTGAAGGCCGTCGACGCTCATCAGTAGTTTACGGCTGGCATGTGTACCCAATGGTGTACCCGCCAAGGATCCAGCGCACACCAGGGCGTCACGCCGGTCGTCGTTCCTCTTTCAGCGCTCGTCCTAAGGCTGCGGCGACCAAGAAATCCTTCCGCTCACGGCGATGAGCGGACGTCCGCTCATCGGGGTTATGCACGTGTAAACTGAGGCAGGTAGCACCGGCGGTGGGGCTCGCCGTACCCAAACCGTCACTCCCCACAGGAGTGACCAACAGTCCCTACCTGAAGCCCTCGCGGCGCGCTGCGCCCCGCGAGCCCGTCCAGGTAGGAAGGTCGCGCCGGTGCCAGACCCGCACCCCGCTGAGGACACAGACTCCGCAGCCCGGGAACCGGTTGACCCCGACATCGACCTGCGCCAGGCCCGGGTGGGCCGTGACCGACGCGGCGAGGTCACCACGCTGGCCACCATCGCCGCCGGCGGCGCTACCGGCGCGGCAGCACGGTACCTGATCGAAGCGACCTGGCCGACCCCTGCGGGGGCCTTCCCGGCAGGCACCCTGGCGATCAACCTCCTGGGCTGTGCCCTGATCGGGGTCCTGTTGGTCCTGATCACCGAGGTGTGGAGCAGACAGCGCCTACTGCGTCCGTTCCTGGGCACCGGGGTCCTGGGTGGGTTCACCACGTTCTCCACCTACACGGTCGACATCCAACGACTCGTCGCTGGTGGACACATGAGCACCGCTGTGCTGTACCTGGCCCTGACCCCCATCGGTGCGCTCCTGGCCGTGTGGGTGACGGCAACCGCAACCAGACGACTGGTCAACTGGAGGACCGCATGAGACTTACCGGCACCGCGCAACGCGTCACGATCATCGTCGGTGACTCGAACCACTGGCACCACAAACCGCTGTTCACCGAGATCGTCCACCGCGCCCACGCTGCCGGGCTGGCCGGCGCGACGGTCCTGCACGGAGTCGAAGGGTTCGGCGCTACCAGCCGGATCCACACCGCGCGGATCCTCAGCCTGGCCGAGGATCTCCCCGTGGTCATCGTCATCGTTGACAGCCATGACCGCATCGCCGGCTTCCTGCCCCAGCTCGACGAGCTCGTCACCGAGGGACTGGTCATCCTCGACGACTGCGAGGTGATCCGCTACGTCGGCACGAACCCCGACGGGGTCGGCGGCGGCCACGCCCCCCGCGACACCCCCGGGCACGAGCGGTGAGCCTGCTCCTGGTCATCGGCGGCGCAGCCGTCGGGGCGCCGCTTCGGTACCTGAGCGACCGGGCCATCCAGTCCCGCCACGACACGGTCTTTCCCTGGGGCACCCTCGCCGTCAACGTGATCGGGTCCCTGATCCTGGGCGTCGTGACCGGCGCGGTCACCGCTGGCGGCGCCTCCCCGCAGGTCCAGCTGGCCGTCGGTACCGGGTTCTGCGGCGCGCTGACCACCTACTCCACGTTCTCCTACGAGACGCTGCGCCTGCTCGAGGACGACGCCCGGCTCTTCGCGGCCGCCAACGTCGTGGCGAGCATTGTCGCCGGACTCGGCGCAGCCTTCCTGGGCGTGGCCATCAGCCAGGCGATCTGGTCATGACCGACGCCCCCACCGAACTAGACCCCGCCCAGGGCCAGGGCAAGCGGTAGCTCAGCTCGGGAGTGGCCGCTGCGTCGCTGTTCAGTGACGCCGGACACGAGTTGGCAACCAGTCAGCTACCCACCTTCCTGACCGCCACGCTGCACTCCGGACCGGCGGCCCTGGGTGCCATCGAAGGCGTCTGCGATGCCCTCACCGGGTTGAGCAAGCTGGCCGGCGGGCCCCTGGCCGGCGACCCGGCCCGGCGCGGGCGCCTCGCCTCCGGCGGATACCTCGGCACTGCCATCGCCGCCGCGGCGATCGGCCTGACCACAGCGGTCTGGCAGGTCGCCATCTTGCGCGCTCTGGCATGGACCTCCCGCGGGATCCGTTCCCAGCCGGGACATGCTCCTGACGGACCTGACACCCGAGGCCGCCTACGGCCGCGCCTTCGGTCTCGAACGCGCCGGAGACAACGCCGGCGCCATGCTCGGGCCGCTTGCCTCCGTCCTGATGGTCGTCATGGGGATCCGGCATGCGATCTTCCTCGCGATCATCCCTGGCGTCTTCGCGGCCATCGCCGTCACCCTCGCCGCCCGCCAGGCGCGCACCACCTTGACCCCGGTCGAGGGCCGGCGGACCCCTTACCCTGAACATCGGTGCGCTGCGAACCGCCGGACTGGCCCGCGCCCTGACACCCGCGGCCCTGTTCGAGCTCGGCAACCTGGCGACCACACTGCTGATTCTTCGCGCGACCGACCTGCTGCCGACGGGCGCAGCCTCACCGCCGCCACTAGCCTGGCCATCCTCATGTACGCCGCCCACAATGGCGCCGCGACCTCGGCCTCTACTTGGCGGCCGGCACCTGGCCGACCGTTTCAGCCCGCGCGGTGTCTTCGCAGCCGGAGCCGCCGTCTACGTCCTGGGCTACACGCTCTTCGCCTGGGAACAGCGCCGGTGGCCCATCGTGCTGATCGGGTTCCTGCTCGCCGGGGTGGGTATCGGCTTCACCGAGACCGCCGAGCCCACCGTTGTCGCTCAACTGCTTCCGGCACAGCTGCGCAGCAACGGGTTCGGGGTCCTGGGACTCGTCCAGTCGTTCGGCGACCTCGGCGCGACCGTGGTCGCCGGGATCCTGTGGTCCGTGTTCTCCCCGACCGTCGCATTCCTGTACGCCGCAGCCTGGATGGCCTTATCGGTCGCCGCCGCCAGGTCGCTGCGTCCAGCTGATCGACCCCCCCATTGAATGACCACCCCTGAAGAAAGGCTGACTCAGATGAGCTTCGAAATCAGCAGTGTCTCCGCCCTGGAGATCCTGGACTCCCGCGGACGCCCGACCCTGCAGACCACGGTGACACTGTCCGACGGGACGATCGCCGTGGCCGGGGTCCCGTCCGGGGCCTCCACCGGCACCCGAGAGGCGGTCGAGCTCCGCGACGGCGACCCCGCCCGATTCGGCGGGTCGGGGGTACTGACCGCAGTCGCCAATGTCAACGGGGAGATCGCCGACCTGCTCAGGGGCCGGGCATGGGAGTCCCTGGCCGCGGTCGATGAAGCAATGGCCGCCGCCGACGGCACCCCCACCAAGGCGCGCCTGGGCGCCAACGCCACCGTCGGGGTCTCGATGGCTCTGGCCCGGGCGTTGGCCGCCTCCAGTGGGCAGTCACTGCACGAGTGGCTGCCCTCCTTTGGTGCTCCGCCGCGGCTCCCGGTGCCGTGTTTCAACGTCCTCAACGGCGGCGCGCATGCCCCCAACGCCCTGGACTTCCAGGAGTTCATGATCTCCCCACTCGGGGCCGCAAATGTCACCGAGGCCGTGCGCGCCGGGGCCGAGGTGTATGCCGCGCTACGCAAGCGCCTCGCGGCCGCAGGCCACGCGACGGGGCTGGGCGACGAAGGCGGCTTCGCCCCCCAGCTAGCCGAACCAGAAGAGGTGCTCGAGGTGATCGTCGCCGCCATCACCGACGCCGGCTACACCCCCGGACGCTCCGGTGTCGCGATCGCGCTCGACCCTGCCGCCTCGGAGTTTCACGGCCAGGACGGCACCTACACCGTGAACAGCCAGAAACTGTCCAGCGACGACATGATCGAGCGCTACGTCGCGATGATCGAGCGGTACCCGATCTGGAGCATCGAGGACGGCCTCGGCGAGTCCGACCACGACGGCTGGCAGCAGCTGACCGCCCGGCTCGGCGACCGCGTGCAGCTCGTCGGCGATGACAACTTCTGCACCAACCCAGCGATCATCACAGCGGCCATCACCGACGGCATCTGTAACTCCGCGCTGATCAAGCTGAACCAGATCGGCACCGTCAGCGAAACCCTGGAAGCCATGGCCATCTGCCACCGCGCCGGGTACACCCAGATGGTCTCCCACCGCTCGGGCGAGACCCCCGACTCCTTCATCGCTGACCTCGCCGTCGGCACCGGGTGCGGCCAGATCAAGACCGGGGCACCGGCCCGCGGTGAACGAGTCGCCAAGTACAACCGGCTCATCGAGATCAGCGCCCACCACCCGGACCTGCCATATGGTCCGGGCTGACTCCCGCGGGCCGAGCCCCAGCGTCTGAAGGGTCGCGCGGCAACAGGCGCCGGTCGAGGGAAAGGTGCTGGCCACGCCTGACCCCAGCAACATCAGCATCTGGGCCGGCATCTCCGTTGCCCTGGTCGAAATCCTGGTCGGCGCCATGGTCGGCAACATCCCCGGTGCCGAACACGTGGTGCAGCAGACGCAGTTCACCTGCTTCCTGGCCACGCTCGGGTAAGCGGTACTCACCTTCCTGGCCGGCGCCGAGATCGACCCAGACATCCTGCGCCGGAACTGGAAGGCCAGCCTTGGCATTGGCATGGTCAGCTTCGCCGCCCCGTTCGCGGGAGCCTGCGCTCTTCGCCCGGTTCAGTGCCACGACCGTGGCCGCGGTCCGTCGCCGCGGCTGGGCGCAGTCGGCGGGCGAACGGGAAGTGGGAGTGGCCTCGGTCTCGGCGCCGGTACGCGGCCCGAACGGCCGGGTGGTGGCGGCGATCTCGATCTCGGGGCCGATCGATCGACTGGGTCGCCAGCCCGGCCGGGTGCACGCCCTGGCAGTGATGGGCGCCGCGAACCGGCTCAGTGACGTCCTGAGACGAGGGGGACGGCCCCCGGCCATGTGACCGGGGGCGCGCTGTAGCCCCGACCGGATTCGAACCGGCGCTACCGCCTTGAGAGGGCGGCGTGCTAGGCCACTACACAACGGGGCCGTGATCGTCCTCGTCCAACCCGTGACAGACTCACGGGCGTGACGCTGGGGTACCAGGACTCGAACCTAGACTAACTGAACCAGAATCAGTTGGGCTGCCAATTACCCCATACCCCATGGGGCATGCCGCATCGCTACGGCGTGCGGACGAAGGATAGCCGACGCCCGGGACTCACGGCCAACGACGGGAAGCAGCGGAGGGGCACCGATGATCGAACGAGGCGCGCCGCCGCGCGGCCGCCGCCGCTCCTGGGGCAGTCCCGTACCGATCGTGGTCACCGTACCCATCCTCGTCACCCTCGCGCTGGGTCTTGCGGCCTGCGGCGTCGGCCGCAGTGCCGGGGTCCAGGCGAGCGGTAGCGATCCCTCGGCTGCAACCCCGGCTGCGACAGTCCCGGTCAGTGCCGAGGCGGGGCCGGCGCAGGCACCCTCGTCGCCGAACGCACCAGTCCCCTCGTCCCAAGCTCCCTCGGAGCAGCCTTCGCGAGCGGTGACGATCGCCTTCGCGGGCGACATCCACGCGGAGGGACCCGCGAAGGTCGTCGCCAGTACCGGCCTGGGTGAGATCTCGGCCGTGCTCAGTGCCGCCGACGTCGCCGTCGTCAACCTCGAGACCGCCATCGTCACCAGTGGCGACGCGGTCGCCGAGCCCAAGACCTACACCTTCAAGACCTCACCGTCGGTACTGGCAGGCCTTGCCGCCAGCGGCGTCGACGTGGCGAGCATGGCCAACAACCACGGCATGGATTACGGCCGGATCGGGCTCGCGGACTCCCTCGACGCGATCGCGGCCAACCCCGTTCCCCGGGTCATCGGGATCGGCGCCACCGCGGCGCAGGCGTGGGAGCCCTACGTCACCGAGGTCGGCGGCCGCACCATCGGCGTGATCGGCGCCACCGACGTGCTGGAGAGCGAGTCCTGGGTCGCTCAGGGCGATGTCGGTGGCCTGGCGAGCGCGAAGAACGCCAGCGAGGAGACGCTGATCGCCGCCGCCGCGGCGCTGGCGCAGCAGGTGGACATCGCAGTGGTGTTCCTGCACTGGGGCCGGGAGCTGGAGGTCTGCCCGACGGATCGCCAGCAGGCGCTGGCGACCAGGCTGGCCGACGCCGGAGTGGACATCGTGGCCGGGTCGCACGCCCACGTGCTGCAGCCGGTCGAGTCGGTGACCGGGCCATCCGGGCACACCGCGACCGTGGCCTACGGCCTGGGCAACTTCGCGTGGTACCACTCTCGCGAACCGAGCAGTATCACCGGTGTGCTCACCGTGACCGTCGAGCCCGACGACAGCCGATCCACCTCGTGGCAACCCGCCAAGATCGGCAGTGGGCTGCCCACCCCCCAGGGTGATCCGTTGCCCGTTCCTGTGACCGGCTGCTCCTAGGTGACGGGTATCGCATCCCCGGCGGCGCCATCGCCCGCTGAGTCGCCCCTCACCGGGCCGCCCGGGGCGCCGGCGCGAACCTCGTCGCCGGCGACCACGACACTGCCCGCGCTGCTGGTTCGGGTGCCCCTGGGGGCGGCGGTCGCCCTCACCCCGGTCATGGCGGCTGCGGGCCTGTTCCAGCAGTTCGGCTGGTGGCAGCCCGTGACAGCGTTCGGTGCCCTCGCGGTAGGGATCGTCATGGCGGTGATCGTCACGAGACGGATGCCGGTGCCGACCGTGCCGGCATGGGCGGCGCTGGCCATCCTGGTGATCGCGGTCGCCGCCGGCCTGTGGGCAGGTCTGACCCACGGCGAGCACGTCGCGGTCCGCCGCGACGCCGGGGCCTACGCAACGTATGCCCTGTCGCTGGCCCACTTCGGCGGTGTGCCCATCGACCCGCAGCTCAGCATCTTCGGCCTGTCCGCGACCGACTCGGTGGTGCGGGTCAGCGCCGGGGCCAATTACCAGGTGCCCGTGGTGGTCGACGGCAGCGTGGTCGATCTCAGCGTCGTGCCGCAGTTCCTCATCGGCAACCCGGCGGTCCTGACGCTGGGATGGTGGGCCGCGGGCTGGGCGGGGCTGTTCGCCATGCCGGCGATCATCGGTGCTCTCGCGCTGTGCGCCTTCGGGGCGCTCGGCTGCCTGGTGGCTGGCCCACGCGTCGCCGTGGTCGCGACGCTGGCACTCGCGGTGTCACAACCCATCCTGCTCGTCCTGCGGCAGACGTACTCCGAGCCGCTGTCGCTGCTGATGCTGCTGGCCGCCGCCGTGGCCGCAGTGCTGGCGGTCCAGGCGGGCCGCCACCAGGGCACACCCGCCAGGTACCTCGGCGCGCTGGCCGGGGGCCTGCTCGCCGCGAACCTGTTCGTCCGCATCGATGCGGCGCGCGAGATCATCCTGTTGATTCCGGTCCTGACCCTGCTGGCACTGACCCGCAACCGCTCATTGTCGGGTTGGGTGGTCGCCCTCGTTGCAGTCGGGATCGCTGCCTACGGCGCGGCCACGCCGTGGTCATCTCCCTACCTGCGACAGATCTCGGCTTCCCTGATCGTGCTGATCGCGGCCGGGATCGTGCTTGCCGTTGTCAGTGCGGCTGTGGTTGCCGGCTCGTTGGTGATACCACCAGCACTGCGACGTCGCATCGTGGCAGTGACCCCGGCCACGGCCGCCCTCGGCTTCCTCGCCGTGGCCGCGTTCCTGGTGTCGCGGCCGCTGTGGCTGGTCGACCGACGGATCTCCGAGCTGCCGGGAGCCGATGACTTCGTCGCCGCCCTGCAACGCGAGCAGGGGCTCGCGCTTGACCCGACCCGGACGTACGCCGAGAACTCGGTGATCTGGGTGGCCTGGTGGGTGGGCGTGCCCGCATTGCTGCTGGCGACAGCTGCCGCCGCCGTGGCGCTGCGCCGGGGGCTGCGCGAGGCGGGCGATGGTGGCGTACCCGGCTGGTTGGTGCCGCTGGCCGTCGGCGTGGCATCGACGGTGCTCAGCCTGTACCGCCCGGCGATCACGCCGGACCATCCGTGGGCAGACCGCCGGCTCGTCACCACGGTGCTGCCGACCGTCCTGCTGCTGGCGGCGGTCGCGGTCGCATGGTTGGCAGGGCGGGCGGGCGACCCACGCGGCTGGCGACGGACGGGCACGGCGGCCGTCGGCGCCGCCCTACTCGTGGTTCCCGCGGCTACCGCGACCGCGCCGGTCGCCGCTGCCCGGACCGAGCTCGGTCAGCCCGCCGCGGCCGAGGCGGTCTGCGGCGCACTGCCACCGCGCGCCGCCGTCATCGCCGTGGACCACCAGTCGCGGGTCGAGTGGACCCCCGTGCTCCGCGCGGTGTGCGGCGTACCGATCGTCGGGATGTCGCAGCGAGGCGGCGAGGCGGTGGCGGCCATCGCCGCCGATATCCAGGCCGCCGCGGCCGGTGCCCGGCGCAACGGCTACCAACCCGTGGTGCTCAGCGGCAGTTCGGGCACCGTCGCGGCGCTGGAATGGGACTGGGATCTCGTCGCCACCGTCGCTGCCCTGGAGCCGCAGCGGCTGCTGGTACAACGCCCCGATGGCACCCGGGCGCTGACCCAGCAGCTGTGGCTCGCCTCGCCGCCTGAGTAGCGCACGTTGCTAGGGTGCCGATCATCATGCTGGACACCGCTGCAGTAGACGGCTTGTTCGCGGCCGACCTGACCGAGGTCGAGGAGTACGAGCGGCGCTACCCGCCCCGGGAGCTGCCCGAGGGCGCCCAGGTCACCCGCTTCGCCCCCTCCCCGACCGGCTCGGTCCATGTCGGCGGCCTGTATGTGGCCATGGTCTGCCAGGACCTGGCGCGGCACAGCGGCGGGCGCTACCTGGTGCGCATCGAGGACACCGATCAGGCCCGCGAGGTCCCCGGCGCGCTGGCGCAGTTCACCCGGGCCTTCGGCTACCTCGACCTCGTGGCCGACGAGGACGTGACCGCCGGACTCTACGGCCCCTACCGGCAGTCCGAGCGCGAGCTGATCTACCACTCCTACGCCCGCGAGCTGCTGCGCCGCGGCCTCGCGTATGTGTGCTTCGCGACCAGGGAGGAGCTCACCCAGCTCACCACCCGGCAGGAATCGCTCAAGGTCCCGACCGGCTACTACGGCGAGTGGGCGATCTGGCGCGATGCCGATCCGGCCGCGGTCACCGCGAAGCTGGCCGAGGGCGCCCCCTACGTCGTGCGGTTCCGCTCCCCCAACACCGTCGGCCGGGTCGCCTACGTCGATGAGATCCGGGGCCGGCTGGAGCACGAGGACAACCGCAACGACGCCGTCATCCTCAAGTCGTCGGACTCCTCGCCCCGCTTGCCGACATACCATTTCGCCCACGCCGTCGACGACCACCTGATGCGGGTGACCACGGTGATCCGTGGCGAGGAGTGGATCTCCTCGGTGCCGTTGCACCTGCAGTTGTTCGACGTGCTGGGCTTCGAGCGCGTCCGCTACGCCCACGTCGCACCGCTGATGAAGCTGATCCCCGGGGGCAAGCGGAAACTGTCCAAACGCAACGATCCCGAGGCCGCTGTCGACTTCTACATCGAGTCCGGCTACCCGGCGCCCGCCGTGACCTACTACCTGCGCGGCCTGGCCAACGCCCGGCTCGCCGAGGTGCCGTTGCCGCAGGCGCTGGCGACCCCGTTGCGCCTGGACGAGTTCGGCGTCGCCGGGCCGCTCGTCGATCTCGCGAAGCTGGACGACCTCAGCGGCGACCATGTGGCCTCGTTGAGCGGACCGCAGGTCATGACGGAGCTGGCGTCGTGGGCGAGCCGGTTCGATCCGGAGGTGGCCGACGTGCTGATCGCCGAACCGGACCTGGCGCTGCGGGCGCTGGCGGTCGAGCGCGAGGGCGTCGACAACCCACGCAAGGACCTCAAGAGATGGTCCGACTTCCGCGCGGCCTACGGCTTCTTCTTCCCACAGCTGTTCATCCCGCTGCGCGGCCCGGACGACGACCGGGTGGTCCTGGCGGGCCTGCCCGGCCAGGCGGCGGCAGGCTTCGTCCGCGATCTGCTGGACGGGTACAAGCAGTTGCCCGACGGTGCTGAATGGTTCGATCAGATCCGCGAGGCCTCGCTGCGCAACGGCTTCGCTCGCAGTCCCAAGGACTACAAGCGCGACCCCGCTGCCTACCTCGGATCCATCCGCGAAGCTGCTCAACTGGTCCGGGTGGCGGTGACCGGGTCGACGCGCAGCCCGGACCTGCACGCGATCAGCCAGGCCATCGGTGAGGCGGAGTTCACCCGCCGGCTGCGCCTCCTGCTCGCGCCGTTCTCGCCCGGCTGAACCGGCGCCTCAACGCACGGAGACCTGCCGGCGCAGTAGGCCGTAGACGAACCCGTCGGTCAGCGCCTCCCAGGATGCCTCGACCACGTTGGGGCCGACGCCGACGGTCGTCCAGGTCCTGCTGTCGTCGGCGGTCTCCAGCAGCACCCGGGTGGAGGCATCGGTGCCGTGCGCCGAGTCGAGGATGCGGACCCTGAAATCGATCAGATCGAAGTCCGCCAGTTCCGGATAGGTCGGCCCCAGCGCCAGTCTCAGCGCGGCATCCAGGGCATTGACCGGGCCGTTGCCCTCACCTGTCGCCACGACCCGGCGGCCGCCGGTGGTCAGCTTGACGGTCGCCTCGCTCGTCGCCTCGCCACTGGCCGTACCGGCCACACGCTCCGTGATGACCCGCCAGGACTCGATCTCGAAGAAGGTCGGGACCCCCTCGCCGAGTCGCAGCGCCAGCAGCTCGAACGAGGCGTCCGCGGCCTCGTAGGTGTAGCCCAACGCCTCGTTGGCCTTGACGGCCTCGGTGATCGAGGCGACCAGTTCCCGCTCGGACAGGTCGAGCCCCAGCTCACGGCCCTTGAGTTCGATGCTGGCGCGCCCGGCCATCTCCGAGACCAGCATCCGCATGTCGTTGCCCACCTCGCGGGGGTCGACGTGCTGGTAGAGGGCGGGATCGACCCGGATCGCGCTGGCGTGCAGCCCGGCTTTGTGGGCGAAGGCGCTGGACCCTACGTAGGGCTGGCGCGAGTAGGGCGGCACGTTGGTGATCTCGGAGATGGCGTGGGAGATCCGAGACGCCTCCGCGAGCCCGCCCGGGCGCAACACCGCGGCATGCCGCTTGAGTTCGAGGTTCGCGACGATCGTCACGAGGTCGGCGTTGCCGGTCCGCTCGCCGTAGCCGTTGATCGTCCCTTGCACGTGCATCGCACCGGCGTCGACAGCCGCCAGGGTGTTGGCGACCGCGCAGCCGGTGTCGTTGTGACAGTGGATGCCCAGCGGCGCCCCGGTCGCCGTTCGCATGTCGGCGACGATCGCTCCGACCCGGTCGGGCAGGTGACCACCGTTGGTGTCGCACAGCGCGACCACCTCGGCACCGGAGTCGACGGCTGCCCGCACCACCTCGATGACGTACCCCCGGTCCAGGAAGTACCCGTCGAAGAAGTGCTCGGCGTCGACGAACACCCGTCGCCCCTCCGCCACCAGCAACCGGACGGTGTCGGCGATCATCGAGATGTTCTCCGCCGGCGTGGTCCGCAGGGCGAGCTTGACGTGATCGGTGTGGCTCTTGGCGACGAGGGTGACCACCGGCGCCAGGGATTCCAGCAATGCCCGCACCTGCGGGTCGTCCTCCGCCTTCAGCCCCGGCCGGCGGGTGGCGCCGAAGGCCGCGAGCAAGGCGTGTTTGAGCCGCAACTCTTCGGCCGCGACCGCGAAGAACTCGGTGTCCTTGGGGATGGCGCCGGGCCAGCCGCCCTCGATGAACCCGACACCGAGGTCGTCGAGGTGGCCGGCGATCGCCAGCTTGTCGGCCACCGACAGGCTCAGCCCCTCCTGCTGGGCGCCGTCGCGGAGCGTCGTGTCGTAGACCTGCAGCCCAACGAGATTATCGACGGCCGGGCCCGTGGCATTCATGCCAACCTCCGCAGCCACCCGCGGGTGTCGGCGGTCCGGCCGTACTGGATGTCGAGCAGGGCCCGACGCAGCGCCGAGGTCACGGCACCGGAAGTGCCCTGCCCGTGCCTGACCTCGCCGGCGTCCCAGACCAGCCGGCTGATCGGAGTCACCACAGCGGCGGTACCGCAGGCGAACACCTCGACGATCGTGCCGTCGGCAGCGCCACGCTGCCACTCCTCGATCGAGATCCGGCGCTCGGTGACCTCGTGGCCGAGGTCCTTGGCCAGCTCGATCACCGACGAGCGCGTGACGCCCTCCAGAATGGTGCCGGTCAGGCTGGGCGTGACGAGCGAGCCGTCGGCGTAGACGAAGTACAGATTCATGCCGCCGATCTCCTCGACCCAGCGGCGTTCCACAGCGTCGAGGAAGCACACCTGATCGCAGCCGTGCGCCAGTGCCTCCTGCTGCGCGGCGAGGCTGGCTGCGTAGTTGCCGCCGCACTTCGCCGCGCCGGTTCCACCCGGGGCCGCCCGGGTGAAGTCGGTGCTCAGCCAGATCGAGACAGGGGTGAGCCCGCCGGTGGCGAAGTAGGCCCCGGCCGGTGAGGCGATGAGCAGGTATCGGACCTCCCGAGCCGGTCGCACCCCCAGGAAGGATTCGGTCGCGAACATGAACGGCCGCAGGTAGAGGCTGGACTCCGCCCTGGTGGGCACCCACGCACGGTCCGCCTCCACGAGGGTCCGCAGCGATTCCAGGAACACGGCCTCGGGCAGCTCGGGCAGCGCGAGCCGACGTGCGGAACGCGCGAATCGGGCGGCGTTGGCATCCGGGCGGAAGGCCCACACGCTGCCGTCGGCGTGGTGGTAGGCCTTGAGCCCCTCGAAGATCTCCTGGCCGTAGTGCAGCACAGCCGCGGCTGGATCCAGCTGGATCGGGGCGTAGGCGGTCAGGCGAGCGTCGTGCCAGCCGGCCTCGGGTGTCCAGCTCGCCGTGACCATGTGATCGGTGAAGTACCGGCCGAAACCGGGATCATCGAGAATCGCTGCTACCTCGCCCGGGGGTCGCCCGGTGACGGGGTCGGCGGCGAATCGCAGATCGGTCGCGGTCATGGTGGCAGCCTCCTGGCACGGTGAAGTCCGCCCAGCCTAGGGGCCCGCCGGGCCCGGCCCCGGGTAGTCCGCCCAGGGCTTGGCCTGTGGCCGCACAGTCCAGTCGATCAGACGTGGTCGCGAGGCGAGACCAGGGCCGCTCGGACGTGATCACGGGGTGACAGGCGAATCGCACGGACGTGGTCGCACGGGCTGGTGAGGGCGACAAGGGTCATGTCGTGGCCTTTCGGTGTGGGCAGCTGGCCGAGATCGGCATTCTGTGGCGAATCGGGCGGCCATTCGAGTGACGCTGACTCGCTCAAGATATACCGTCGGTTTAGATTTCCACCACGCAAAGCGAGAATCTTGGCTGACGTCCCGATATCGCTCACCTGTGCGTCGCGAAGCCTCCTGGTTCGGCCCAGCGAGGCTACGCATTGTCATCAGGCCGCGCTCACGCGGGACGCAGGTGATCCAGCACCCGGCGCGAGACCTCCTTGGTCAGCACCGGCTCGTTCGGTTCGCGGCCCGAGATCGCTCGGTGGACGGCCTCGCGCAACCGACCGGCCGCCGCCACGTGCCCCAGATGATCCAGCAGCAGGACCGCCGACAGTACGGCGGCGGTCGGGTCCGCGACGCCGGTGCCCGCGATGTCGGGCGCAGAACCGTGAACGGGCTCGAACATGCTCGGCGACGTGCGGTCAGGATTGACATTGCCGCTGGCCGCCAGACCGATACCACCCGTGACCGCGGCCGCGAGGTCGGTGATGATGTCACCGAAGAGGTTGTCGGTGACGACCACGTCGAGGACCTGGGGCCTGGTCACCATGGTGATGGTGGCCGCGTCGACGTGCAGGTAGTCGACGGTGACGTCCGGGTACTCGGAGTTGACGCGGTCGACCGTGCGGCGCCACAGGTGCCCGGCGTGCACCAGCACGTTGTGCTTGTGCACCAGGGTGAGCCGGCGCCGCGGCCGGCGCTCGGCACGGGTGAAGGCGTCGCGGACCACTCGCTCGACCCCGAAGGCGGTGTTGACGCTGACCTCGGTCGCGATCTCGTGCGGCGTCCCTACCCGTAACGCCCCGCCGTTGCCGACGTAGGGGCCCTCGGTGCCCTCGCGGACCACGACGAAGTCGATCGGACCCGCGTCCAGCACCGCGGGCGACAGCGGGCTGGGTGCCCCGGGCAGCAGTTCGCTGGGCCGCAGGTTGACGTAGTGGTCCAGCGCGAAGCGCAACCGCAGCAGCAGGCCCCGCTCCAGAACGCCGGACGGCACCCCTGGGTCGCCGACCGCACCGAGCAGGATCGCGTCGGCCGTCCGCAACTCGTCGATCTCGTCGTCGGTGATGGTCTCGCCGGTGCGGTGCCAGCGGGCGGCGCCGAGGTCGACGTCCCGGGTCCTCACGTCCACCCCGTCCGGGACGAGGGCGGCGCGCAGCGCGTCGACGGCGACGGCCGTCACTTCGGGTCCGATGCCGTCGCCACCGATGACGGCGATGTCCAGGGTGGTCACGGCTGGTGAGCCTAGCGCCGCGCCCGCGCAGCCCGGATCAGCGAGCCAATGGAAAATCTATGGACCGAATTCGCTGAGCGCCGATCCGCAACGCCAGCTCCGCGAGCAATTCGTCCGGAACGGCGGAATCGACACTGAGAACCGACAATGCGGAACCGCCGGCGGCGGCCCGCCCGACTTGCATCGACGCGATATTGATCTGGTGCGACCCGAGGAGCTGGCCGATGACACCGATGACGCCTGGGCGATCGGCGTACCACAGCACCAGGAGGTGCTCGGCGAACGGCACCTCCAGGTCGTGACCGTCGATCTCGACGAGTTTGTGAATCTGTGACGGCCCGGTGAGGGTGCCCCCGACGGAGCGGACCTGCCCGTCGGTGAGGATGCCGCGCACCGTGATCGTGTTGCGGAACTCCCCCGCGTCGGCCTCGGTGACCAAGCGGACCGCCACGCCGCGCTCGGCTGCCAGGGCCGGGGCGTTGACGTACGTGACCTGCTCGGCGACGACGTCGATGAAGACCCCCTTGAGCGCGGCG
>CAZEYA010000087.1:0-15324 GCA_964516515.1 uncultured Kineosporiaceae bacterium | reverse complement strand
GCCGGCAACTGGTCATCGCCTGAGGCCACCCAACCGCCCCCGCCAGCCCCGTAGGGGGCTGGCGGGGGCGGTTGGGTGGCCTCAGGCGATGACCAGTTGCCGGCAGCGGGGTCGGCGTCGGGATCGGGCTGCGGCGCAGCGCCGGACCCTGACGGCGGCTTGGCGTAGGGATCGTTCGGGGGTGGCTGATCGGTCACCTGCGTAGCTCCTTTCGGTGGATGGCGGCGTCAGTCTTCCACCGAATCGAGCACGGCCCCGGTAACCCGATGCACGGAGAAGAGTCGTGGCCCCGCCCGGCCCACCTCCTCCGCGGTCAGCCGGCCCGCCTCCAGGCTCCGCGGCACGATCAGGCGCTGGGTGGCGCGACCCGTCTCGTCGACGTAGCCGATCCACACCCGGCCACCCGTGCCAATGGCGTCGCGCAGCACCGACAGGCTGACCGCCGGCTCCATCCGGGGCAGCCCGGCGCTGCCCGGCTTGGGTCCCGACTCCGTCACCCGCCATCGAGCCACCGCCTCGCGCAACGCTGTCTCGTCGGGTAGGGCGTCGGGGGCACGGGTGGCCCGCCGCCGCGAGACACGGCGCACCTGCGACCGGTTGACGCCGGCAGCCGAGCCTGTCGGGGCACCGCCCTCGCTATCGACGACGGGGGCCGCTCCCAACGACCGCAGCACCTTCAGCAGGGCGGCGGGGTCGGCACTGGACAGGAGGACCGTGGGCGCCAGCCGCCGCAAACCCAGCGGTGCGGCGCGCCGATCCGCCAGCAGTTCTGACAGCGCGTTCTCGTCGTCGGAGCGAACGTAGGTGCCGGCGAGCCCGATCCGGATCGCGCCGTGGCGTCTGGCCACATCTCGGACCAGGTACGCCAGGGGCTGCGGGACGCCGGCAGTGCTGGCGCGCTCCAGGGTGTCCAGCAGCGCCTCAGCGTCACGTCCGGCGTCCAGCGCGCGCCGCACGGAATCGGCCGAGAACCGGTAGACGGTCGCGGCGCCCCGGCTCTCGACATCGGCCGCGAGGGCCATCTCGGTGTCCAGCCAGCCCACCAGCGGGCCGGGCGCGACGGCCGTCAGGTCGGCCTGCAGCACGATGTGATCGACAGGCTCCGGCAGCAGGCCGCGCATCGCGGCGGCTGCCGCCGCGGCGCCGTCGCCGAGCAGGGCCCGGCCGGGCGTGCTCAGCGCGCCGGCGCCGGTAAGGCCCAGCCAAGCCGCGTCGTCGAGCAGCGCCTCCACCAGGGTGTCGCGAGCCGGGGTGGCGCGCCTGGGGGCCAGGAAGGTCAGCCGCGCCGTGAGCCCGGCGAGATCGACGGCGGTCCCCGGCGGGAGCATCGCCAGCAGGTCGAGCAGCTGCCCACGCAGTTCCACCGAGGCCGGCCGCTCGACGGCCTCGGACAGTGCGGCGCGGACGGTGCCGGCCGCGTCGCGGCTGCCCGAAAGGGCCGCGACTCGGACGCTCGTGACCCAGGAGGAGGCCAGCGCGGCCCACCTGACGGGCGCATCCTGGCCCAGCCAGTCCTCGCCGTCGGTTGTGACTACGAACGACGGGTCGCCCTCCTCATCGTCCATGATCAGCCCGGTCCCATACGCGGTCTCGGCCACCCGCGCCGCCGTGGTCTCGTCGACCCGCAGTTCCCCGGCGAGGCGGCGCAGCTCGCGCACACCGAGGCCACCGGTGCGCAGTACCGGCACCCGACTGCGCTCCACGCTCGCCAGCAGCTGCGACACCAGTCGCACCGCCTCGGCAGCCGCGCCGCCCGCCGCCAGGTCGACACTGCGGACCGGGCGCTGCGCACCGCCATGGTCGGGTGGGGAGGTCCGGGGGTCGGCGTGCACCCGACCGGCCCGCAACGCCAGGCCCGCCTCCCGTGGCAGCACCACCCTGCCGTCCTCGGCCGCCGCCAGCAGGCCGTGTCGCAGCAGCCATGTCACCGCCTGTGCCGTGGCACCGGCCACGGCACCCACCTCGCCGACCGGCGGGCCGGGTGTCAGCCGCGCCAGGATCCGTTCCGCTTCGGGTGGGGCGTCGCGCAGCAGCTCCGCGATGCGATCGGGATCGCGCAGAAGGTCGGCGATGCGCCGGATGGTCGTGTCCGGGTCACCGCTGGCAGGGACGCCGAGGCGTTCGCCCAACTGCGCCAGGGCCGCCGGGCTGCGGCGGTCCAATGCCTCGCGCAAGGGTGGCCCGAGCCCGGCAGGATAGGGGCCCAGCAGGTCGCGGGCCATCCGGACCATCCGCAGCCCGCCTTCGCCGCTCCAGACCAGCGCGAGGTGTTCCAGTCCGGCGATGACCTCGGTGGCGTCGGCGCCCCAGGCCAGGGATACCGAGCCGGGATCCGCCGGCTCGTCCAGCGCGGCAAGAACCTCCAGGACCTGCAGTTGCGGGACGTCGAGGCGGTCCAACGCGCGGGCGACGCCGGCCCTGGTCGTCGCGCGGGCCGCCAGCGTCGCCATATCGGGTGCCAGCGGCACCGCCAGATCCGGGCGGGCCCGCAACAGCTCGACGAGGGAGCCGGTGCTGCGCGAGCGGAGATGGTCGGCGAGGCTGCGAACCGCGACCACGCCGGAGCTCGCTTGGAGTGCTTTCAGCGGTGACGAGGCGGTGGACATCACGACCCACGGTAGGCGCTGCGCGAGCAATCGGCGGGGTACAACGGTCCGGTGCGTGCTTTCCTGGCTTTTCTGGCGTGCGTCGTGCTGCTCGCGGCGGTGGTGGGTGGTGCCGAGATCGTGGCGCGCCGGGCCCTAGACGACCGGGTGCAGGCCACGGCGGTCACCGTCCTGAAGCAGGCCTCGTCCGACGGCCGGGGATTCGCCACCGTGACCGCCGACCACTCGGGGTGGGCGCTGCCGGACATCGGGCGAGGCACCCTGACCGGCATCGATGCCGTGGCCGCCGACGGCGAGCTGGGGGGGTTGCGGGTAGACCGGCTCACCCTTACAGCGGGTCCGATCCACCTGGATACCCGGGAGGCTGACTCGGTGCAGGTGGTGGCCACGCTGGGTCCGCAGGCGGTGATCGACGTCGTCGAGACGTCCGGGGGCCTGAGCGGAGCCACCGTCGCAGTCCTCGCCGCCGACACGATCCGGGTTTCGGCGATCCTCCAGGGTTCAGCGGTGGTCATCGACCTGCGGCTGGCCGCCGAGGGCGGCGGCATCGTGGCACTGCCGGTGTCGGCGACCGCCAACGGTCAGCCGCTGGACCCGGCCTCGATGCTGCCGCCACGGCTGGAGCTTCTTCCGGCGGCGTCACTGCCCGGGGCGGTGCTGGCCACCGGCGTCGAGGCGAGCAGCGGCCCCGGTGGCCAGGGCGCGGTCGTGGATCTGCGGTTCGACTGCAACAGCGGGTGCGGTGTTGGCTGACCGCGACACCGGTGCCCGGTCGGCCGGGACGCGGCGGCGGGCCATGGCGCGGGTTACGGTCATGTGGTGCCCGCTGGATACGCCCTGGAGATGACCACGGCCTTGGCGGCCCGCCTCGACCGGCTGGATGGGATCGTCGGTGAGCTGGGCTCGGTGCTCGTCGCGTTCTCCGGGGGGGCGGACTCGGCGCTGGTCCTGGCCATTGCCGTGCGCCGACTCGGGCAGGCCCAGGTGGCCGCGGCGACCGGGGTGTCGGATTCGCTGGCGGCGCCCGAACGGCAGTCCGCCGAGGAGTTCGCCGCTTCGCTCGGGGTGCGGTGGTATCAGCCGGGCACCCATGAGCTGCGACGCGAGGGCTATCGCCGCAACGCCGGGGATCGCTGTTATCACTGCAAGTCCGAGTTGATGTCGGTGCTGGCGCCCCTGGCCGCCCAGCTCGGGCTGGCACACGTGGCGACCGGCACGAACGCCGACGACATGGTGGCCGGGTTCCGGCCGGGGATCCGGGCCGCACACGAGGCCGGCGCCCGGGCGCCGCTGGCTGAGGCGGGATTGTCGAAGGCGGACGTCCGGGCCTCCAGCGCCGCGTTGGGGCTGCCCACGTGGGACAAGCCTGCCGCGGCATGCCTGTCGAGCCGGATCGCCTACGGCCTGGTGATCACCCCGGCAGCGCTGTCGCGGGTCGAGCGGTCGGAGGCAGCGGTGCGCGAGGTGCTCGCGGCTCACGGTGTCGCCGTCGTCGACCTGCGGGTGCGCGACCTCGGTGCCGACCGGGCGCGAATCGAGTTGGACCCGGTGGCCCTGGCCTCGGTGAGCGAGGTCGATGCCGGGTCCGAGCTGCTCTCGGCCACGCTTCGCGACTGCGGGTTCGCCGCCGTCGCGGTCGCGCCGTTCCGCTCCGGCAGCATGAACGACGTCTTGGCCGACCAGGCCCGCGCGGGCTGAGCTAAACTGCTGCCCCCGGGCCGTCACGGCCATTTCCCCGCCATTCATCCGGATTTCACCGGAATTCACGAACCGAGGTCACACGTGCCGACAGGCAAGGTCAAGTGGTACGACGCCGAGCGCGGATTCGGCTTCCTCGCCACCGACGAGGGCGAGGAGGTGTTCGTCCATGCCTCCGCGCTGCCGGCGGGCACCGAGCTGCTCAAGCCCGGCGCCAAGGTCGATTTCGGCGTGGTCGAAGGCCGTCGGGGCCAGCAGGCGCTGAGTGTGCAGGTGCTCACCCCACCGCCGACTGTCTCCAGGGCCAACCGCAAGCCTGCCGAGGACATGACAGTCATCGTCGAGGACGTCATCAAGCTGCTCGACGGGGTCTCCAACGGGCTGCGGCGTGGCCGCTACCCCGAGAAGCCAGCGGCCAGCAAGGTCGCCGCCGTGCTGCGCGCCGTCGCCGACGACATCGAGGCCTGAGCGGTGGCCTCGGTCAAGGTCGACTCCGTCGGCGCCGCGGCAGTCGAGCTGGCGCGCACCGCAGCGCAGGACGCAGCCGGGCACGTCCCGGTCGGTGAGCACGTCGGTGTCGCTGCTGAGGGCGAGCGGGTGGTGGTGCACCGCTTCGCGACCACTGACATGGCCTACCGCGGCTGGGAGTGGACCGTCGTGGTGGCCCGGGTGTCTCGAGCGCGGGTGGCGACGGTCAGCGAGGTCCTGCTGCTTCCCGGTGAAGGGGCACTGCTGGCCCCGGCATGGGTGCCGTGGGCGCAGCGGATCGCACCTGGTGACCTCGGTGAGACCGACCTGTTGCCGTTCCGCGAGGACGATCCGCTGCTGGACCCCGGGTTCGAGCAGGTAGGCGGCGCGGATGCGGCCGCGGGCGAGGAGGCGTTCGACGACCTCGACCGGAATCTGATGACCGAGCTGGGATACGGCCGGGCGCGGGTGCTCAACCGGGACGGCCGTGACGAGGCGGCCGCACGGTGGTTTCGAGGGGACGCGGGTCCGGACACGGCCACGACGCGGGCGGCCGGGGCGTCCTGTGCGACGTGCGGCTACCTGATCGGGATGACCGGCAGCCTGCGGACGATGTTCGGCGTCTGCGCCAATGCGTGGTCACCGGACGACGGCCGAGCGGTCAGCTTTGAGCACGGTTGCGGCGCGCACAGCGAGACGGGGGCCGAGGAGTCGCGCGACGGGCAGCTCAGCGACCCGCTGATCGATCAGTTGCGGGAGGACCTGGACACCGAGCCGTTTCCGGCCACGGGGCCGGCCGCGAACCTGACGCCCGACGCCACCGGCGGGTCAACAGGGCCACCGTAGCGGCCACCCCGAGGCCGGTGCCGGTGGCGGCCACCCACAGCCACCACCGGTCATCGCCGGCGGTTCGGTCGGTGAGCAGCAGGGTGAGCAGTGCCAGTCCCCACACGACCGCGCCGGCGACTGCAGGCCGTAGCCCGCTCATCCGAAGCGGTTCCTCGACGCGCAACAGCCCCACGCCGACAGCGTGACACGGCCTGGCAGGCTCAGCCCATGAGCCAAGGCCAGCCCACCGCCCTCGTCACCGGCGCCAGCAGCGGGATCGGCGCTGCCAGCGCCCGCGCGCTGTCGGCCGCCGGGTTCCATGTCGTTCTCGCCGCGCGGCGGCTGGACCGGCTGCAGCGGCTCGCGGCAGAACTCGACGGCCGCGCTGCTGTGGTGGACGTCACCGATGACGACAGCATCGACGAGCTGGTCGCCGGCCTGGGCTCGCTGGATCTCATCGTGCATTCAGCGGGTGGCGCGCTGGGACTGGAGCCGGTGGTCGAGGCCGATCTGGGGCGCTGGCGGGAGATGTTCGAGACGAATGTCATCGGCGTGGCACGGCTGACCCAAGCGGTCATCGCGCACCTGCGGGCGTCGTCGCGCGGCCACGTCATCATTATCGGATCGGTCGCCGGCCAAGAGGTCTACCCGGGTGGCGCCGGGTACACGGCGGCCAAGCACGCCGCCAACGCCCTGACCCGCACGCTGCGGTGGGAGCTGAGTGCCGAGGGGATCCGGGTCACCGAGATCGCACCCGGCCTGGTCCGCACCGAGTTCTCCCTGGTGCGCTTCGACGGGGACGCCGAACGGGCCGACGCGGTCTACCGCGGCCTGACCCCGCTGAGCGCCGAGGACGTCGCCGAGGCCGTGGCCTTCGCTGCGACCCGGCCACCCCACGTGGACATCGACTACATCGCGCTCAAGCCCGTCGCGCAGGTCTCCACCACGGTGGCCAACCGGGTCTGAGGTCAGTCCGCGCGCTCGCGCAGGCCGGCCAGCACGACCACTGCCACCACGATCACGCCGGGCACCAGCAGGAACGCCAGGTGCACACCGATGCGGTCGGCCAGGAAGCCCAGTGCGAACGGCATCACCCCCGACGCAACCCCGCCGCCGATGTTCAGCCTCGCGGTCGCTGCCTCGGGTCGTCCCAGGGACTGCTTGACCAACCAGGCCAGGCCGATCGGGAAGAACGCTCCGATCCCCAGGCCGGAGAGCACCAGGCCGGCGATCGCCAGCTCCGCAGAGCCGACCGGGGGCAGCGTGGCCACCCACAGCACGGCCCATCCCACCGTGACCACCCCGGCCGAAGTGGACAGCACCGCGCGTGGCGCCATCCCGCGGGCGAGGCGGGCAAGCAGCAATCGGCCGGACGCCATGCCGACCAGCACACCAGAGACCGCCGCGGTCGAGCCCGCGGTGGTCAGCGGGGTTCGTTCCTGCAGCAGGGCGCCGGACCAGACCGTGAACGCGAACTCCAATGACACCCCGACCATCAGCACCGCCAGGACCGCCCAGAACCGCAGCGGCATCGGCTCGGCACGCCCTCGGGGGTTCGACGGGTGGGCGACGACGGCCGGCGGCGGGCCGTCGCGCAGGAACGGGTCGTGCCACGACCGAAGGATCAGGACGATGCCCACGAGCGCCAGGGGGACGTGCACGAGCAGGCCCACCCGCCAGGTCAGGCCGATCGCGATCGTGGCACCGATAGCGGCGGGGGCCAGCAGGCCGGCTATGGCGCCGGTGCCGTGGATCGCCGACAGCACGCTGCCGGATGCCGCGCCGTGCCGAGCATCGACGATCGCCGTGGTCCCGGTCGAGACCAGCGTGGCGGCGGCACCCGCCACGCCGAAGCCGAGAATGCTGAGGGCAAGTCCGTAGCCGCCCACCAGAGGCCCGGCGCAGATGGCCACCGCCCCCAGGCTCATCCCGGCGAGGCCGTGGACGAGGGCGCCGCCGCGGCGGGTGCGGCGCATGATGGCCAGGGTGAACAGGGCGCCCACGACGCCGCCTGCAGCGAAGGCCACCGAGTGCAGGCTCGCCACCGTCCGGCTGATGTCGTAGTCGGCCTGCAACCGCGGGATCACCGGGCCGGACCCGAACAGCAACCAGCCGAAGGCCAGGGAGATGACGTACAGCGGCCCGGTGACGTTGCCGTCGGTGCCGTCGGTGCCGTCGGTGCCGTCGGTGCGACCGGTGCCGTTGGTGCGACCGGTGCTCCTGCCCGCATTGACCCCGGCGTTCACCCCAGCCGCTCGGCGACGTATTCGACGCAGGCGATCAGGGCCGAGACGTCGTCGGGCTCGACCGCGGGGAAGACCGCCACCCGCAGCTGGTTGCGACCTAGCTTGCGGTACGGCTCGACATCGAGCACGCCGTTGCGGCGCAACACCTTCGCCAGCAGCGTCGCGTCCACCGTGTCGTCGATATCGATCGTGGCGACCACCTGGCTGCGGTGGGCCGGTTCGGCGACGAACGGCCGGGTCCAGGCGGTCCGCTCGGCCCAGTCGTAGAGCCGCGAGGAGGAGTCCGCGGTCCGGGCCGTGGCCCAGGCCAACCCCCCCTGCCCGTTGAGCCAGTCGATCTGCTCGGCGAGCAGCACCAACGTGGACACGGCCGGAGTGTTGTAGGTCTGGTCCTTCCGCGAGTTCTCGACGGCGATCGTCAACGACAGGAACTCCGGCACGTAGCGACCGGAGCCGTCGATCTGCTCGACCCTCGCCAGCGCGGCCGGGCTCATGACCGCCAGCCACAGGCCCCCGTCAGAGGCGAAGGACTTCTGCGGCGCGAAGTAGTAGGCGTCGGTCTGGGCGATGTCGACCGGCAGCCCGCCCGCACCGGAGGTGGCATCGACGAGGACCAGGGCGCCCTCGTCGGCACCGGCCACCCGGCGCACCGGCGCCATCACACCGGTGGATGTCTCGTTGTGCGGCCACGCGTAGGCGTCCACGCCGGGCTGTGCCTGTGGCGCGGCCAGCGACCCGGGCGGCGCTGTGATGACGTCGGGGTCGGCGAGGAACGGGGCCTTGGCCGTGACGCCGGCGAACTTGGCCGAGAACTCGCCGTAGGACAGATGCTGGGCCCGGTCGCGGATCAGCCCGAACGCCGCCATGTCCCAGAAGCAGGTGGCGCCGCCGTTGCCCAGCACCACCTCGTACCCCTCCGGCAGCGAGAACAATGTCGACAGACCCTCTCGGACCCGCCGGACCACGGCCTTGACCGGGGACTGCCGGTGGCTGGTGCCCAGGATGGTGCGACCCGCGGCGACCAGCGCGTCGAGCTGGGCGGGCCGCACCTTGCTTGGCCCGGAGCCGAAGCGACCGTCGCCCGGCAGCAAGCCGGCCGGGATGCGCAGGGCGAGCGGGTCGGAGGTGAGGGGGTCCAGCGTCACGACGTCTGCCACCGCGACATCGTGACAGAGCCCGGCCACACTGCTTGGGGTGACCACCTCATCCGGCGCGGCCCCGGGCATAGACGAACTGGCGCAGACCCGCGAGACCTACCGGGCGGGGGAACTGCTGGAGAGCGACCTGGCACACACCCCGCTGACGCAGTTCGAGCAGTGGTATGACGACGCCGTGGCTGCGGCGCAGCAGGGCCGGCTGGCCGAACCCAATGCCATGGTCTGCTCGACGGTCGACGCCGACGGCAGGCCGAGCGCCCGGACCGTGCTGCTCAAGGGGGTCGACGGGGCGGGCTTCCGCTTCTTCACCAACCTGACCTCGCGCAAGGGCAACCACCTGGCGCGCCGGCGGGACGTCTCGCTGCTGTTCGGCTGGCATGCCATCGAACGGCAGGTGACGATCCTGGGAGCCGTCGAGCCACTGCCGATCGCCGACGTGGCGGCCTACTTCGCCTCGCGGCCGTACGGGTCGCGGATCGGCGCGCTGACCAGCCGGCAGTCGCACGTCGCCGCCGACCGCGACGAGATCGACGCCGCGGCGGCGGAGATGGCCGCGCGCTACCCCGACACGGGGTCGCCGGACGATGTGCCGTTGCCGCCGAAGTGGGGCGGTTACCGGGTCACCGCCCGCGAGATCGAGTTCTGGCAGGGCCGGGAGTCCCGGCTGCACGATCGACTGGTGTTCCGCTCCCGCGACGACGCGGGAGCGGCGCTGGACGACGCCGAGCAGTGGTTCGTCGAACGCCGCTGGCCGTGAGTGGTTGTGGTCACCGTGGCCGGGCAGGGGACGGCCCCCGGGCGGTCGGGTGACCGTGTCGTGTCGGACGATGCACGACCCCGGGGGCTGCGGTGGCTGCCGGGTATTGCCGGCAGGACGTCCTGTGGTGTGTGAGCCAGGGCGTGCCCGCTAGCGGGCAACCACCTCACATGTCCGATAAGAAATCACCGTTCGGACCACCTCCTCTCCCGTGTGCGGAAACGGTAAGTCGCCGGGCGCCGGAACGCCAGCCCTTTTCGCCATCGGCTCACCGGGTACGGCACCGTGTGCGGATGGTGACCGTGTCGCTGCCCTTCCGGCCGCCGCTGGCCATCGACCCGCTGCGGCGGTTCCTGCTGGCCCACGCGCTGCCCGGCCTGGACCGGGTGGATGTGGCAGCGGGGTGGTTGACCAGGGCTGTTCCCGACGGCGCCGGCGGCTGGGTGAGCGCGACAGTGCATCTTCGCGACCCGGCCGGGCAGCCGCCGCACGGCATCACGGTCGAGTTCGCCACCAACGACGCCCGCGTCGTGGCCGGCGCCGGTGACGCCGTGTCCCGATGGCTCGACCTGGGTCTGGACCCGATCGGGCCGGACGACGCGTTCACCGCCGATCCCGTGCTCGGCCCGCTCGTGGTGGCGCGACCGGGCCTGCGGGTGCCCGGCAGCCTCGACGGCTTCGAGACCCTGGTGCTGGCTGTGATCGGTCAGCAGGTCTCGCTGGCGGCGGCACGGAAGCTGGCCGGGCGGCTGGTGGCCGGGTTCGGCGTGCCGCACGGCGACGGCCTGCTGCGGTTCCCCACCGCCGAGGCGCTCGCGGGCGCCACCGCGGCGCAGCTGCAGCGCGTGGTCGGCACCACCGTGGCGCGCGCCGCGACCCTGCACGGCGTGGCGGTCGCGGTGGCCGGGGGACTTTCGCTGTCGGCCGATGCTGACCCGGGGGCCCTGCGACGCGACCTGCTGGCCCTGCCCGGGATCGGTGCCTGGACCGCCGACATCGTCGCGATGCGGGTGCTGCGGGACACCGACGCCTTCCTTCCCACCGATCTGGTGCTGCGGCGGGCGCTGGGCGTCAGGACCGGCCGCGAGGCACTGCTGCTCGCGCAGCCGTGGCGGCCGTGGCGGGCGTATGCGCTGATGCACCTGTGGGTGCGTGAGGTGTTCGCCTGAGACCTGTCGGGTGAGGCGTCGATCGCGAGCCCGCCCAGCCGATGGTGGACCGCGAGGAGTTCTAGCGGGTGATCTCCGCCAGCCGCCCCAGCGCCTCGGCCCGCTCGACGAGGTGGTCGACGATCCGCTGCGGGTAACCATGGGCGTAGCCGTCGGGTGCGTCCCAGGGGGCGTGGGCCGCCTTCCCGGTCAGGTGGCGCAGCTCCGGCACATAGCGGCGGACGTACTCGCCCGTCGGGTCGAACTTCTCGCCCTGGGTCACCGGGTTGAAGACCCGGAAGTAGGGCGCCGCGTCCGTTCCGGACCCGGCGGCCCACTGCCAGCCGTGGTTGTTGCTGGCCAGGTCCCCGTCACGCAGCCACCGCATGAAATGGCGAGCGCCGTGCTGCCACTCGATGTGCAGGTCCTTGACGAGGAAGCTGGCGGTGACCATCCGCAGCCGGTTGTGCATCCAGCCCTCGCTGCGCAACTGGCGCATGCCGGCGTCAACGAACGGGAAGCCTGTGCGGCCCTGCGCCCACGCCTCGAAGGCGGCGCCGGGCTCCTCGTAGCGCATCCGGGCGAAGTCGGCGCGGTAGTACTCCCAGGCGGTCTCCGGCCGGTGCCAGAGCACGTCAGCGTAGAACTCCCGCCAGCACAGCTCCGCGCGGTAGGTCTCGACGTCCGGGCCCTCGCGCCGGCCCAGGTCAGCCAGCAGGGTTCGCGGATGGATCTCGCCGTACTTCAGGTGGGCGCTCAACGCGGAGGTGCCTGCCACCGCCGGTCGTTCCCGGCCGGCTCGGTAGTCGGCGAGCGGCCCCGCCAGGAACTCCTGCCACCGCTGGTGTGCCGCCGCCTCACCGGCCGGCGGCAGGTCCACCCCAGCCAGATCGGGCTCGTCGGGCCACTCCTTGGCCACAGAACCGCCCGCCCACGAGATCGAGGCGGCCGGTCGGGCCGGCGCCGGCCAGCCGTGCGCCACCCAGGCTTTCGAGAACGGGGTGAACACCCGATAGGGCTCCCCGCTGCCGTTGCGGATGGTCCCGGGGCCGATCGCGTAGGGAGTCCCGGTCCGGGTCAGGCGCCGGCCGGCGTCACGCAGGGCGGCCGCCACCGCCTCATCGCGGCGGCGGCCATAGGGTCCGGTATCGGCGCTCACGTGGACGTCCTGGGCGCCGGATTCGGCCGCGACCCATGGCACGACCGACACCGGGTCACCGGTCACCACCGCCAGCCGGCCGTCGATGGCCTCGTCGAGGGACCGCAGCGATCGCAGCAGCCAGGCGCGTCGTGGCGCTCCCGCCGCTCGCCACAGCGCCGGGTCGAGGACGAACAGCGGCAGCACGTTCTCGGCGTCGGCTGCAGCGGCGAGCAGGGCGGGGTGATCGGCCAGGCGCAGATCACGCCTGAACCACACGACGGCGGTAGCCACCTGGTGACCGTAGGCATCACAGGCCAGGGCCGCATCACGGGGTCGTCGGCAGTGGTGTGACACGCGTCGCTATCACCCGCAATCCTCTGGACCGGTCACGGGGGTGAGGGGTTACCCTTCAGGTCATGTGTACGGTGACGCCGCCGCCAGGTAGGCGACCCGCCGCGCCCCCGGGATGGGCCGTGGGATGAGCGTGCGTTTCAGCGTGCTGATCAAGCCCGGCCACTTGCATGTGCCGGTGCACGCTGCTGTTCGTGAGGCGCCGTCCCAGTTGGGGCGGCGCCTTTGTCGTCCCCCACAGGTCGATGGCTGGTTGCCGGCGGGAGGGATGCCCTGATGCGCACGCTGGTTCTCAACGCCGGGTTCGAGCCGCTGGCCGTGGTGTCCTTCCGGCGCGCCCTCGTGCTGGTGCTCGCCGGGAAAGCGACCATCGTGGCCGATCACGGCAACGACGTCATCGGGTCGAATGCCCGGCTGCCCCGACCCTCGGTCATCCTGCTGGCCCGCTACATCCGGGCGCCGTACACCTCGCAGGTGCCGGTGTCGCGGCGAGGGGTGCTGCGCCGCGACGGGCACCGCTGTGCCTACTGCCGAGGTTCGGCCACCACGGTCGACCACGTCCTGCCGCGCAGCCGGGGTGGCACGGACGCCTGGTCCAACCTCGTGGCCTGCTGTGTGCGGTGCAACAACAAGAAGGGCAACCGGACGCCGGAGGAAATGGGCTGGAAGCTCGCGCACCGGCCGTATGTGCCGCGTGGCGCCGCCTGGGTGGTCAAGGGCGCCGAGCAGCGTGACCCCGCCTGGGACGCCTACCTCGGCGAAGCGGCCTGAGACCACCGGTGGTGCCGAGCGGCGCCTGAGGGTGGCACGGGATGGGAGACTCTGGCGGTGCTCACCTTTGCCGCGCGCCGGTCGGCGCTGCCTGTGATGTCAGCCGTCCTCGCCGTCACCATGCTTGGGGCCGGGTGCTCCCAGATCGAGGACGCAGCCCAGAACCAGGTGGACAACGCCACGCAGCGGGCCGGCGAGGCCGTCGAGAGCCAAGTCGCGGACCAGGCGCAGTCCGTGTTGGATGACGCTCTGGCCAGCGTCGACAACCCGTGCAGCGAGCTGATTGCCGCGACCGAGGACGAGCGATCGAGGATCCTGACGGCCACGCTCCAGGCGTTCTGGCTGGCCGACCTGTCCACGCAGTCACCGCCGGCCGACGTCTCGGCCGGCTTCACCGCTGCCGTGGTCAGCGGGTGTGATGCAGCACCGGACTCGGCGGTGGCCCAGGTCGCGCAGGAGACGTACGGCGGCGGAGGGTACTCGCCGCCGCAGGGCTGAGGCCGCGCCCTCGCTCGCTCACGAGACAGCCACGTTCAGCGACGCGCTGAAAGCCGCTGTCGTCATGGCGGTGCCTTCGCCGCTGGACTCGTCCGGCACCCATGCCCGCACCGTGTAGCTGCCCGCCGGCAGGGACACCGGGAACGAGAAGGCATCGAAGGTGCCCTCGCCACCGGTGGCCGCGAATCCCGAGGCCCGCACCGTTGACCCCTGCAAGACCTGCCACAACAGTGTCCCGCCGGGGGCGGTGGCGACACCGGTGAACGTCGTGACACCTGCGGGCAGACTCGCCCCGTTGGCCGGTGCGGAGAACCTGACCTGGGCGCCGCCGGTCGGTGCCCCGACCGGCGGCGCGGGGGGCTGACCGTCGACGGTGAACATGACGGTGGCCCCGGCGCCGTCCGCGGACTCCACAGTGACGCCGACCCGCCCCGTAGCCGTGGTCAGCGTCCGGCCGACCCCGAGCGCGAACTGCCAGTCGTTGGTCCGCGTCCCGGCGGTCACCGACGAGTCCAGCAGCAGTGACTCGCGGGCGTCGGCCGGACTGATCCGGCGGATGAGGACGCCCGGGTCCAAGCCACGCCAATTGCCGGTGAGCCAGGCGTCCGCGGCCACGGCGGGCCGGTACTCGACGTAGTAGGTCGCACCGGCGTCCGGGATCTTCACCGCACGCAAGCCCTCGCCCGAGACGGGTGAGAGCCGTACCCGGGTCGACGCGGTCACCGTCAGCTTGTCGGAGGAGGAGAGGAAGCCGAGGGAGTCGGCATGCAACGTCGTCAGCGAGCCAATGTTGCCCCAGCCGATGCCCATGACGTCGTAGTAGTCGCGGTAGCCCTGCACCGAGCAGCCGCCGGCCCAGCCGCCGCTGTAGCCGCCGTCGCTGGTCGAGGGGCACAGCAGCCCGCTGGAGTGTCCGAGGCCGAGGTTGTGACCGAACTCGTGGGCGATGACGTCCGTGGAGTTGTACGAGGTCCACATCAACCCGCCGGATTCCGACGTGGGCCCGACCGTGCCCAGGCCGGCGCCGCAGCCGGCCGCGCTCGGCAGGTAGACCATCAGGTGCTTGCGCGGCCCGCTGATGAAGCCGACCTTGGCGGCCACCTCGTTCCACAGGTCGAAGGGGGAGCCGCTGCACGCCGACGTCAGCGGCACCCACGAGTGGGCGGCCGTCACGACGATGCTGCGCCGGCCTCGGCTCTGCGTGGACCAGAACGCGTTGACCGGCCCGGAGATCCGGTCAGAGAACGCCGCGATCGTGGTCGCGTCGGCGCTGGCGCCCGCGGGGATCGCCAGGACGGCGGTGATCTGGTGCGTTGCCGCCGCCGGCAGTGCGGCGAAGTCCAGCAGGGTATCGGCGCCGATCGGCACACCGTCGATCTCGCCGACATCGGGTGGGACGACGGCGCCCAGGGCGAGCAGTGGGTACCCGCTGATCTCGTCCCCGGCGCCCAGGGTCGCCGTGACGACCGAGCCGGGGGTGACGTCGTCGAGCGGGCCTGCGGCGACGCGGTAGCGCTGCTTCGGTGTGGCCAGCCAGGTCTGGCGAACGCCCGCCTCGGCCGCGCCGGGCAGGAGCGCGTGGGGGGCGGAGACGTCTGCCCACAGCCGTTCCACGGTGCCATCGACCACACCGGGCGACGTGATCACCGGGGGGG
>CAZEYA010000086.1:0-15333 GCA_964516515.1 uncultured Kineosporiaceae bacterium | reverse complement strand
CGGTGGCCATGGCCACCGGGCGGTCCTGCCGCCACCACCGGGTCAGGTGCTCCAGGACATCACGCATTGGCGACCACTTCCTCGAGGTCGGCGAACGCCGCGAGCGAGTGGCCCGCGACGAGTTGGTCGATCGACGGCCACGACGCGATGATCCCGGCCTGGACCGGAGCGTAACCCGGCTTCCCGCGGTGCGGATTGAGCCAGATCACCCGGTGGGCCAGCCGCCGCAGCCGTGCCATCTGCTCCCCGAGCAGCGCGGGGTCCCCGCGTTCCCAGCCGTCGGAGCACACCACGATCACCGCTCCTCGGGCGGTCCCCCGCTGTCCCCAGCGGTCGAGGAACGCCTGCAGCACCTCCCCCAGCCGGGTACCGCCGGACCAGTCCGGCACCTGCTCACCAGCCCCCCGCAGGGCCTGTTCCGCGTCCAGTGCCCGCAGCGCCCGGGTCACCCGGGTCAGCCGGGTGCCGACGGTGAACACCTCGGTTCCTGGCAGCCGACGCACCCAGACGTGCGCCAGGCGCAGCAGTTCGTCGGCGTAGGAGGACATGGAACCCGACACGTCGAGCAGCAGCACCACCCGGCGCGGCCGGCGGGCCCGTCGGCGGTAACGCAGCCCCGCGGGCTCACCGCCCTGCCGCAGCTCCTCGCGCAGCGTGCGGCGCGGATCCAGGCGACCGCGAGTGGCGGGCCGCAGCCTCCTGGCACGCCGCAGCGGGGCCCGCGGCCGGAGCCGGGCGAACAACTCGCCGAGCATGGCGCGCTCGACGGGGGTCAACGCGGCGATGTCCCGGTGGCGCAGCACGTCGACAGCGCTCGCGGCGGCCCTGACCGTGACCGCGTCCTGCACCTGCACGGTGCCACCGGCAGCGTCCTCGCCAAGGCCGCCGGGTGGCGCCGCGGCGCGGGCGGCAGGCGCGCGCCGGGTCGGTGACTCACCACCGAACCAGGCCCGGAACACCCGGTCATACGCCACGACGTGATCGTGATCGCCCAGCAGGGTGGCCCGGCCCGCCCAGTAGACGCCCTCGGCGTCGCCAAGCCCGACCCTGGCTGCGGCGTCGATGAACGAGTGCGTGCGGTCGGCAGTGACCGGCACCCCGGCGCTGCGGACGGCAAGGGCGAACCCGGCGAGCAGCGTCTCGGGGTCGGTCACGCTGCCAGCAGCCGGTCCAGGGCGTCGCGAACCCGGTCGGTGTCCTCCCGGTACTTGCACACCGCGCCCAGGGTGCGTGCCGCGGTCTCGACGTCGAGCTCTCGACTGCCCAGCTCCAGCAGGCAACGCACCCAGTCCAGGCTCTCGGCGACACCCGGCGGTTTGAGCAGCGCCGCGGGCATCACCGCCGAGGGCGATCCGGCCTCCCGCATACCGTGCACCGCCCTGGCCACCTGCTGGGCGAGCAGGGTGGGGGCCCGCGGCAGCCGGCGCCGGATGATCTCGACCTCCCGGGCCAGCGACGGGTGCTCGACCCAGTGATAGAGGCAGCGTCGCTTGAGGGCGTCGTGGACCTCGCGGGTGCGGTTCGATGTCAGCACGATCAACGGCGGCGATGCAGGGGTCACCGTGCCCAGCTCCGGGATGGTGACCGATCCCGTCGAGAGCACCTCCAGCAGAAACGCCTCGAACTCGTCGTCGGCGCGGTCGATCTCGTCGACCAGCAGGACCGCTCGGGGGGTGCGCAGCGCTTGCAGGATCGGCCTGGCGAGCAGGAACCGCTCGCTGTACAGCGAGCCCTCGACCTCGTCGGTGTCCAGTGCCTGTCGGTCGCCGCGGGTGGCTTCAACCGCCCGCAGGTGCAGGACCTGGCGGGGGAAGTCCCAGTCGTAGAGCGCCTGCGCGGCGTCGATGCCCTCGTAGCACTGCAGTCGGATCAGCTCGGCATCACCTGCCTGCGCCAGCGCCTCCGCCAGCGCCGTCTTGCCGGTCCCCGGCTCGCCTTCGAGGAACAGTGGCCGCTGCATCGTGACCGCCAGCCAGGCGACCGTGGCCAAGCCGTCATCGGCCAGGTAGCCGGTCGCCGCCAGCGCGTCCGCCAGGGCCTGCGGCGAAACGGGCGCGGAACCGGCGGCGTCATCGACCATGGCCGAAGCATGGCTCATGAGCACACTCACGTGACGGGCGGCCGCGCCGACGCCTGGTCCTGCGCGCCCTCGGCAGTGAAGAACGCAGCCTGGGTGAGGGCGTAGCCGGAACCCTCGGCCGAGACAGGTCGGATCCGTGGCGCGAAAGGAGAGACAATCCCTGTCGTGCGTGTTGCGTTGTGCCAGATCGCCTCCACGTCTGATCCGGACCACACGCTGGGTCTTGTCCAGGCGGGTATTCGAGGCGCGGCAGCGACCGGTGCCCGGCTGGTGGTCTTCCCCGAGGCGGCGATGGCTCGCTTCGGGAGCGATCTCGCCGCGGTCGCGCAGCCGGCCGACGGGGGGTGGGCGGCCGAGGTCGCCGCCGCCGCGGCCGAGACCGGGGTGATCGCCGTCGCGGGCATGTTCACCCCCGGCGGGAACGGGCGGGTGCGGAACACCCTGCTGATCACCGGGCCGGGCGTGTCGGCCTCATACGACAAGGTCCATCTGTTCGATGCGCTCGGGCAACGCGAGTCGGCGACGATCGACCCCGGCCACGACTTGCTGATGGTCGCTGTCGACGGGGTGCAGGTCGGCGTGGCCACCTGCTATGACCTGCGGTACCCCGCACAGTTCATCGCCCTGGCGCAGGCCGGTGCCGAGATGATCGTGGTGCCGTCGTCATGGGCCGCGGGTGAGGGCAAGGCATCGCAGTGGGAGCTGCTGGTACGGGCCAGGGCCCTGGACAGCACGTCGTGGGTGTTGGGGTGCGGCCAGGCGGATCCGGTGGCTGCGGGCCTGGAACCGCTGCCGCGAGCCGCCGGGGGCATCGGTCACAGCCTCGCGGTCTCACCGCTCGGCGAGGTCCGGGGCCGCCTCGAGGCTGCACCCGGCATGCTCGTGGTCGATGTCGACTTGGCAGAGGTCGCCCGAGCGCGAGAGTCGCTGCCGGTGCTACGTCACACCCGCCCGTGGTCGACGGCCGACGTCCGACGGCCGACCCCGGACGTGCGACGGTGACCGACCGCGCGGGTGGGGGCGGGCGTCCGGCTAGAGGCGGGCGAGCCGCGACACGGCCTCGTCGATGACCTCATCACGCTTACCGAAGGTGAATCGCACGAGGTGGCGACCCCGGTCCGGGTCGGTGTGGAAGACCTGCATCGGCACCGCCGCCACGCCGCAGCGGGCAGGCAGTGCGCGGCAGAAGTCGACGCCGTCCTCCTCACCGAGCGGGCGGATGTCAGCGGCGACGAAGTAGGTCCCCTGAGTCCTCAGCACACCGAAGCCCGCGGCTGCCAGACCGGCCCGCAGCCGGTCCCGCTTGCCGGCCATGGCTGCGGTGAAGTCCTCGAAGTACGCGTCGGGCAGGCCGAGAGCCACGGCCACGGCCGGTTGGAACGGCGCCCCGTTGACGTAGGTCAGGTACTGCTTGACGCGGGTCACAGCCGAGACCAGCGGCGCCGGGCCGCACGCCCAGCCGATCTTCCAACCGGTGCAGGAGAAGCTCTTGCCGCCGGAGGAGATCACCACGGTCCGTTCGCGCATCCCCGGCCGGGTAGCCAGCGGGACGTGCGCACCGTCGAGGACGAGGTGCTCGTAGACCTCATCGGTGACAGCGATGACGTCATGCTCGACGCAGACCTCGGCGATGAGGTCGATCTCGGCTGCGCTCAGGACCGTGCCGGTGGGATTGTGCGGGGAATTGAGCAGCAGCAGCCGGGTCCGCGGACCGAACGCCGAGCGAAGCTGCTCGGGGTCGAACCCGAACCGGCCGGTGGCGTCGGGGCGTAGCTCGACCGGGCGGACGACGCCCCCGGCCAGGGCGACCGAGGCTGCGTAGGAGTCGTAGAGCGGATCCAGGCACACCACCTCGTCGCCGATCTCGCACAGCGCCAGTACCGCCGCGGTGATGGCCTCGGTTGCTCCGGCGGTGACGACGACCTCGGTGTCGGGGTTGTAGGCCAGCCCCCAGAACCGTCGCTGGTGCGCGGCGACGGCAAGCCGGAGCTCCGGGATCCCGAGTCCCGGCGGGTACTGGTTGTGCCCGTCCCGGATCGCCCGGGCGGCCGCGTCGAGCATCTCCGGCGGGCCGTCGAAGTCCGGGAAGCCCTGCCCCAGGTTGACCGCACCGCTCGCCACCGCCAGGGCGGACATCTCCGCGAAGATCGTGGTACCGAACGGCCGCATCCGGGCGACCAGGGGCTGTGATCCACCCGACGGCAGCGAGTCCATGAGGTGTCGTGAGGACGCGTGGTTATGGCTGGAACGCCGGCGGCAGCTGCGTGCGGACCGCTACGACGTCACTCAGATTGGTGATCCGCAGCAACTCGGCCGCGATCGACGCCTCCGGGGCGACGAACACCAGCTCGGACCTGCCCTCCTGCGACGCGAGTTGGTGCAGCAGGTGCAGGCCCTGGCTGTCGATGTACGTCACGCCGGAGAGGTCGATCGCGCTGGGGGCACCGTCCACGGCCGCACTGATGTCCCGCCGTAGCAGGTCGATGTTCGACAGGTCGATCTCGCCCTGCACGGTGACGACGACCCAGCCATCCCTGCGTGACACCGATGTCGAAACGAGGGGATCAGCCAAGCTCGGTCTCGCTTTCCTTCGGTATCCGGAAGTGCACAATCGTTCCCCGCCTGCCGACATGACGCACGAAGCCGTCAGCGAGTCGAGCGATGATAGACGTGCCTCGGCCACGGGAGTCAAAATCTCTCTCGGGCATCAGCCAGGCCCCGTCATCACGAATCCGGACCACCACCGCGGTGGCGGTCTCGCATAGGTCGATCTCGACGTGTCCAGTCGCACGGCGCAGATAGGCGTGCTCGATGGAGTTTGCGACGGCTTCACCGACGGCTATCAGCAACCGCCGCAGCGTACGGTCCGGCAGCCCGATCGGTAGCGCCCATTCCCGGACGGCAGCCCGCATCGGTCCTAGTTCTGCCGGGTCTGCTGGCAACACCCACCTGAGGCGACGGGACAGCTTCGGTGCCAGACGCAGGCCGAGAAGCACGATGTCGTCATCGGAGTCTGAGGCCGTCGTCATGTCGGCGATGATCCGGTCGCACAACACGTCGAGGGGAACGTCGCGATTGTCGCCGACCGTCGTCTCCAGCCGCTGCAGCCCGTCGCTGATCCGAGTGCCGTGCCGCTCGACCAGGCCGTCGGAGAACAGCAGCAGGACGTCGCCCGGATTCAGCTGCCACGTGGCGTACGGCCGCGGCACGACGGCGGGCCCGCACAACGGGCGGGAGCGGCCGTCCCACAACCACTGCGCGGGGCCCGAACGGGGCATGACCAGCATCGGCGGGTGGCCCGCCGAGGCGTAGTCCAGCGCACCGGTGCTCGGGTCGAGGACCGCGCAGCACGCGGTGGTGAACGCTGCGCCGTCCGGCCCCGCGGCGAACTGGTCCAGCATGCCGAGCAGCGCACCGGAGTCCGGGGCATGGATCGCAAGCGCGGACTGCGCGGTTCGCAACCTTCCCATCGCTGCCGCGGCTTCCAGACCGTGGCCGACGACGTCACCCACCGAGATACCGAGCCTGCCGTCGGACATCGTGAAGGTGTCGTACCAGTCACCGCCGACCTCCAGCAGGTCGCCGCCCGCCTCGTAGCGGGCCGCCAGCTCCACTCGCGGATGCGACAACAATTGGTCGGGTAGCAATGCCTGCTGCAATCGCAAGGCAATCTGGTGCTCCTGCGCGCGCAGCGCAGAACTGGCGAAGACCAATCCCGCCCGTTCGGCGATCCGCCGGGCGAACTCTCGATCCGCCTCCTCGTACGGCCGCCGCTGCGGATCGGTGAGGCCGATGATCAGGGTCCCTTGCGTGTCTCGCCCGACGAGGACCGGCATCGACAGCTGGGACGAGAACCGACCCGGGTGTCGATGGCTGGTCGCGGTCACCGGGCGCGGTGAACCGGGAATCTCCACCGCGGCGTAGTCGGCGATCCGGGGCACCAGGATCGACACCAGCAGGTCGGCCTGGTCCTGGACGCCGTCCGCGATCTCCAGCCGACCGGTGAGTTCGGCCAGGAACTCCGCACGCTGGCGCCCCCGGCGCTCATGGATCTCGCTCTCTCCCTGCGCCTCCTCGGCGAGTCGGCGCCGGGTGATGTCGTTGAACACGATGGCGAACTGCTTGCTCTCGGCCGACCCCACCGGCACGGCATAGACGTCGAACCAGCGGCCCATGGCGGCGGACCCGTTCTCGAAGCGCGTCGCCCGGCGCTGCAGTGCCACCCCGGCGTAGGTCTCCAGCCAGTGCGGTTCGAGGTCCGGCACCAATTCCAGCGCAGTGCGGCCGGTCGCCGCTAGGAGACCGGTCTGCTGCTCGAATCTCTCGTTGACCTCCAGGAACCGGTAGTCGACCGGCCGACCGTCGTCATCGGTGATCATCTCGCACAAGCAGAAGCCCTCGTCGATGGACGTGAACAGCGCTCGGTAACGCTCCTCGCGCTCCCGCAGTGCCGCCTGCGATCGCGCCTGCTCGACCGAGGACCACACCCATTCCGCAGCCTCCTCGATGAGAGAGATCTCCGCATCGGACCATTGCCGGCGGGACCCGTGATGGACCACCAGCAGCGCTGACGGCTGCCCGGATCGGTGCAGCGGCACCAGGATGAAGGCTGTTATCCCGAAGCCGACGACGACCTCCCGAGCCTCCGGCCGGACGTCGGCGTGGACCGTGACGTCACCGACGACGACCGTCCTGCCCGCAAGGAACATGGTCAGCAGCAGCGGACCGTACGCCACCAACTCGTGGGGCCCACTGGGATGGGCCGGCGGTGAGGTGTGATGACCCGACTGCAGCCGGACGCTGCCGGCGGAGTCGACATCGGCGAAGTCGATGCCGTCCACCGACAGGTGATGCACCAGGAACTCGGCGGCCTTCTCCATGAGGTCCTGGGGATCGCGCAACGGCCGCAGCGCGTCGGCGAGTTCGCTCCGTATGCCGATACGGTCAATACCCGGTCGCCGTGCCTCCTCGGCCTCGTGGCGGGCGTCGACGTCCACGGCGACCCCGATGACCAGCGTGACCCGTCCGTCCTCGTCGCGGCTCGCCACGGCGTCCCGGCCCTCGTACCAGCGCCAGGAGCCGTCCGCGTGGCGGAAGCGGTACTCGACCGTCCGGGTCTCACCGTCGGCGAGGTCGTCGATCTGCCGCAGGTGTGCCGCCACCCGGTCGGAGTCCTCGGGATGGAGCAGCCAGGACAGCAGCGCCCCGTCCTGCGACGGCAGCTCTCCATCGCGGTAACCGAGCGCCCGAGCGGCATACGCGCTGATGTGGAGCTGCCACCGGCTCGCCGGATCAAAGACATAGAGCACCGCGGGCACGAGCTCGGCGAGCTCTTCCCAGCGACTCCCCCAGGGGTCGGTCGATTCCAGTGACACGGCCGCAGCGTAGACAGCGGCGAGGTCCGGACCCGCCGCCACGCCCGGGCTGGCGGCGCCCCGCGACGCATCAGACGATCCCGCCATGCCCACCTGCACGCGCTCCCACGCCGTCGCCGTTCCCGCCGAGCGGGTCTTACGCGCTCGTCAGCGACGCAGAGGCCTGGTTCCGCACCTACGACGAGAACCGGACGGTCACCTGGGGCGCGCCGGGCCCCAACGACTATCAGGGCAGCATGACCAGCAGATTCAGCTCCAGCGGTGGGCGACGTCGATGACCAGGCGGGAGCCGTCGCCGGGACCCGCCAGCACAAAGACGCGGAACGGCAGCCGGGCCCTGACCCCGAGCCCGAAATCGTGGAGCGCCTCGAAGCTGCCGCCATAGGTGACCTGCCGGAACGTCCGGAAGCCGGTGACACCGGTGACGCGAGTGTCGTCAGCCGGCGCGTACAGCGGGATCGCCTGCTCGCCGTCGAGGCTGTACTCGTGGCCCATGACGGATATCTGAAGGCGGGCGCCGCCGGCGGTGGGCACCACCGCCCCTTGCCCACCCGTGGTGACCTGGTCGACGTACTGCACGAACCACGTCGTACCCGGCTCATCAAGGTCGATGACGAGGCGATCGAAGCACGCATGACGGCCGGCTCGGACGCCGCTGATCCCGCCGGGATCCGGCGCGGGGGCGGTCGAGGGGTAAGCCTGGCCATTCTTGGCAAGCGAACCCCAGGTGATACCGCAGTAGGGCGCGGCCGCCTTGATGCCGGCGGGCGCGGCGGCCGCCGATGCTGGGGCAAGCGCCAGCGGTGCGGTCAGGGCCACCGCGGCGACGGCGGCAAGGATGGCGGACCTGAGTCCTGGACGGGTGCTCTGGTGAATAGTCATATGGGTGTGACGCGGACAAAGGGTCAAGGGTTGACACTGGTCAGGTGATCGATGACGACCTCCTCGCCGACGCCGCCGAGCGGGCCAGGAGCTACCTCCGCGACTCCCACGCCAGGCCCGTGTTTCCCCGCCCCGCCGACGTCGATCGCCTGGCCGCCTTCGACGAGCCGCTGCCGGCGGGGCCACAGGACCCGGCCGCCACGCTTCGGTTGCTGGACGACGTGGGCTCACCTGCGACAGTGGCGTCGGCCGGGGGCCGCTATTTCGGCTTCGTGACAGGCGGGTCGCTGCCGGTGGCGGTGGCGGCGCACTGGCTGGGCACCGCCTGGGACCAGAACGCGGCCCTGGGTGTGATGTCGCCGGTGGCGGCCCGGCTCGGCCAGGTCGCTGGTTCGTGGCTCGTCGATCTACTGGGTCTGCCCGCAGGCACCGGCACGACGTTCGTGACCGGCGCCACCATGGCGAACGCGGCGGCGCTGGCAGCGGCTCGCGACCGGGTGCTGGCCGCGGCGGGCTGGGACGCAGCCGCGGATGGGCTGTTCGGTGCACCCGAGGTCAGCGTGGTCACCGGCGAGCGGGCGCACAGCACCCTGCGTAAGGCGCTGGGACTTGTGGGACTCGGTCGCGACCGCGTCCACCTCGTACCCGTCGACGACCAGGGCCGGCTGCGGGCCGAGGCGCTGCCCGATGTCACGGGGCCGATCGTGGTGTGCGCGCAGGCGGGCGAAGTCAACAGCGGTGCCTTCGACCCGTTCGGCCCCGTCGTCGACTGGGCGCGCGAGCGTGGCGCCTGGGTCCACGTCGACGGTGCCTTCGGCCTGTGGGCTGCCGTCAGCCCGGGCCGCCGTCACCTGGTGTCGGGGATGGACGGTGCCGATTCCTGGGCCACCGATGGCCACAAGTGGCTCAACGTGCCATACGACAGCGGCATGGTCTTCCTACGGGACCCGACGGCGCTGCGCCGTTCGCTGGGGGTGGCGGCGTCATATCTGCCGACGGGCGATGCGCCGGAGCCGATGCACCACAGCCCGGAGTCCTCGCAGCGGGCGCGGGCGATCGATGTATGGGCGGCACTGCGGACACTCGGCCGGTCCGGGGTCGCCGATCTCGTCGACCGCTGCTGCGACCATGCCGCCCGCATCGCCGACCACCTGCGCGGCGAGCCGGGTGTCGAGCTGCTCAACGACGTGGTGCTGAACCAGGTGCTGGTGCGGGTGGGTGACGCCGAGCGCACCGCGGCCTTCCTGGCCGCGATCGAGGCGGACGGCACCTGCTGGATCGGGCCGACGGTCTGGGCCGGCATGCCGGCCGTGCGGATCAGCGTGTCGTCCTGGGCCACCACGGACGACGACGTGACAGCCACCCTGGCCGCAGTGCGGCGAGCGTTAGCGGGATGATCCCCGGATGATCGTCCTGCTCTCCCCCGCCAAGTCGCTGGACTATGACTCCCGCTTGCCCACCCGCAAAGCGACCCAGCCGCGTCTGCTCGACCGGGCCGAGACCCTCATCGGCGTGATGCGGCAGAAGTCACCGGAGGAGGTGGCCGATCTCATGGGCATCTCGGAGGAGCTGGCCACGCTCAACGTCCAGCGGTATCGCGACTTCACGCGCCCGTTCGACCGGCGCAACGCACGGCCCGCCGTGCTGGCGTTCGCGGGGGACGTCTACCAGGGCATGGCGGTGCGCGAGCGGTTCGACGAGCGGGACTACACCCACGCCCAGAAGGTGATCCGCATCCTCTCAGGACTGTACGGGGTGCTCCGGCCACTGGACTTGATGCAGCCCTACCGGCTGGAGATGGGGGTCACGTTGGCCACCAGCCTGGGACGCACCCTGTACGACTTCTGGGGTGAGGAGGTGACCGAGCTGGTCAACGCCGACCTCGCCGAGTCGCCGGGGGCCGACGTCGTCGTCAACCTCGCGTCGCAGGAGTACTTCAAGTCGGTGCGCCCCGAGAAGCTGGCCGGGCGCCTGGTCTCGCCGCGATTCCTCGACGGCGATCAGCACGGCGAGTACCGGACGGTGTCCTTCTTCGCCAAGCGTGCCCGCGGCGAGATGGCCGCCTGGGTGGTGCGCAATCGGGTTCGCAGCGCCCGCGCCCTCACCGGGTTCGACGGCGGCGGTTACCGCTACGACGCCGCTGCGTCCTCGGCCGGGTCACCCACCTTCGTCCGGGACCGGGTGTCCACTGCGCGGGCGGCCGAGTACGACGTAGCCAGCCTCCGATCCCTTAGCTGAGACCGCGATCCCTGACCTGAGAGCGGCCTGCGCCTACGATCCGGTGGTGCCCAATCCTCGCGCCGCCTTCCTCGTCATCGGCGACGAGATCCTGTCCGGCCGCACCCGCGAGGCGAACGTCCAGGTGCTGGCCCAGGCGTTGGGTCCCATTGGTGTGGACCTGACCGAGGTACGGGTGGTGCGTGACGACACGGCCGCGATCGTCTCGGCGCTGAACTCGTTGCGAGCGACATACGACCTCGTCTTCACATCCGGCGGGGTAGGCCCCACGCACGACGACATCACAGCTGATTCCGTTGCGGCCGCGTTCGGGGTGCCGATCGGCCTTCGCGAAGACGCCCGGGCGCTGCTGGAACAGGCCGCGGCCGCGCGGGGGATGACACTGAACGAGGGCCAGTTGCGGATGGCCCGGATTCCCCAGGGCGCGGCGCTGATCGAGAACGCCGTCTCAGCAGCGCCCGGCTTCCGCATCGGCAATGTCCATGTCATGGCGGGGGTTCCGATGATCTTCGAGGCCATGGTCGCGGCAGTGGTGCCGACGCTGCCGACCGGGACACCCGTCGTCTCGGCGAGCATCGTCGTCGGCCGGGGCGAGGGCAGTTTCGCCGCCGATCTCGCGGGCATAGCCGCGGAGTTCTCCGATCTGGCCATCGGCAGCTACCCATTCCACCGCAACGGAAGGTTCGCCGTCGAGATCGTCGCCCGGGGCACCGATGGGGCTCGGGTCGAGGAGGGGGTGGTGCGTCTGCTCGACGTCATCGGCGGCGAGCGCGGCGTGCCGGCCGCCGCTCCGTAGTGGCATCTGACGGTAACCCGCGTCTATACCATCACTTAGAATCCAAGTGAAGGTAAGTTCTGATCATGTCCTCGGATAGCTGGCCCCCGCTGAATTGGGAGGAGCGCCCTTGGCGCTCCTCCATCGATCTGGACCTGCTGCCCCGCGCAGCCCGGTCCCGAGCGTCCCAGCGGTACCGGTCCGCCCTCGTGCCGAACATCGCCACCGCCGTACTCGATCTGCCGGCTGGGACCGCGGCCCTCGATGCCGAAGCGACGGCGGCGATCGCGCGATTCGATGCCGACGCCGGCCACCAGATCGCCCCCTTCACGACTCTCCTGCTCCGATCCGAGTCGGCATCGTCGTCCATGATCGAGAATCTGACGTCGGGAGCCAAGGCGGTCGCCCTCGCCGAGATCGGCGCCACGGACAAGCGCAACGCGCGCGCGATCGTGGCCAACGTCGCCGCGATGAACGCGGCGATAGCCCTGGCCGACCGCCTGGACGCCGACGCGCTGCTCGCCATGCATCGAGCCCTCATGGCGCAGCTGGAGCCGGCAGGGCCGGGCAGTGGCGGCAGGAGCAGGTCTGGATCGGTGGTGACTCGGCGTCGCCGCACGCGGCCGCCTTCGTCCCGCCGCACCACGAGCACGTGCCCGGCTTGGTAGACGACCTCGTCAGCTTCACGCGACGGACGGATCTGCCGGTGTTGTCGCAGGCCGCCATCGCCCACGCACAGTTCGAGACCATCCACCCCTTCGTCGATGGCAACGGGCGCACGGGCCGGGCCCTGATACATGCCCTGCTGCGCGGTCATGGCCTCACCCGTCACGCGACCGTCCCGGTCTCGGCGGGCCTGCTCACCGACACCGGCGGCTACTTCGCCACTCTCGACGCCTACCGGCTCGGTGACCCGATTCCCGTCATCACGACGCTGGCGACCGCGACGTTCGACGCGCTGCGCAACGCGACGGAACTCGTCGCTGACCTGCGTCGGATCCGCGACGGTTGGAATGCGAGGGTCAAGGCGCGCCGCGGCGCGGACGCGTGGCGGCTTGCGGATCTGCTGCTGCGCCAACCCGTGGTCGACGCTTCGCTGGTGGCTCGCGAGCTCGGCATCGCCGCAGCGAATGCGGCACGGCCTATCGGCCCGCTGGCCGAAGCAGGGGTCCTCGCCGAGTTCACCGGTCTGGCGCGGAACCGAATGTGGCAGGCGCAGGAGATCATCGACGCGCTCGACGCCTTCGCTGCGAGAGCCGGCAGACGGGCCGTGAACGGTCGACCGGGGGGGTGAGCGTGCGGGCCTCGCCACGACTCAGACCCGTAGGTCGGCGGCTCGCGATGCCCTCGTGGATGCCCCGGGGCCCGGCCGGGCCTCGATGTCCGCGACCTCGAGTTCGCTCTGGCACCGGCGGCAGCGGTACTCGACGCCCAGGGCCCCGCCGCAATCACGATGCTGCAGCAGGCGCGGGGGCCCACCGGGGTTGGGGTAGTACTCGTCTCCCCAGAGGATGAGCTGGGCGAGCACGGCGTAGAGCGCCAGAGCCTTGTCCGTGGGGAGGTACTCGAACCGCTCTGGTCGCTGCTGGTAGCGGTTCCGCTCCAGGACGTCGTGCGCGACGAGCTTGTTCAGGCGGTTGGCCAGCACGGTGCGGGTGACCCCGAGGCTGTCGACGAGCTCGTCGAACCGGCGTATCCCGAGCAGCGCATCGCGCAGGATCAACAGTGTCCAGCGCTCGCCGATCACTTCCAGGGACCTGGCGATGGAGCACACCTGCTGGGGGTAGGCGCTGTCGAGCACAGAGTCAATCTACGCCGGTGAATCGCGTGACGCGACTCAGTCGGGTACGCTCAGTCGCGTGACGCGACTCAATGACGAGGTCGAGGGCCTCGGACCCGGTTTCGGCACCGCCGCCCCGAGCCGACCGAGCAACCGCGAACAGCCTCCGCTGCGGCGCCCGTGGCGCGTGCTGGCGGTCACATCTGCGGCCGTGTTCATGTGCTTCCTGGACGTGACGATCGTCAACATCGCGTTCCCGGACCTGCGGAGGTACTTCGGCGACTCGTCACTCGCGACGCTGTCATGGGTGATCAACGGCTACGGCGTGGTCTTCGCCGCCGCGTTGGTGCCGGCCGGTCGACTGGCCGACCGGATCGGCCGACGTCGACTCTTCCGGGTGGGGCTCACGGGGTTCGTCATGGTGTCCGCGCTGTGCGCCCTCGCGCCGACAGCGGAACTGCTGGTGGCCGCGCGGTGTCTGCAGGCCCTGGCCGCCGCGATGCTTGTGCCGACATCGCTGGCGCTGTTGCTACCTGAGTTCCCCCTGGAGCGACGAGCCACGGCGACCGCCATCTGGGGTGCCACCGGTGCGGTTGCGGCGGCGACCGGGCCGGCCCTGGGTGGGCTGTTGGTCGCGGCGGCCGACTGGCGACTGATCTTCGTGGTCAACGTACCGATCGGGTTGGGGGCGTTGGTGGCCTCACGGGGAGTACTCGCCGAGCGCCGCGACCCGCGTCAGACGGCATCACCGGACTGGTGGGGCGCGGGGTTGCTCGCCGTCGGTGTCGCGGCGTTGGCGCTGGGGATCGTGCAGGGTCCGCCGTGGGGGTGGCGCTCAGTGGAGGTGACCGTCAGTTTCGGCGTCGCCGTCCTGGCCCTGGGCGTGTTCCTGCGGCGATGCGCCCGTCATCCCGCCCCCGTCATCGACCTCGGACTGTTCCGAATCCGCTCGTTCGCGGTGGCGAATGTGGGGACGGTGGTGTTCGCGATCGGCTTCTACGCCCTGCTGTTGTGCAACGTGCTGTTCCTGACCGGCGTGTGGGGTTGGGACATCGCACTGGCCGGCATCGCGCTTACCCCGGGCGCGGTAATGGCGGCGCTGCTGGCCCCGCTGGCCGGGCGGGCAGCCGATCGCTTCGGGCAGCGCGCCGTGGCGGTCCCCGGTGCCCTGCTGTTCGCCGGCGGCGCCGGATACCTCGCCCTGAACGCCACTGCCGCACCCGACTACGTCGTCGACCTGTTGCCGGGCATGTTGCTGACCGGCAGCGGGATCGGATTGTGCATCTCGTCCTTCGGATCCGCAGCCGTCGCCGAACTGCCGCCCAGCCGGTTCGCCACCGGGAGCGCGATCACGGCCTGCTTCCGGCAGATCGGGGCAGTGGTGGGTATCGCCGTGCTGCTGGTCGTGATCGCAGCGCCGGCTCCGGGAGACGACCCGACCGGACCGTTCCGGACCGCGTGGTGGGTGATGGTCGGCACCGGCCTGGTCAGCGTCGGATGCGCGCTCGCCCTCGGCCGGGTCCGGGCTGGTGAGCGCACGCTGCCACCGCGTCCGAGCGCTGCCGGGCCCGACCGCTGAGCGGCACGCGTCACCCCCTACCGAGAGGCCGAGCCGATGAATGACACCGCAATCCCACGACCGCCCAGGCGTCCCGCGCGCGGCGTTCGCCCGGGTCGCTTCACCGCCGACCTCGACGGCAGACCAGAGATGGTGGTGTTCCTCGTCGGCAGGCGCATCAATCACCCGCTCCGCGTCTGGAGATGGTGGCCACCCCTGCTTGCGATGACGAAGATGCTCCGAGAACTGTCCACCCAGCCCGACTCGGGCTTCCTGCGATTCCACGTCTGGCTGGGGCGCACCATCCTCGTTCTGCAGTACTGGGAGTCCTTCGACAAGCTAACCGGATTCGCGCGTTCCGCCGAGCAACGGCACCTGCCCGCCTGGCGGGCCTTCAACGAGGCCATCGCCGACTCCGGAGAGGTCGGCATCTGGCACGAGACATAGGTGGTGCCCCCAACGAGGATCGAGGCGATCCACAACAACATGCCGCCCTTCGGATTGCTGGCCGCGACTACCGCCGTTCCCGCAACCGGCTCGCGGCGCACCGCCAGGAAACGGATGGGTCTGCCGGACCCGCGACCACCGGAGGTCCCGCAGTTCGGCCCGGGCGACCCCCACGAGCCCTCCCCCACCTCCGCACAC
>CAZEYA010000085.1:0-15405 GCA_964516515.1 uncultured Kineosporiaceae bacterium | reverse complement strand
ACCGCCGGCGAGGTCGCGACGATCCCCGGCTCGTTCGGCTGGGACGACGTGGGCGACTGGGACTCGCTGGCGGATCTGCTGCCGGCGGTCGACGAGCAGGGCGACGGTGGGTTGACGATCCTCGGGCATTCCGACCGGGTCATCGCCAAGGAGAGCACCGGAGTCGTGATCCCCAGCAGCGGCCGGATGGTCGTTGTGGTGGGCATGACCGATGTCGTGGTCGTCGACACCCTCGACGCCGTCCTCGTCACCTCCCGCGACCGTGCCCAGGAGGTCAAGGACGTCGTGGAGCTGCTCAAGCGGGAAGGCCGGGCCGACCTGGTGTGAGCACGTGCAGGGTTTCCCTGGCACTCTGTGCGGGCGGGGGATGATGGCGCCGTGACGGACGCACAGGCACACCCGACGACCAGGGACGGCCGCCCGATCGAGCTCGCCGACGACCGCGACGGGTTGCAGTACACCGCGCGCGTCGGCGGGCAGCTGGTCGGCTTCGCGCAGTACCAGTTGACCGACCAGCTGGTCGTGTTCACCCGTACCGAGACCGACAGCTCGGTCGAGGGCCAAGGCGTCGCGAGCGTCCTCGTCCGGTTCGCCCTCGACGACGTCCGCGCCCAGCGGACGAGGCGAGTGCTGGCGGTGTGCCCGTTCGTCACTGCCTATCTGCAGCGCCACCCGGAGGACGCCGACCTGAACTACCTCGCCGGGCCGGGGTCCGCTCATGACTGAACGGCTCACGCAGTCCGGCACCCCGCTGCAGCCGGTCTACGGCGCGGCGGACCTGGCCGCCGGGCTACCGGATCGGGTCGGCGAGCCGGGTGAGTTCCCCTACACCCGCGGCATCCACCCCGGCATGTACACCGAGCGGCCCTGGACCATCCGGCAGTACGCGGGCTTCGGTACCGCGGCGGAGTCCAACGCTCGCTACCGGGCACTGGTGGCCGCGGGCACCGGCGGGCTCAGCGTCGCCTTCGACCTGCCGACCCAGCTGGGCCTGGACTCCGACGACCCGATGGCGGTCGGCGAGGTGGGCCGGGTTGGGGTGGCCATCGACTCCCTCGCCGACATGCGCGAGCTGTTCGACGGTATCGACCTCGGCGCGGTCTCCACCTCGATGACGATCAACGCGCCGGCCGGGGTGCTGCTGGCGCTGTACCAGCTGGTCGCGGCCGAGCAGGGGGTGACGCCGGATCGGCTGCAGGGCACGATCCAGAACGACGTCCTCAAGGAGTACGTCGCCCGCGGCACCTACATTTTCCCGCCGGAACAGTCGCTGCGACTCCTCGGCGACACCTTCGCCTACTGCCACCGGGTGCTGCCCAACTGGAACAGCGTGTCGGTCTCCGGCTATCACATGGCCGAGGCGGGCGCGACACCCGCTCAGGAGGTCGCCTTCACGATCGCCAACGCGATCGCCTACGTCGAGGCCGGCGTCGCCGCCGGGTTGGGCGTCGACGACATCGCGCCCCGGCTGTCGTTCTTCTTCGTCTCGCGCACCACGCTGCTGGAGGAGGTCGCGAAGTTCCGGGCGGCCCGCCGGGTGTGGTCGCGGATCGCTCGCGAGACGCTGGGGGCCGCCGACCCGCGCTCGCACCGGCTGCGCTTCCACACCCAGACCGCCGGAGTGCAGCTGACCGCCCAGCAACCGGAGGTCAACCTGGTCCGGGTGGCGATCCAGGCGCTCGCGGCGGTGCTGGGCGGCACCCAGAGCCTGCACACCAACGCCTTCGACGAGGCGCTGGCCCTGCCGACGGAGACCTCGGCCCGGCTGGCGTTGCGCACCCAGCAGGTGATCGCCCATGAGACCGACCTGACCGGCACGGTCGACCCGTTCGGGGGGTCGTGGGCGGTGGAACGCCTCACTGACGACCTCGAGGGCGAGGTCGACGCACTGCTCGCGGAGATCGCAGACCAGGGCGGTGCCGTCGCCGCCATCGGGGCCGGCTACCAGCAACGCGCCATCGAAGACGCCGCCTACGCCCGGGCGAAGCGCGTCGACGCCGGCGAGGACGTCGTGGTGGGGGTCAACCGGTACGCCGACCTGGGTGAACGGGTCGAGGCGGAGGTGTCGCTGGCTGACCCACGGTTGGAGCAGGCCCAGCGGGAACGGTTGACGGCATGGCGCTCGGCGCGCGACGTCAACGAGGTGACCAGGGCGACCGTTCGGATTGTCGAGGCCGCCCGCGGCACCGACAACGTCCTGCCGCCGATCCACGACGCGCTGGCACTCGGGGTCACGGTGGGTGAGGTGTGTAACTCTCTGCGATCGGTCTGGGGTGTGCACCGCCCCTGACACCCCGTTCAGACCGGGCTGCGATCACGGTCTTGTCACGACCTGGTATCCGGGCCATCAAGAGGCCTCGATCCACATCGGGCGTCCGTATGCTCCGCTCAGCTGTCGACCGTCTCGTGTCGGCCCTAGAGCAGAACCGCAGGAGGACCCGTGAGCAAGTGGGCAAGCATGACCGCCCTTGTCGGTGCTGCCGCCATCGTGCTGGCCGCGTGTGGCGACGCCCCCCAGGAGGACGCCGAGAGCAGCGCACCGGTATCCGCGACCGCCGGGGAGTCCGCGGCGCCGCAGAGCAGCGCCGAGACCGCGGTGGAGGCCGATTTCCAGGGCTGCATGGTCACCGACTCCGGTGGTGTCGACGACCGCTCCTTCAACGCCTCGGCGGCCGCCGGCCTGGCCCGGGCGGAGACCGAGCTGGGCATCACGACCTCGATCCTGGAGTCCACGGCCGAGACCGACTACGGCCCCAACATCGACCAGCTGCTCGCCGACGACTGCGGCCTGATCGTCACGGTCGGCTTCCTGCTGGCCGGTGGCACCGGTGAGGCGGCGGTCGCCAACCCCGACCAGAATTTCGCGCTCATCGACTCGACCCCGACGGATGCGGCCGGCGAGCCGGTCGACGCCCCCAACGTCAAGCCGCTGCTCTTCAACACGGCGGAGGCGGCCTTCCTCGCCGGCTACGTGGCGGCGGGCACCACCACCAGCGGCATGGTTGCCACCTTCGGCGGCATCCCGATCCCGCCGGTGACGATCTTCATGGACGGCTTTGTCGACGGCGTCGCCTACTACAACACGGAGAAGGGCGCCAGCGTCACGGTGCTGGGCTGGGACAAGGCAGCGCAGGACGGCACCTTCGTCGGCAACTTCGACGACCAGACGGCCGGCCGGACCACCGCGGAGAACTTCATCTCCCAGGGCGCTGACATCATCTTCCCCGTCGCCGGCCCGGTTGGTCTGGGCGCCGCCGCCGCCGCCCAGGACTCCGGCACCACCAACATCATCTGGGTCGACACCGACGGCTTCATCTCCGCCCCGGACTTCGGCTCGATCATCATCACCTCGGTGCTGAAGAACATCGACGCCGCCGTGTACGACACCATCGAGAGCGCCGTCAACGGCGAGTTCGACGGCACGCCGTACGTCGGCACGCTGGACAACGGTGGGGTCGGCATCGCGCCCTACCACGACTTCGAGGAGACCGTCCCGGCCGAGCTCAAGACCGAGGTCGAGGCACTGCAGGAGGCGATCATCGCCGGCGAGGTCGTCGTGGAGTCCGCCTCGTCGCCGTCGGTCGGCTGACGCTCCGGTCCCCACAGCGCTCCGAGCTCGCGCCCGCCTCGACCTTCCGGTCGGGGCGGGCGTGCGCCATTTGTTCGCCCAACACACTCGTTGTGGGCCATGCTGAGAAGATCACGAGGAGGTGACCATGAGGCTGGAGTTGCGCGGGATCACCAAGCGGTTCGGATCGTTCGTCGCCAACGACGCCGTCGACCTCGTCATCGAGCCCGGTGAGATCCACTGCCTGCTCGGCGAGAACGGTGCCGGCAAGTCGACCCTGATGAACGTCCTGTTCGGGCTGCTGCACGCCGACGGCGGCGAGGTCCTGATCGACGGTGAGCCGGTCAGCTTCAACAGCCCGCGCGCGGCCATGGGCGCCGGCATCGGCATGGTCCACCAGCACTTCATGCTCGTGCCCGTCTTCACCGTCGCCGAGAACGTCGTGCTGGGGGACGAGCCGGTGCGGCGCGGCGGCGTGCTCGACCACCGCTCGGCGGCCGCCCGGGTTCGAGAGGTCTCGGCCCGGTTCGGGTTCGAGCTGGACCCGGAGGCGATGGTCGGGGACCTGCCCGTCGGCGTGCAACAGCGGGTCGAGATCGTCAAGGCGCTGGTCCGTGACGCCAAGGTGCTGATCCTCGACGAGCCCACCGCGGTGCTGACGCCGCAGGAGACCGACGATCTGCTGGGCATCATGCGGGGGCTGGCGGATGCCGGCACCGCCGTGGTGTTCATCACGCACAAGCTGCGCGAGGTGGCCGCGGTCGCCGACCGGATCACCGTCCTGCGCCGCGGCAAGGTCGTCGGTCACACGGTGCCACCGGTCGACACCACCGAACTCGCCGGCCTGATGGTCGGCCGTGACGTGTCCCTGACCGTGGCGAAGACGCAGGCCGAGCCCGGTGAGGTGCGACTGGCCGCGCGCGGGCTGACCGTTGTCGACGAGCGGGGAGCGACCGCGGTCGCCGACCTCGACCTCGACGTCCGGGGTGGCGAGATCGTGGCCGTGGCGGGCGTGCAGGGCAACGGGCAGACCGAGCTGTGCGAGGCGATCCTCGGCCTGCGACCGGCTTCGGGATCGGTGACCGTCGACGGCCGGGAGGTCATCGGCCGTCCAGTACACGCCACGCTGGAGGCGGGTGTCGGCTACATCCCGGAGGACCGGTCCACCGATGGGATCATCGGCTCGTTCTCGGTCGCGGAGAACCTGGTACTCGACCTGCACGACCGGACCCCGTTCTCGACCGGGTGGTCCTACCGCCCGAACGAGGTGCGCCGCAATGCCGAGCAGCGGGTGGCCGAGTTCGACGTCCGTACCACCAGCGTCGCGGCGACCGCCTCGTCACTGTCCGGGGGCAACCAGCAGAAGGTGGTGCTGGCCCGCGAGCTGTCCCGGCCGCTTGGGGTGCTCATCGCCAGCCAGCCGACCCGAGGCCTGGATGTCGGTTCCATCGAGTTCGTGCACAAGCGGATCGTCCGCGAGCGTGACCATGGCACTGCGGTGCTCATCGTCTCGACCGAACTGGACGAGGTGCTGGCCCTGGCGGACCGCATCGCTGTCATGTACGGAGGCAGGATCATGGGTGTGGTTCCCGGCGGTACCTCTCGCGAGGTGCTCGGCCTGATGATGGCGGGACTGCCCGCCGAACAGGCGCTGGCTGCGGGGCCGGCATGAGCACGACGACCGAGCCGCCGCCGGCCGCGCCGCCCCCCTCGCCCCCACCCGTGCCGGCTGCGGGTCCTTCGCCGGTGGAGCACCGGGGAGGGCGCTGGTACGACGGCGCCCTGCTGACCTTCCTCTCGCTGGTGCTGGCCCTGCTGGTGGGCGCGGTCCTCATCGCCGTGTCCGACGAGGAGGTGCGCGCCGCATCGAGCTACTTCTTCGCCCGGCCGGGCGACATGCTGAGCGCGATCGTGCAATCGATCGCGCAGGCCTACGCTGCCCTGTTCCGTGGCGCCTTGCTCGACACTCGGGCGGACTCCTTCGCGGCGATGTTCGCGCCGATCGCCGACAGCCTGCTGTTCGCCACCCCGCTGATCGCGGGCGGGCTGGCCGTGGCGTTGCCGTTCCGGGCCGGGATGTTCAACATCGGCGCCGAGGGGCAGATCACGCTGGCCGCGGTGGGAGCCGCCTACGTCGGCTTCGCGATCAACCTGCCGCCGGTCATCCACGTCATCGCCGCGGTGCTGGCCGGGATCGTGTTCGGTGCGATATGGGGCGGCATCCCCGGTCTGCTGAAGGCGGCCACTGGGGCGCACGAGGTGATCACCACGATCATGCTCAACTACGTCGCTCGCTTCGGCTTGCTCTACATCCTGAGCACCGAGGCGTTCCTGCGGCCCGGGCGCGTCGACCCGATCAGCCCGGGAATCCTCGACACCGCGGTGCTGCCCCGGTTCTTCTCCGGCAGCACGCTGAACGTGGGGCTGCTGCTGGCGTTGGCGGCCGCGGTGTTCACCTGGTGGTTGCTCGCCCGAAGCACGATCGGCTTCCGATTCCGCGCCGTGGGGGCCAACCCCGACGCCGCCAGGACCGCGGGCATCTCGGTACCGCGCGCCTACGTCGGGGTGATGCTGGTCGCCGGCGGGCTGGCGGGGATAGCCGGGGTCGGGCAGGTGCTGGGCAGCGAGCGGGTTCTGACCCAGGGGATCTCGGCCGGGTTGGGTTTCGACGCCATCACGGTGGCGCTGCTGGGGCGGGCCAACCCCTGGGGAGTGGTCGGCGCCGGGCTGCTGTTCGGTGCACTGCAGGCCGGGTCGATCACCATGCAGGCGCAGACCGGTACGTCGCTGGACATCGTCACGGTCGTGCAGGCCCTCATCGTGCTGTTCATCGCGGCACCGGCGCTGATCCGCGCGGTGTTCCGGCTGCAGACCACCGGCGGCGGCATCGGGCAGTTGTCGAAGGGCTGGAACGGATGAGCGAGACGATGACCGCGCCCGCTGCGGCCGCTCCCGCGGCTGCTCGCAGCGCCGTGGCCCTGCGGCGCTCGTGGAGCGCGCCCGTCGCACTCGGCGTGCTGTCGCTGGTCGGCCTGCTGGTCCTCGGGCTGCCGCTGGCCGGCGACCTGACCTCAGGTTTCCCGCTGTCGGAGCCCAATGACCCTATCCAGCTGGCTGTGCTGTCCCTGCCCAGCCGGGACGTGGTCATCGGGTTGTCGTCGGTCGTGCTGGCGACGGCCGGGTACCTGGCATGGGCCACCGCCACCCGTCGGCCGGCCCACCCGGTGATCGGCGGCGTGGCAGGTGCCCTGCTCGTCTTCGCGTTCCTGGTGTGGGCGGTCGCCGGGGCTTCGCTACCGCTGGTGAATCTGCTCAGCGGGTCGCTGGCACTGGCCGTGCCGCTGGTGTTCGGGGCGATGTCCGGCGTGCTCTGCGAGCGGGCCGGGGTCATCAACATCGCGATCGAGGGGCAGCTGCTGGCGGGCGCGTTCGCCGCTGCCGTCATCGCCAGCCTCACCGGCAACCTCTACGTGGGACTGCTGGGCGCCATGGCCGCCGGCCTGCTGGTCTCGTGGTTGCTGGCGGTGTTCGCGATCCGGTTCGTCGTGGACCAGATCGTGCTCGGGGTGGTCCTCAACGTGCTGGTCATCGGGGTGACCAACTTCTTGTACGGGCAGGTGCTGGCGCGCAACGCCGACACCTGGAACTCTGCCGGCAGGCTGCAGGACGTCCGGATCCCGCTACTGGCCGACGTCCCGATCCTCGGGCCAGTGCTCTTCGAGCAGACCATCGTCGTGTACTGCATGTACGTGGTCGTCGCAGGCCTGAGCTTCGCCTTGTTCCGCACCCGGTGGGGGCTGCGGGTCCGGGCCGTTGGCGAGCATCCAAAGGCGGCCGACACGGCGGGGATCAACGTCAACCGGATCCGGTTCCGCAACGTGCTCATGGCAGGCGTGGTGGCCGGGTTCGGTGGTGCCTTCTTCTCCCTCGTCCTGGTGGGGTCCTTCACCGAGGAGATGAGCGCCGGTCAGGGGTTCATCGCGCTCGCTGCCTTGATCTTCGGGCGGTGGTCACCGCTCGGCGCACTCGCGGCGGCGTTACTCTTCGGGTTCGCCAGCAACCTGCAGAACAACCTCTCGATCATCAACACCCCGATCCCGGGCGAATTCCTGCTGATGGCCCCGTACGTCGTGACGATCTTCGCCGTCGCGGGGCTGGTCGGAAAGGTCCGGGCACCCGCAGCGGATGGAGTTGCCTACCGCCCATGACGATGACCACGACTATCACGTCAGATCGACGTACCCAGCCCGTCTCCGCCGCGACGTGGGCCAAGCTGCGCAAGGCAGCGGTGGCGGCGATGAAGCAGGCGTACGCCCCCTACTCGACCTTCCCGGTCGGGGCCGCGGCGCTGGTGACCGACGGCCGCATCGTGACCGGCTGCAATGTCGAGAACGCCGCCTACGGCCTCGGGTTGTGCGCGGAGTGCGGACTGGTCTCGGCCCTGCACGCGACGGGCGGTGGCCGGTTGCTGGCCGTCGCCGTGGTGGACGGCAAAGGCAAGCCGTGCCCACCATGCGGCCGCTGCCGCCAGCTGCTGTTCGAGCACGGCGGGCCCGACTGCCTGCTGGACGGTGGCCTGGACGCACCCCCGATGACGATGGCGCAGGTGCTTCCGGGTGCGTTCGGGCCGCAGTGGCTGCCCGCGTAGGCCACGGACCGAGGACGACCTCGACGACGTTTCCTTGGTGGTCGGCTGGCGGCGGCTGCGGGTTGAGAGGGCTGACATGCACGACATCGTGGGAGTACGCCCGATAGGACACGTGGAATCCGAACTAACCGATCGGCACTCGTCGCCGAAGCAGGGAAACGAAGGCGGGCCGCAAGCCTGGCTGCGGCTCGACCCAGCCGTTCGAGCCGGGCTGGCCGACGTCAGACCCGGCGACCGGATGCTCATCCTCACCTGGCTCCACCAGGCCGACCGGGCCGTCCTGGTGGTTCATCCCAGGGACGACGTCACCCAACAGCTGCGAGGCGTGTTCAGCACGCGCTCATCGGACCGGCCGAACCCCATCGGCATCCACCCCGTTGAGATCCTGGAGGTCGACGGCGTCCGGCTTCGCGTGTCAGGGCTGGAAGCCATCGACGGAACGCCCGTCCTCGATCTCAAGCCGGATCTCGCAACCGCAGTCAGCTAGCGTTGCGACGGCTCTATCGCGCCGCCTCGCCGCTGCGGCGGGAGGGTAGTCGTCAGACCCCTTCGGCACGCGTCATGCAGGTCTAGCGGTCTGTCGGTCGCACCGTTGCGGCGACGGCGGCTACGTGCTCATGATCGGTGCCGCAGCAGCCGCCGACGACCCGCAGGTCCGGCAGTGAGGCGGCCAGCAGGCGGAAGCCGTCGGCCAGGTCGTCCAGGTCGCCACGGTCCAGGTCGGTCGCCTCGTCCAGCTCGGCATGGCTCCGCCGGGATGCATTGGCCCGCACGCCCTGGACGCGCTCCAGCCAGGGCTCGGTGCCCACGAGTGCGGGCTGCAGGTGCACCGGGTGCGCGCAGTTGACCATGTAGTAGATCGGCGCCGCGTCCGTCTCGTCGTCGACCTGGCGCACAGCGTCGGCCAGGCTGAGCCCAGATGGCAGGGCGCCGTCGGTCTCGACGGTGAACGAGACGACCACCGGCAGCCCGGCGGCGGTGGCGGCCCGGGCGACGCCGACGGCCTCGGCCGGGTAGGACAGCGTCAGGACCGACGCCATGGCGGCGCCGCCGTCGGTGAGCGCCTGAACCTGAGGTGCGTGATAGTCCTCGGCCTGGGCGGCCGTCATCTGCTCGCCGACGACGCACCCGTCGCCGCGAGGGCCGATGGCGCCACTGACCAGAGCGCGTGCATCGGGGCGCTGCGAAATCAGCTCGGCGAGCAAGCGCACCGCGCCCCGGTTGACGTCGGCCAGACGCTCGCCATCGAAGCCCGCCCGCACCCCCCAGTCGTGGCTGGCCCGCCAGGTCGGCGTGTCCAGCAGGATCGTGATATCGAGCTCCTGCGCCAGGTCTAGGTAGGGCTCGTAATACCGCCGCAGCGCCTGGCGGCCGGAGTCCGTCTCGACCAGAGGGAAGGCAGCGAAGTCGGGCAACTCCATCCCGTAGTGGAAGATCAGTGTCGTCTCCAGGCCGCCATCGGTGATGCACGGGCCGCAGGCGAATCGAGGTAACGGAGAGGACGGCATTGTCACGGCTCCTTGCCTGCTGCGATGGCAGGATCTTCGCGTGTCCCCCACAGCTGCGCAAGTGTTCGATGCCGTTGACGTCATCATCGCCAAGCGGGACGGTGCCGCCCTGTCGCCCGAGCAGATCGCCTGGGTCGTTGAGGCCTACACCCGTGGTGCCGTTGCCGAGGAGCAGATGTCCTCGCTGGCCATGGCGATCCTCCTCAACGGCATGACCCGTGCCGAGGTGTTCGCCTGGACCAGGGCGATGATCGACACAGGGGAGCGGCTGGACTTCACCGACCTCGCCCGGCCCAGTGTCGACAAGCACTCCACCGGCGGAGTGGGCGACAAGATCACGCTGCCACTGGCGCCGCTCGTCGCCGCCTGCGGTGCGGCCGTGCCGCAACTCTCGGGCCGCGGACTCGGGCACACCGGAGGCACGCTGGACAAACTGGAGTCGATCCCCGGCTGGCGGGCGCGGGTCAGCACCGAGCGGATGCGCGAGATCCTGGGCGAGGTCGGAGCGGTGGTGTGCGCGGCGGGCGACCGACTCGCGCCGGCCGACCGGAAGCTCTACGCGCTGCGCGACGTCACGGGAACCGTCGAGTCGATCCCACTGATCGCCAGCTCGATCATGAGCAAGAAGATCGCCGAGGGGACCGGGGGGCTGGTCCTCGACGTCAAGGTGGGCTCGGGGGCCTTCATGAAGACCGCCGAGCGGGCCCGCGAGCTGGCCGAGACGATGGTGGCGCTGGGCACCGACGCCGGTCTGTCGACGGTCGCCGTGCTGACCGACATGTCGACGCCGCTGGGCCTGACGGTGGGTAACGCCATCGAGGTAGCCGAATCCGTGGAAGTGCTGACCGGCGGCGGGCCGAGCGATGTCGTCGAGCTGACCCTGACCCTGGCCCGGCACATGCTGCAGCTGGCCAAGGTGGACGTGGACCCGGCGGAGGTGCTCGCGTCGGGTCGCGCCATGGACAGCTGGCGCGCGATGATCACCGCGCAGGGCGGGGACCCGGCCGCGGCGCTGCCGGTGGCCCGCGAGTCGCAAGTCGTGCTGGCGCCGGACAGCGGCGTGCTGACCCGGCTCGACGCGCTCGCCGTCGGCGTGGCGGCGTGGCGGCTGGGGGCCGGGCGGGCCCGCAAGGAGGACGCCGTGCAGGCTGGGGCCGGCATCCGGCTGCACGCCAAACCGGGCGACACCGTGACCGCCGGGCAGCCCCTGATGACCCTGCTGACCGACACCCCGGAGCGCTTCGAGCGGGCAGCGCAGGCGCTGCTCGGCTCGTGGGACATCGCCGAAGAACCGGCGGCGTCGCATCCGCTGGTGTTGGACACCGTCACCGCATAGCGCGTCCTCGCCGGCTCACCTCAGGTGTTGCAGAAGTTGGCCGTAGGCGTCGAAATAGCGACCGACGTCTGCGGCCGTCGCCGTTACGGGCACCGTCGGGCCGGCGCCGGGCAGCGCCTCCCAGACGCCTCGGTTGGCCATCCAGATCCGGATGAGCCGGGTGAGGTCCCTGTCGAGCAACTCCACCGCCTCGGCGCCGGTGGACGGTCTGGGCCCGTACCACTGACCCGACCGGGGCCCGAACCGGATCGTGGTCCAGGGCAGCCCGGCAGCCTGGATGGCCGACTCGATGCCGTCGGCCAGCCGGGTCCCCAACCGTTCGGTGTGCTGATAGGCCTCCGGCACCAGGACGTCGAGCAGGGCGGCGCGGGCGGCAGCGGCTGACAGCGGATTGCCGAAGAGCGTGCCGCCGGTGGCGACATTGCGGGTGTGGTCGAGCTCATCGGCCAGTGCGGATGTCATCCCGTAGGCCCCCATCGGGATGCCGCCGGCCACCGGCATGCCGATGGTGAGGAGGTCGGGATCCAGCCCGAGCTTGCGGGTCGCCCCACCCATACCGACCACGTGCGTGTGAGTCTCGTCCAGCGCCAGCAAAGTCCCGTTGCCGCGGGTCAGCTGTCGCAACGCGTCGTGCCAGCCAGGTTCCGGGGGTAGCAGGTGGATCGTGTTGGTCAGCGCAGGTTCGGTGAGCACCAGGGCGACATCTGCCGGCGCGAGAGCCCGCGAGAGCGAGTCGGTGTCGTTGAACTGGGCAATGCGTACCCTCCCCGTGACGCCCTTGGCCAGGCCTCGCTGTTGTGGCGCGGGCGCGCCGTCGTCCAGGTCGATCAGGGCCTCGTCGAAATGTCCGTGGTAGTGGCCCTGGAAGAGCACCACGACCTCTCGGCCGGTGACGGCTCGGGCCAACCTGATCGCCTCGGTGTTGGCCTGGGTGGCCGAGAGGGTGAACTGCCAGTGGGTCTGGGCCGGGTAGCGGCGGGCGAGTTCCTCCGCCACCACCTCTGTGGGCAGGAGGAACTGGGTCGAGCGCGCGACCTGTCGTGTCACGGCGGCGACGATCGCCGGGTTCGCGTGGCCACCGAACATCGCCATGTCGGAGGCGTTCAGGTCCAGGTAGCTGAATCCGTCGACGTCGGTGAACGATGCGCCGGACCCGTGGTCCACATAGATCGGCTGCTCGTTGTCGGAGGCCATCCACGCCATCGGGACACCGTTCGGCTGATGGGCCCGGGCCCGGCGCAGCAGATCGAGCGAACGCGGCCGCTCACGTCGGAACCGGTCCAGCTCTTCGGCGTGCGTGCGTGGATGCGGGACCGGTCCAGGGTGTCGTCCGGGGGCACCGCTCGAAACTAGCCATTCGCCGAAAGCCGGCGATCGGGCAAGCCGGGTTGGAGCCGCCCGCCGCCGAGGTCGGGATGAGACGACCGTGCCGCCCACCGTGACGGTGGGCGGCACGGGTGATCTCGTGAGAGCTACTCGTTCTCGCCCTCGTGGTCGTGCTCCAAGCCGCCGCCGGTCAGGGCGAAGGTGCCTTCGGCGCCCGCGGGCGCCGGGAGCGGCTTGGCGCCCGGCACCTTCTTGCCCTTCACGCCGTTGACCGACTCGGTCGAGTAGGCATACGTCAGGATCGAGTAGGCCACCTGTTCACGTCCAGCGCCTCCAGGCTGATGTTGTCGAAGTCGTCGCAGGCCAGGTGGTAGCAGGGGTCGTACTGTGCGCCGACCGTGCCACCCCAGATCGCTGCCTGGGCATCGGTCTTGACGCCCTCGGCGCCGGTGAACAGCCCACCGGAGGGGATGTCGGCCTCGATGAACGCCTGGTAGTCGCTGCGACCGCTGAACTCGCTGTCGTCGTAGGGCTCACCGATGCTGGTGTAGAAGCTCTCGAAGAGGTCCTCGATGGCCTCCGAGCCGGCCGGGATCGAAACCGGTGCCGCGAACGTCGACTGGTCGGCGTCGTAGACGGTCTGGATGTAGTTCGGCGAGCCGATCATGTCGAAGTTGAGGTAGAGCGCGATCCGGTCGCGTTCGGCCTGCGTCAGGTCCGCGACGTATGCGGTCGAGCCGATGAGGCCCAGCTCCTCGGCACCCCACCACGCGAAACGCACGGTGTTCTGCGGCTTGACCTTGGCCATCTGGATGGCGGTCTCAAGGATCGCGGCCGAGCCGCTGCCGTCGTCCTGAATGCCGGGCCCGGCGCTGACGCTGTCGAGGTGGGCGCCGGCCATGACGACATTGTCGTCGGTACGGCCGGGGAGCTCGGCGAGCACGTTGACGCTGGTGCGGGTCTCGTTCGGCAGTACGACCACGTTGGCGGTCGACCCGGCTGCGGCCAGCGCCTCGCCCTGGGCGAAGCTGGCGCCCACCACCGGAATGGTGACGGCGGCGCCGTCCGGCAGGAGGGTGCCGAGGATCAGCGGCTCCCGGGTCGGGTCGTTGCCCTGGTTGAAGATGACGACGGCCTCGGCGCCGGCGGTCTGGGCGTTGCTGGCCTTGACGCCGAAGGTGCAGCTGCCGCGCTGGATCAGGGCGATGTCGGCGGTGCCGCTGAAGTCAGGCCCGCGAAGTCCGTGGCCTGGCAACCACTGGTGGACGCGCGCGGCGGGACCAGGTTGATGTCGACCGGGATCACGGTGCCTGTCACGTCGCCCGAGCCGCTGCCGGTGAAGGCGCCAGTCTCGTACTCCGCGGCGGTCGGCGTCAGCTGCTCCAGCGTGGCCGGGAACGTGAACGTGAACTCGAACTCGTCGTAGGTGACGTCGTAGCCGGCGTCCTCCAGCTCCTCGGTGACGTACTCGACGCTGTTGTCTAGCCGGAGGTGCCGGCAGCCCGGGTACCCGGGTAGAACTCGTCGGTGTTCTCGTCAGCCGCCTCCTGCAATCCCGCCTGGTGCTCGCGCACGCCTTCGAGCGTGACGCAGCCCAGCAGCTTCTTGTAGGTGTTGTTCGTGGCGCGCTCGCAGGCCCGCTCGTTGCGGTCCCGGTCCCGGTCCTCGTCCTTGTCGTCGGCGGATGCGCCCGGCGTCACGGCGACGGCCAGCGCCGCCGTCAGGCCGACGGCCAGTCCTCGTGCCAGCAGCCTGTGGCGGCTCTTTCTGGCGGTGGTCACTCTCATGTCGTAGCCCCTTCGTTGGAGACCGCATGGGCAGCGGCCAGCTGGATATCAGCTGTGGGAGGGGACGTTAAGCCCGAATAATCCGATCTGCCAACGCTTGGTTGATATCTGCTCACGGTTGGTTGTCGCCGACGTGGTCCTCGGCCACCGGCCTGGCGCCGTTACGGTGTTGCCGTGACCGTCGACCTGCTTGCGGCCCCCAAGGTCCTCCTCCACGACCACCTCGACGGTGGTCTGCGCCCGCAGACCTTGTTGGACCTGGCCGAGACGGACGGCCGCCGGCTACCGGCCGACGACGCCGAGGCGCTGGCCCGGTGGTTCGTGACGTCGGCCACCGCGGGGACGCTGGAGCGCTACCTGGAGACGTTCGTTCACACCGTCGCGGCACTGCAGACCGAGGCTGCGCTTGAGCGGGTGGCCGCGGAGACGGCGATCGACCTGGCGGTCGACGGGGTGGTCTACGCGGAGGTCCGATATGCCCCGGAGCTCAACGTGGCAGGGGGCCTGTCCTTGGACGCCGTCGTCGAGGCGGTACAGGCGGGCTACGCGCGGGGGGTCGCCGAAGCTGCGGTGCAGGGGAACGAGATCACCGTCAACACGCTGCTGTGCGCCATGCGGCAAGCGGACCGCAGCGTCGAGATCGCCGAGCTGGCGCTGCGGCATCGCGACCGCGGCGTGGTGGGCTTCGACATCGCCGGTCCCGAGCAGGGCTTCCCCGCCAGTCGGCATGCCGAGGCCTTCGCGCTGCTCGCCGGTGCGCTGCTGCCGGTGACGATCCACGCCGGTGAGGCCGACGGCGTCGCCAGCATCGCCGGTGCCCTGGGGCAGGGCGCGCTCCGGCTGGGTCACGGTGTCCGGGTGCTGGAGGACGTGCACGGGACGGGTGAGGATGCCGTGCTGGGCAGGGTGGCCTCCTGGGTGCGAGACCGCCGGATCACGCTGGAGTCCAGCCCGACCAGCAACGTCCACACCGGGGCGTCGTCGTCGATGGCCGAGCATCAGGTAACCGCGCTGCGCCGGCTCGGCTTCGCGGTGACCGTCAATACCGACAACCGGCTGGTCTCGGGCACCACCATGAGCCGGGAGATGACCCGGCTGCGGGAAGAGGCGGGCTGGAGTGACGCCGACCTGCGCGAGGCCAGCCTGAACGCCGCCGAGGGTGCCTTCCTGCCGCTGCCCGAGCGCGAGGCACTGATCGAGCGGGTCGGCGCCGGCTGGGACCTCGCCTGACC
>CAZEYA010000084.1:0-15516 GCA_964516515.1 uncultured Kineosporiaceae bacterium | reverse complement strand
CGCCTCGACGGGACGAGGTATGCCAGCCGGGCTGACTAGCGCGCCCAGCCCGTGAAGCTGTCTCCCGTCCTGGTCTCGCGCCGCGCCGCACGGCGGTTCTTCGGTTCCACAGCCGCCGCGATCGCGCGGACCAGCCAGGAATTCACCGACATCTGGTCCTCGGCGGCAGCGCGTTCGACGCGGACCTTGAGCTGATCGGGCAACCGGAGGGTTGTCCGGGCAGTGACGGTGTCGTCGAGAGGTTCGACGGCGACCGTCTCCTGTGGCGCCGAGGCGTTCTCCGGGATTGACATGGTCTCGGCGAACTCGGGCGCCCAGCGGTGGGAGACCACGAATTCCGGGTCTCGCCCGCGCAACCGGATGTCGACCGATCCGGGGGCGATCTGCCGGGTGATCTCGCTCGCCGCGTCGCTCAACGCTTCCAGCAGCACCAGCCGAGCGGCCGCCCCGAGCGCGACGTTGAGCCTCTCAGCGGTGGCGCGGGCGTTGGCATCGCCGGCTTCGGCAGCCGCCGCCAGCTGAGCGCGGAGATCGTCGACGTAGCGCTCCAGGTGCATGACACCATTGTGACACCATAATGGTGCTACCCGCGACCTCGCTGACACCACTGATCGTCAACTGGGGCATTGATCCGCTTTGCGCCGCCCTAAGAGGTGGCGGCCTGGCACCGGGCCGCTGAGGAACACCTGGCGGCGTCAGGCATGCAAGTACGGCCCTACCCCAGGGGCCGGCCATCGCCGTCGGTGCTGGAGCCCGGCCGACTTCGTCACCCACCACGCCGCGGCGTTCAGCCGTGGGCCGCGGTAGCCACCGCTCAACCTGGCCGTCGGATGGGGGCGACGACCTCGACGAGGTCGTCCAGCCCCCGGAAGTCCTCCGGGTTCAGCGTGCACACCCGGGCCGCGTGAGCGTGCGCCGTGGCCGCGATCACCAGGTCGAAGTTCCGCGATCTAGGGTTCCTCCCCCGACTCGAGACCGCGAACGCGATACGGCCGTAGGACGCCGCGACCGCCTCGTCCACCGGCAACGGGTCGAACCGTCGCTCGATGGAGCTGAGGAGCCGGAGCCGGTCGGCGCGCTTGGTGGCGTCGGGAGCTCGCAGCACCCCGAAATGCATCTCGGCCAGACTGATGACGCTGATGGCGAGTTCTCCCGGCACCGGCTCGTACGCCTGCCCTCCGATGAGAACGCTTGTGTCGAGAATCGTCCTCATCGCTCCGTTGGCTCGAACGGGTCGCGCGCACCTTCGGAGTCAGCCCGTCGCCATGCCCTGATCTCCTCGGCCAGGTCGGGTGCGCCGGGCGTCTCGAACACCTCCGCCACTTGCTCCCAGCTCCGCCAGCGGCGCGTCTCGATGGGGACCAGCCGTGCCGCTGCGCGTCCCGCCACAGTGACGGTGACGTCCTCACCCGACTCGACGCGACGGATGACGTCACTGGCGTTCTGCCGGAGCTCGCGGATCCCGATGTCAGCCACGCCTCAGGGTAGCACTTGTGCTACGTGGTCGGTGTCGACCTCCCGGTCGGCCCACCTGGCGCTATCGTTGTCTCGACGTCGGGAGGCATGACGATGTTGGCAGGCGTGCAGACATCGAATCTGGCGGTGCGGTTCCTGGCCGAGCTGGTGGTGATCGCCGCGGCCGGGTACTGGGGCTTCACTGTGAACGCGGCGGCCTGGCTCCGGGTGGTCGCGGGGCTGGGTGCGCCGGCGACGCTGATTGTGATCTGGGGCTTCTTCGGCGCCCCGCTGGCCCCGAGGAAGCTCACCGGGGGCGCGCACCTGATGCTCGATGTGGCGTGGTTCTCCGCTGGGGTGTTGGCGCTTCTGGCTGCCCATCGTCCGGGCTGGGCCGTGGCGCTGGCCGTGGTTTACGCGGTTAACCTGGCCCTCATTATCATCTGGAAGCAGGGCTGAGCCCTCAGGTCCGCCGGGAGCGGGCGGCGCACCGGAATGCCGGGTGGCTGCGCGGCCCGGAGGTGGCCGCACATCACCATCTGACACTGTCACCGGTGATCAAGTTGAACCACGCCGCCGCCGTCGTCCGCGCCGACGGCCCACAGGCGGGGCTGCGGTGTCTCGACTCACTAGCGGGCGGCGCCCTTGAGAATTACCCGCTCTACCACGTCACCCGCGGCGACACCCTAGGACGCCTAGGACGCTTCGCCGAGGCCGCCGCCGCGTTCACCCACGCCGCCGCGAACGAGACCAACCTGCCACTGCGCAGCCTCTATCACCGACGATCCGAGCAGGCCCGAACCCTCGGTGAGCCCAAACCAGAACGTGCTGCACCGCGCTGCCGACACTTGCCTCGTCGTTGCTACGTCGTCACAGTTTGGTCCCGTTGCGAGATCTGGCTACCGGGAGGACCCGATGCCGGCCCGCACGGTGCTTTGCGTGGCGGCCGTCGACCATGCACGACGCTCAGAACCGCGCCGCTATCGCTGCGACGGTCACCCCTGCTCGGGGCGACGGATGGCGGCGACGATGAGGGCGAGGACGCCTGCCCGGCGGTCCTCGTCGCCAGTGATGCGGGCCTGGACCGCTGCGAGCACCGTGGCGACGATGAGGGTCTCCAGGCCGGTGGCGATGACATCGGCGTCGATGTCCTGGCGGGCAACGCCGGCCTGTTGGGCTGCGCGGATCGCTGCCGCGAGCGTCTGTCGAAGCCGTCGGGCCGATGACAGGTCGAACAGCCGGGGTACCAGGTCAGGTTCGGCGCCTTCCAGCACGCGCCGGGTAAGGGGGTGCTGCGGCAATACGGCGTAGACCCGAGGCAGCAGGCCGATCCACGGCGCGAGTTGGGGCACGGGCGCCTGTGTGACCACAGTGTCGATCAGGAGGTTGGTGTCGTGATCGAACGCCGCGATGAACAGGCCCTCCTTGTCGGGGAAGTACGCATAGACCGCAGCCGGACTGACCCGTGCTTCACGGGCGATGGCCGAGAGAGACGTTTCACGGAACCCCCGGTCACCGAACCGCCGGATGGCGGTTTCCAAAAGGCGGGCTCGTGTGCGCTCGCCACGTTGACCGGGCGACAGCGACGCCGGTGATGCCGAGGACTCCGCTCCACGGTCCAAGTCCATACGCGCCGTTCACCTCCCGTTCGCTCACGCCGTTGACTGCAGGTTCTAACGAGTGAAAGATACTGACGTTCCTTCATATTCGGTTGGCTCGCACCGTGTGACTCGTTCAGGAGCGTTGTGATCGTAACCAGGAAGTGGCTCCACGGGCAGGGTGCGGCCGCGGCCAACCTTGCTGTGACCTGGGCCGTTGGTGCGGTTTCGGCGTGCGGCGTGCGGCGTGCGGCGTCGCGGGCCACGGCAGTGGCGCACTCGTCGGCAGCGTCCCCTGGGCGTGCTCATGATCGGGCGCTCCCGATTGAGGCGCACGCTGCTGGTCTTGATGCTGGCGGCGGCCCTGATCCCGCCCGGGGGGGCCTCGGCTGCCGTGTCGGATCCGTTGCGCCCCGACCAGTAAGGCCTGGACCAGGTCGGATTCCCGACCGCCTGGGCGACGTCCACCGGGGCAGGCGCGGTGATCGCGGTGGTGGACACCGGCGTCGACCTGACCCACCCCGACCTCGCGGGCCAGCTCGTCACTGGTACGGACTTGGTCGAGCCCGGCACGGATCCGCTGGACGAGAATGGTCACGGCACCCATGTCGCCGGTATCGCCGTGGCCGCCACCAACAATGGCATCGGGATCGCCGGGGCGTCCCCTGCGGCGAAGGTCATGCCGATCCGGGTCCTCGATGGCCAGGGAGCCGGAGACCCGACGACGATCGCGGAGGGCATCGACTGGGCGGTGGCCAACGGCGCCCGGGTGATCAATCTGAGCCTCGGCGGCACCGGCTTGAGCGCGCGGCTGCTCAAGGGCGGCCAGATCAACGGCGCCATCCGGCGGGCGTACGCGGCCGGGGCCGTCGTCGTGGCCGCGGCCGGCAACGACGGCGCCGCGCTTCGGTCCTACCGCTTCGGGGTGCCCGTCATCGTCGTCAACGCCGTCGACAGCAGCGGCACAGTGGCGGAGTTCTCGAACTATGGCGACTACCCGCGCTGTGTCCGCCCCTGGCGTCGACATCTTGTCAACGAGCCCGACTTCTCCCAGCACGCTTTTCGGCGCTGACACCTCCGGCTACGCCACCCTGTCGGGGACCTCCATGGCAGCCCCCTACGTCGCCGCCGAGGCCGCGATTCTGCTCGCCCAAGGCCGAGGCGTGGACGAGACGATCAACCTGATCGTCGGCACAGCAACCAACCCGACGGGCCACCCTCAACTGGGCGCAGGCGTGATCAACGTCGCGGCCGCGGTCACCGGACCCCCGGCAGAGTCACCACCAGCCCAATCGGTACCGGCCTCGCCGAATCAGGCGACATCAGCTCCGGTTGCGGCCGAGCCATTGAACCCGGTCACCCCGACGGACATAGCGGTGCCAGCGTCGACCGGTGCCGCCGCCGCGCTCGCGCCGACCGATGAAGAAACCTCAGCGCTGGGATCGACCCAACTGGCACTTGTCGGGATCGTCGCGGTACTGGTCGTGGTGGCCCTGACGGCCCTGATCGTGTTGATCTCCAACTCGCGGCGGCGGCGGGCCCGAAACGGAGCGTGGCCGGATCGCCGGTGAGGTTGATGGTGCCAAGGCCTGATGCGTTGCCCTGGCCGAGACCCCCGCAAGTCCCCTCGCAGGTGTAGGCGAGGGTGCTCTGCCCCGTCGGACTGATCGTCAACGGCCCGACGAAGGTGCCGGCAGCTGACCCGTCGATCTGCAGCACGAGGGTCCCCGCGGGCTGCATCGACGTCATGCCGTGCATAGGGAGCCTTCGTCTGGTGATCTCGAAAACGGACCTTGCCGCCTTCTGGGACGTGGAGGGCGTCACGCACCCCGTGGGTCGTCGGTCCGGTGGAGCGACATCACGCGGAGGGGGAGCCCATGAACTGATCGGCGTAGTCCTCGCTTGCGGCGATGGGCGTGATGACGTCGAGGAGGACGCCGTTGGGGTCAGCGATGATGAAGTGTCGCTGTCCGAAGGCCTCGCTGCGCAGGTCGAGTTCCGGGCGCAACCCGCCACGGACGACCAGCCGTTCCCATTCCGCATCGACATCGTCGACCTCGAAGTTCAGCAGCAGTCCTCGGGCCGATTGCCGATGGGCGGCGGGCACGGTGGGATGATTCGGGTCGACCAAGGCCAGCTCGTAGGCCGGCGGACCCGGGCGGCGCAGGCTGACGTACCAGTCCGACTCGAACGTCGGCTCGAACCCCATCAGCTCGGTGTAGAAGGCTCGCGCTTCGCCGAGGCGGGCAGCGCAAAGCACGGGATAGAAACTCACGAGACGCATGACGACTCCTCTCTTCGCATACCGACGGTATGCTGAGTCGACGTTATTGACATACCGTCGGTACGTCAAGCCGAGGAGGACGATGCCCAGCGGAGTGCGGGATCGACAGCGTGATCGCACGCGGGAAGCGCTGCTGCGCGAGGGCCGACACCTGTTCGCCATCTTCGGATACGGCGCCGTCAGCCTGTCGCAGATCGTGGCGGCCACCGGCATGACCAAGGGCGCGCTCTACCACCACTTCGACAGCAAAGTCGACTTGTTCCGCGCCGTTCTGGAACAGGTCCAGCACGAGGTGGCCGGCAGAGTGGTGGCCGCCGCCGAGGCCGGCGACGACCTCTGGGGGCAGTTCACCGCCGGCTGCCAGGAGTTCCTCGCAGCAAGCACCGCACCGGAGATCCAGCGCATCATGTTGATCGATGGCCCCGCCGTCCTCGGCTGGGCCGAGTGGCGCGCGCTCGACGACGCTGCGTCGGCGCGCCACCTGACGCAGGCGCTGTCCGAACTGATCGACGCGGGGCTCATCATCTCCCAACCGGTGGTGCCGCTGGCCCGGCTGCTGTCGGGAGCGATGAACGAGGCGGCTCTGTGGCTCGCCGGACCCACCCGACCCCAGGACATCGCCGACACCCGGGCGGCACTGGCACGACTGTTGGACGCCCTTCGGGTCAGGACGCACTAACACCCGTGAGATCCGGCTCACAGCTGGGACGCGCGGGCTTGGTGAGGCGGTACGTCCCCGCCAGCCACCGCTCAGGGCCGTTCGGTCACTTTCGGCCCTGTTGGAGGCTCCGAATCGGGCTGTTCGGTCACTTTCGGCCCTGTCGAGCCTGCGCGAGGGCCTCGCGGACTCGCCTGACAGCCCCGTCCAGGTTTCGCAGGTCCGCCGCGGTGACGAACACGATCCGCCATCCGGCCTCCTGAATGGCATTGAGCCGGACCCGGTCGCGGGTGAACTGTCCCGGCTCGGCATGGTGGGCGCCGTCGTACTCGACACCCACGCGCTCTTCCGGAAAGCCGAGATCGGTCCGGGCCACGACACGGCCAGCGCGGTCGCGGATCCGGACCTGTGGGACCGGTGTGAGTCCGGCCCGCTCCAGCAGCAGCCGGAGCCGTGATTCCGGAGGCGACTCGGCACGACCATCGGCCGACTCGATCGCTGCCCGCGCCCTTGCGGCACCCGGGTGCCCCCGCCGCCCGTCCGCGAAGGCCCGGAGCTGAGTGTGCTCAACGATGCCCCGGTGGAGCAGCTCGTCGAGTACCGGCACAGATGTCTCGACCGGGTGCGCCGCGGCCACATCCCACGCTGTCCGCAGGGGCGTCGTCACCGGCAGACCCCTGAGGTTCGCGATCTCGGAGCGCACCAATGACACTCGACGGACCGCCAACCGCTCCCTAGTGCGGCCCGGCGCCGAGGGGGGAACGGCCATCTCCACCGGATCGAGAGACCCGCATACCCAGCGACCGCCATGCATCCATGCGGCCGAGCGTCCCATCAGGACTGAGCCGGCCGGGACCACAAGCATCGCGGCACGACTCCAAACGTCGTGGTCGAGCTGGAGTTCGGAGTCGCAGTACACACCCCGGTAGAGACGTCGCCAAGCGACTCCGCGAAGTTGCTTCGGCGTGAGGAGCCCCCCGGCGACGGCAGTCGCCCCCAAGAACACGGCGCCTCGCAGGGCGCCCGGCCGTCTCGTCGTCGGGGGCATGACGTGATGATGCGGCTGACTCGTGGGACCGCGTGTTGGCTGTCCACAGGCGACGCGTCGATCAGATCGGTTCGCCGAAGCCCCACATCACGGCGTCCACCACCTGCTCGGCGAAATCGTGGTCCAGCTCGCCCCCGAACATCAGCCGGAAGTACACCGGGCCGACCAGCATCTCGGTCGCCACCGTGGGGTCGGCGTCGGGACGAAGGTCGCCTCTGTCTATGCCGCGGTCGATGATGCCCGCGACGTCGTCGCGCAGCGCTTGGATCACTGACCCTCGGAAGGGGTCGCCCAACGCCGGGTTGCGTGCGATCTGGGACAGCAGGGCCCGGATGACTGGCCCGAATCGGGTTTCTGTCAGGGCGCGCATCGGGTTGAGGACGGCGGCCAGCAGTTCGTCGCGCGTGTCCCCGGTGGGCGCGACAGCAATATGAGGGCTCGCGAGCTCCTCGAGAAGTTCCACAGCCAGGGCCTCTTTGGAGTTCCATCTTCGGTAGAGGGTGGCCTTGGCAACCCCAGCGCTGGCGGCGACATGCTCCAATCGCATATCGGCGTAGCCACTGATGCTCAGGGTCTCGATGGCCGCCTCAAGAATCCGGCGATGGGCATCCTCGCTGCGGGGACGTCCGCGTTTCGATGATGTATCGCCAAAGGTGTCAGCGGCCATTTCAAGCGATTAGTTCGTGTCGGCGCCGTGTTGATCTGGCACAAGCCGGGCGACGTTCACCGACCAGCCGACTCCAAACGCCATGGGAGTGAACAGGCGCGGGTTCCCGGGATCCCAGAAGGACTTGCGGAGACGTTCGACAGTTGGTCGCCGGAACTCGTAAGGGACCGGAACCCCAACGGCGCCGTGCCATGTCCGCTCGTCCTTGTCAAGCTGCAGCTGCCGCCGTATGGCAACGATGGCAATCGCGATCATCGCCAGCATCAACAACCCGTTGCCAGGACGCTGCTGCTTCGGGTGGTGGTCCGAGCCGCTGTCATGCATGGGCTCATTGTGGCCGCGCAGTGGGCAACCCGCCAAGTATGGCTGCTCGCGTCGAGCGGCGGTCGCATGTTGGACCATGGACCATGCAGGACGTGCGCGCCCGACTGATGGACGAGCTCATCCGGTAGGCCAGCCGAGTCGACGCACCCGAGCATCAGCACGTCCAGATGATGGATGCCTCCGAGGGGTCGAACGCGGATGACGAGCACGACCCCGAGGGGGCGACGATCGCGTTCGAGCGTGAGCAGCTGCATGCGTTGGTGGTCAGCGCTCGACACGACTGCCGGAGATCGAGCGCGCGTTGGGCGACCTGGACCGCGGCCACTACGGGGTCTGCACGGAGTGTGGCACCGATATCCCGATCGAGAGGTCGGAGGCACCGCCGGCCACCCGCAGCTGCGTGGATTGCGCAGGTCGGGTCCCGTAGCCTTTCCGCTTGAGGGAGCTCATGCGCCGGGCGTCGCAGGAATGGATGTGGCCACGGCGTTGCCAGAATTCTCGAAGGGCGACCAATTCAAGTAAGACGCCCCGACTGCCGCAACAGCGTCACGCGAGGCCAGCGTCGTGAGCCCGAACGATCGCCTCTCCGCGGCTGGCGACGTGAAGCTTCGCGAACACGGTGCTGACGTAATTTCGGACGGTCTTGGGGCTCAGACTGAGTTGCGCGGCAATCTCGTCGTTGGTCAGCCCTCTGGCCATGAGGTTCAGCACTCTCCGCTCGCTCTCAGTGAGTTCGGGGAAGGGTCTCGATGAGGGCTTCGGGCCGTGACCGAGGAACGACATGATCCGCGAGGCGATAGCAGGACTGAAGACAGCCTCCCCGTTTCCCACAGAGAGCACGGCACGCAGCATCTCGGCGTCGTCTGAGTCCTTGAGCGCGTAACCGCGTGCGCCGACCCGCAGGGCGGCGAACACCGAGTCATCGTCTTCGAACATCGTCACGACGAGGATGTGAATCTCGGGGCGCGTCGTGGCGAGGCGCCGGATCGCGGTCAGACCGCCACCACCGGGCATCTGCAGATCCATGAGAACAAGTCGGGGCCGTAGCTCCTCGGCGAGCCGCACCGCATCGGCTCCATTGGTGGCTTCGGCGACCACGTCGATCTCCGGCACGGTGGACAGCAGCGCGCGGAGCCCCTTTCGGAAGATCGGGTGGTCGTCGGCTATCAGCACCGTGAGGCGATCCGTCACGGCAGCGGGAGGGTGGCGGTGACGACGGTGCCGCCCGCGGGCGGCGACGCGATCCGGATGCTTCCCCCGAGTTCGGCCACCCGCTCGCGCATGGACACGTGGCCCACTCCAGCCGCGTAGTCCCGGGGCAGGCCCCGCCCGTCATCGGTCACGGTCAGCGTCACCTCGCCTGACACGGTCCCGACCGGTGCAACAGTCAGCTGGACGCGGCACGCGGTCGCCCCGGCGTGGCGAGCAATGTTGGTTAGAGCTTCCGCGGCGATGCGGTACAGCGCCACCTCAACCGCCGCCGGCATGGGCGGGGAAGGGTCAGGCACCTCGACCGTCCGGGTCATAGCCTCCGCTATGGGGCCGAGGTTGTGCAGAGCCCCAGCCAGCCCGAACTCGTCGAGCATCGGCGGGCGCAAATCGTGAACGAGTCGCCTGACATCCGCCGTCGCCCCCGCCAGGTCCTCCTGAAGTTCCGCTAGGAGGTGCTCGGCACGCTCGGGTTCATCGCGAAGCGTTCGCCTGGCCGCCGCGAGCTGGAACCGCAGAGATGCCAGGGTGGGGCCCAGTCCGTCGTGAAGGTCGCGTCGGATGCGGCGGCGCTCCTCCTCGCGGGCCGTCACCAGCTGAGCACGCGAGGAGCGGACCGCGTCGGAGAGGCCGGCGGTTTGGACGGTGACCGCGACGTTGCGCGCGAGCCCGTCGAGGAGGCGGAGATCGGCCGCCGACAGGGCCCCACCGCGGCGTCGGGGGCCGACCCGAAGCTCTCCGAGAATGTCGTCGCGATATCTCAGCGGAATGATCACCGGGTCGCTGCCGCTGGGGAGGGTGCCGTAGACGGCGGTGGCCATGAGCTCGGATCGGTGGGACGCCGTGGAGTCCGGGCGGCCTGCCTCTATGGCGACGTAGGGCAGCGCCAGCGTCTGGGCCAGCGTCGCGGCCAGAACTCTCAGCAGTTCATCGAGGTGACGGTCGGCGTGTAGCTCGTGGTGAAGGCGCTCGACGACCCGATAGGCGTCGTCATGCTGGCCGTAGACGAGTTCGTGGACGCTTCGGTCGAGACGGGACGAGAGCGGCGCCCAGGTGACCACGACGACGGCCAGGGCTGTGAGCACCGTCCACCAGGGGACCTCGCTCGCTGAGGTGATGGGCCGCTCGCCCCATGCGCCGGCCACGATGATGACAGTCGCGACGATGGTGGCGTACAGGAGCAGGAGCACGCGGTGCAGCAGCTCGTCGAGCAGGGCGCTGGTATCGATCCGCATTTTCCCTACCGCTCCGGCTGGCAGGCTCACAGCGTACGGCTGCCTCAGGCGGGCACAATGGCCGGCTCGCGCCATAGGCACAGAATGATCACAGTGATGTGGTGGACGAGCATCACTGACGAGAAGATGACGACGCCGACGCCGCCCTCGAAGAGCAGGCCCGAGATCGCCTGGACGATCCAGAACGCCTGGACGGCGATGAGCAGCACGGCCCCCCACTTCTGCCCGCGCCAGGCGCCATAGGCGCCAACCAGAGCGAGGACGTCGGTTGCGAAGCTCCCGAGCACGAGCCAGTACGGGCCGTCCGTTTGGGCCGCACCCTGCACAAGCGTCGGGATGTCGTAAGTGATGATCGCGAAGAGTGAAACGGCGACGGCGAGGACGGCAGCAATCCTGAGGGCGGTCGGGCGGGTGAGGGTCACGGTGGCCTCCGGGTTCCTGGGTGGCGGGATACGACGACCGTATGAAGCAATGCGGTCCTTCAGCCTGGGACCGGAGTCACGACTTCTGGGACATCCTGCTGGGCGGTTGGGACATCGGCGCGGTGACACCGGCGAGCTGATCCATCGGGAGGTTCGCCTTCTACGAGCCAGCCGAGCAGGCCTACTGCGTCGTGGCGACGGGGGAACGCCGCTTCTACTCCTGCCTCGGGTTTACGAAGGGCGTCATCGGTCCGGAGGCCTGACGCGAGTCGGGGTTTCCCTCATACCTATGCTCTCCTCCTGGAGCCGCGGAAAGTCTCAGCGGACGATGTCGAACGCCTCGGAGTTGTGCGCTCCGCCTCGATAGATGGCGAAATCACGGTCAAAGGCGGCGGCGCGACGCAAACCCATGCGCTCCATTAGCGCGAAGCTGGAACGGTCCACCAACGAGAAGTGCTGATCGGAGAATCGACGGCCAATTGCCCAGGCTGCTTCTCGGTCGACTGGCAAGATCGACTCGAGTCGGGCAGCCCCGCGACGAATCCGATCCCAAAACGTTTCGGCGACATCGAATCCCAATCGGTGCGCCGCTAGTCGCCATGATTCAAGCAATACGTAGTCGGACGTTACGAGCCGCTCACCCGCACCTAGAATCTCGATCGCCCGGCCGTGGTGGGTGTCACCGCGGTCCATTGCGGCGTACCACATCCCGGTGTCGACGAAGAGCGTCAACGTTCGTTGCGGTCGTAGGTAGCCGAGATGGCGTCACCCAGATACTCGGCCTTCTTGTGGGCCACGTCGCTGCCGCCAGAATCGCCGATGCCGAACACCTCCCGTACATCAGAGGCGGGTTCGTCCAGGCCCGCCAAGTCAGCATCAACGACCCGTCGAACGTACTCCGCCAGGGAAATCCCCAGGGCGGACGCACGTTCCGCAGCCCGCCGATGCTGCTCGCGTTCGAGGGTCACCTGCATTCTGGTGGTCATGGTGGCGCCACCATACCACCACTCAGCCGCCAACTCAGGCCGATGCGACTAGCGATGCAGGGTAGGCTGACCTAAGTCCTGATCCCGAATGTGCCCGCAGGAGATACCGCCGATGTCCTTCCCGTACCGCCGTTCGGCGGCGACCGCTGCCTCGGCGGGACTCCTGCTATCGCTGGGGTTGGCACTGGCGGCTTGCGGGGCCGGGGGCGGCGGCAGCGAGCAGGTGGTCCGCGTGTACACGGGCCGCCACTACGACCTCGAGGAGGCGTTCGCGCGCTTCTCGGATGAAACCGGGATCTCCGTGGAGTTCCTCAACGGCTCCGACTCCGAGCTGCGGGAGCGGATCGCAGCCGAGGGCGAGGACACCCAGGCCGACGTCTTCATGACCGTCGACGCCGCCAACCTCGCCGAGGCCGCGGACGAGGGCATCTTCGCGCCGCTCGACTCGCAGGTCCTGGACGAGGCCGTCCCGGCCAGTCTCCGCGATCCCGAGAATCGCTGGTTCGGCCTCAGCATCCGGGCCCGCACGATCGTCTACAGCACTGAGCGACTGCAGCAGGACGAGGTCCCGACGCACTACGCCGACCTGGCCGACCCGGCGTGGCAGGGCCGGGTCTGCCTGCGCGACTCCTCGAACACCTACACGCAGTCGCTGGTCGCGAGCCTCGTCGCCAACCGCGGCGAGGAGGAGGCCCGCCGGATCGTCGCGGGCTGGGCAGACAACGCGGAGATCCTCGCCAACGACGTCCTGGTCTTGGAGTCGATCGCGGACGGCCGCTGCGACGTCGGGATCACGAACCATTACTACCTCGCGCGCAAGCTCGAGGAGGACCCGGACTTCCCCGTGGGCCTCGTGTGGGCCGAGCAGGACGGGGACGGCACCCACGTCAACATCTCGGGCGCCGGCGTCACCACGTACGCCGACGACCCCGAGCTGGCCCAGCGGCTCATCGAATGGCTCGCCACCGACGGGCAGGCGACCTTCGCCGGGGGCAACCACGAGCTCCCCGTCAACCCGGGCGTTGCCGCCGACGACCTGGTCACCGAGCGGTTCGGCACCGACTTCGTCCGCGACGACCTCAACGCTGCCGAGATCGGCCGTCGCAACGCCGACGCGGTCCGCCTGATGGACGATGTCGGCTACCGCTGACGCCCCGCCGCGTCCCGCCGGTCCCGGCGCGGCCGCCGCCGACAGCGCCCCGCGTTCGGTCCAGCTCAGTGCGGCCGACCGGGTAAGTGCCGCCGCCTGGCCCGCCGTCGCCGTCCTGGCCGCCGCCCTCGTCCTCGCGCCCGTCGCCTTCCTCGCCGGCGGGCTGCTCGACCCGGCCGTCGAGGTGTGGCAGCAGCAGTGGCGCACCCGGCTCCCGGGGGAGCTGCTGCAGACCGCCGGGCTGCTGGTCGGTGTCGGTGTCGGCACGGTCCTGCTCGGTGGCGCTCTGGCGTGGCTGGTCAGCGCCTACCGGTTCCCGGGCTCGCGGATCCTCGCCTGGGCGCTCGTCGCTCCGCTGGCCGTGCCGGGCTACGTCCTCGGGTTCGTCGTCCTTTCAGTCGCCGGTTACACCGGCCCGATTCAGGGGTCCTGGCGCGCGGCCTTCGGCCAGACGGCCAGGTTCGCGGACGTGGAGTCCCTGGGGGGCGCCATCGTCGTCTTCACCCTGGTCCTCTACCCGTACGTGTACCTGCTGGCGCGGGCCGCCCTGGCCGACCAGGCGGGCACGGCGAACGACGTCGCCCGCAGCCTCGGCGCGGGTCCCGTCGAGGCGATGCGTCGGGTGACGGGTCCGCTGCTGCGGCCCGCCATCGCGGCAGGGGCCGGGTTGGTCATGATGGAGACCCTGACCGACTACGCGACCGTGCAGTACTTCGGGGTCGACACCGTCTCCGTTGGCCTGTTCCGGATCTGGCGCGGGACCTTCGACCGTGACGCCGCCGCCGAGTTCGCGATCCTCCTCCTCGTTGTCGCCCTGCTTGTCGTCGCCGTCGAGCGCGCTCTGCGCGGCCGTGCCCGCTTCGGGCAGGCTGGAGGAGCTGGAGCGGGCATGACCCCGCGGCGACTGACCGGCTGGCGGGGCGCGCTCGCGACCGTCACCTGCCTGGCCGTTCTGGTCCCGGCCTTCCTGGCCCCGGTGACCCAGCTGGGCGTCTGGGCGGTGGCCGAGGCCGCGGGCCCCCGGGGGACCCCGCTGGTGTCGCGGTTCGGCGGCTACCTCGCCAACTCCCTCGTCCTCGCGGTGACGGCGGCCGTGGCCTGCGTCGTCGTCGCCGTCCTCCTCGCCAACGCGCAACGGTTCTCGTCCTGGCGCCCGGGTGCGCTCGCCGTCCGGGCCGCCACTGCCGGGTACGGGCTGCCCGGACCCGTCCTTGCCATCGGCGTCGTCCTGGCGCTGGTCGCGCTGGACGCTGCGCTGGGACTCCTCGGCTGGGGGCTGCCGGGTGCGGTGGCGACCGGGTCGTTCGTCGGACTGGTCTACGCCTACACGATCCGCTTCCTGGCGCCGGCGCTGGGTGCGGTCGAGGCCGGCATCGGTCAGGTGCCCGACGAGGTCACCGCGTCCGCTCGAAGCCTTGGGCGGCGTCCCGCTGGCGTTCTCGCCGCTGTCCACCTACCGCTGGCCCGCACCAGCGTCCTCACGGCGGCCGTCATCGTCGGCATCGATGCGATCAAGGAGCTCCCGATCGTGCTTCTCCTGCGCCCCTTCGGGTTCGACACGCTGTCCGTCTGGACGTACAACCTGGCGTCGGAGTCCCGCTTCCAGCAGGCGGCACTGCCGGCACTCGCGATCGTCGCGGTCGCCCTTGTACCGGTGCTCGCCCTGGCCGGATACCACCGCCGGCTGGGGAGCCGGCCATGACGGCCGCGACGCGGGTGACCGACGCGCTGCGCGTCGAGGGCGTCACCAAGCGGTTCGGCGCGGTCGCGGCCGTGGACGGCGTGGACCTCACGCTGGAGCCCGGCGAGATCCTGGCTCTCGTGGGGCCCAGCGGCTGCGGCAAGTCGACGCTGCTGCGGCTCGTCGCGGGACTGCTGCCCGTCGACGCGGGCCGGATCGTCATCGGCGGTCGTCCAGTGGACGACGGCCGGACGAGCGTCCCACCCGAGCGCCGGGGCGTCGGCCTGGTGTTCCAGGACCACTCGCTCTTCCCTCACTTGCGCGTGGCGGCCAACGTCGCCTTCGGGGTGCGCGGGACGCCGCGGCGCGAGCGGGACCGGGTGGCCGACGAGGCGCTGGCGTCGGTGTCGCTGGAGGGGTTGGGGCATCGGTATCCGCACGAGCTGTCCGGCGGGCAGCGGCAGCGGGTGGCCGTGGCCCGAGCGCTGGCCACCCGGCCGCAGCTGGTCCTACTCGACGAGCCGTTCGCCAGCCTCGACCACAACCTGCGGGTTCAGGTGCGCGCCGACGTAGTGGCGGCGCTGCGGGCGGCGGGCACTCCGGCCATCCTCGTGACCCACGACCAGCGGGAGGCGCTCGCGGTGGGGGACCGGGTAGGGGTGATGCGGGCCGGCCGAATCGTCGCGCTGGGGCGTCCCGGTGAGGTCTTCGACTCCCCGGCGGACCGGTTCGTCGGGTCGTTCCTGGGCGAGGCCAGCTTCCTGCCGTTGACTCCGAAGCCCGGTGGGGGGTGGGGGAC
>CAZEYA010000083.1:0-15596 GCA_964516515.1 uncultured Kineosporiaceae bacterium | reverse complement strand
GCTGGTGAGCAGCCGCGCAGCTCCAGCTCGCGGGGGTCGTGAGGCCATCACGAACCTGACACCGGTCGGGCCGTGCATGCCATGTGCTACGACCGGCTGCTGCGACCGGACGAAGACGTCGGTCACGGGACCAAGGCTGATCATCACCATACGTGTCGCGGAGGTTGACGGTGCCGGACGCCGTGACCTGGCCGTCGGCCGTTTCCCGAGTCTGGGTGACATCATGCTCACGGCAACCTCCCCGGCCGGTAGCCGGATGCCGATGGACTCGCCGCCGCTGACATAGCTGCCCGCGACGGCGAACCCGTCGATGACCACTGCGCCGATATGACCGCGCGCCAGGCGGAGCACGCTCTCGTTGCGCACGACGAGCCAGCCATGGTCAGGCCCTCCGGAGGTCGTATCGATGATCCGATGGACGGCGCCCGGTCGCGCCCGGGTCCGCAACCATCGCCATACTCCAGGCAGGAAAGCCATCACGAGGGCGCACACCCCCCCCGACGACCAGGACGACCAGGGGCGGCAACCGCAGACCCTCGTCGAAGCCACCGAGCGGGAGGACCTCGGCGACGTCGCCGCGCCTGGTGCGCGGAGATAGCAAGAAGACGGCAAACCCGGTGTACACCGTGACTGCCGCTCCAGCGCGACCTGCCGCGATCCACCAGGGGTGCTGGAGCCCTCTCAGCCACACGTACAGCGAGACAAGCGCACCGGCGGTCATGGTTTGCGCTATCAGGATGCCGGTCGCCAACCCGACGGGGTAGAACAGATCAACTCGCTCGCCGGCCCAACGTGCAGCCAGTTGCCGTGATTCGATCAAGCCCCATATCCATAGACCGGCGATAACGCTCAGGGCGGCGGCGTTGACGGCGCCGGCGACTCGGGTCCGTCGCCAGCTCCGCGACCGGGGGCGAAACCGCGGTTCGTGACCTGCTGCAGCGACGGAGGTCGCCGCGCTCGGCCGAGCATCGTCCACTCAGTAGACGCTACGTGGCGGGAAGAGGCAGCGACGCCTCCCAGCGACTCTCGCGTTTGGGTACTCTGGCCGTGGACAGAGGGGGTCGCGATGACGGTCGTCCATCGCCCCATTGACCTGACCAGTGGGCGTGTGGCGCTGACACTGGAGGAGTACCTGGCACTGCCGGGGGACACCAGGGCCGCGATCGTGGCCGGAGTGCTCCGGCCGATGACACGCGAAAGTCACCGCAACCGGACGGTCCATGGTGGCGATGGAACTGCGGGCGCAGGCGCCGTCCGACGCATTCGTTCTCACCGCGGAGATCGTCGTCCTGATCGAGGATCCCGCCCTCTCCCGGATCCCGGATGTCGTGGTCCGCCGGTCAGGGGGTGACAGCGCCCTTGTCAACAACACCCACGCCCGCGACGTCTTGCTCGGCGTGGAGATCGTCAGCCCGGGTACCCGCTCCGCTGACCTGCGTGAGGAGCCGGTGGTGTACGCCCTGGCCGGAATTGCGGCGTTCTGGCTGGTCCAGTTCGACCCGGACATCACGGTGACCGTTCACCGCCTCGCTGGGGACGGATACGAGGTCGGTGCCACCTTCGGCCGCGGCGGGTCGGTCCGGGACCCAGCGTTGCCGTGGGCGGCCGTCGAGGTCACGCCGCCGCTCGACCGCTACGTCTGACGTGGCGTCGCACGCAAGGTCTCGTGATACACACACCCCGTGAGTCAAGCAGAGGACAGGGCGTGGGGGTTCCGCACCAGGGCGCTGCACGCGGGCGGCGGACCTGACGCCACGACCGGCGCACGGGCGGTGCCGATCTACCAGACGACCAGCTTCGTCTTCACCGACACCGACGACGCCGCGGCGCTGTTCGCGCTGCAGAAGTACGGCAACATCTACTCCCGGATCGCCAACCCCACCGTGGCCGCGTTCGAGGAGCGGATGGCCAGCCTGGAGGGCGGTCTGGGCGCGGTGGCCACCAGCAGCGGGCAGGCGGCGGAGTTCCTGACCTTCGCGGCGCTGGCCGGCGCCGGTGACCACATCGTCGCCGCGGCGGGGCTGTACGGCGGGACGATCACCCAACTGGACGTGACCCTGCGGCGGTTCGGCGTCGACACCACCTTCGTTCCGGGCTCGGACCCCGCCGACGTGGCCGCCGCCATCACCGAGCGCACCAAGCTGGTCTTTGCCGAGGTCGTCGGCAACCCCTCCGGCGACGTCGCCGACATCGCCGGACTCGCCGAGGTCGCCCACGCCGCCGGCGTCCCACTCGTCCTCGACGCCACCACGGCGACGCCCTACCTGTGCCGGCCCATCGAGCACGGCGCGGACCTCGTCATCCACTCGGCGACGAAGTTCATCGGGGGGCACGGCACGACCATCGGCGGAGTCGTGGTGGACGCCGGGACCTTCGATTGGGGCAACGGCCGGTACCCGAGCATGACGCAACCGGTTGCCTCCTACGGCGGTGTCAGCTGGTGGGGGAACTTCGGCGAGTACGGCTTCCTGACCAAACTGCGTTCCGAGCAGCTGCGCGATATCGGGGCGACGCTGAGTCCGCACAGCGCGTTCCTGCTGTTGCAGGGCGTGGAGACACTGCCGCAGCGGATGGCCGAGCACGTCGCCAACGCCGCCACGGTCGCCCGATGGCTCGCCGCGGACGACCGGGTCGCCTGGGTCCGCTACGCCGGGCTGCCCGAGCACCCTCATCACGAGCGCGCACGGCGGTACCTGCCGCAGGGGCCGGGGGCGGTGTTCTCGTTCGGGGTGCGCGGTGAGCGTGACGCCGGCCGCCGCTTCATCGAGGCGCTCGAGCTGTGCAGCCACCTGGCCAACATCGGCGACACCCGCACCCTCGTCATCCACCCCGCCAGCACCACGCACCGGCAGCTGAGCGACGAACAGTTGGCGTCGGGCGGCGTGTCGGGAGACCTGGTGCGGATCAGCGTCGGCCTGGAGGACGTCGAGGACATCCTGTGGGACCTCGACCGGGGGCTCACGGCCGCCACGAAGGCCTCGTCGTGACCGCCCAAACCGGGACGGCTCGGACCTGGACCGGGCCGACTGCCCGCCAGCGCCGGGACCTGCTGCAGCGCACCCGGACGATCGCTGTGCTCGGCGCCTCCGACAAGCCGTCTCGGGCCAGCTTCTTCGTGGCGACCTATCTGCTGTCGAGCACGGACTACGAGGTGTGGTTCGTCAACCCGCACGTCCGCGAGATCCTCGGCCACCCCGTCTACCCGTCGCTGGCCGAACTGCCCGGGGTGCCGGACCTCGTCGAGGTGTTCCGCAGGCCGTCGGACCTGCCCGCGGTGCTGGAGGAGACACTGGCGGCCGGGTCACCGGCGCTCTGGCTGCAGCTCGGGCTGTGGGACGAGGAGACCGCCCGGCGGGGCGAGGCGGCCGGCCTCACCGTCGTGATGGATCGCTGCGTCAAGATCGAGCACGCTCGCTTCCACGGCGGCCTTCACCTGGCCGGCTTTGACACCGGGGTGATCAGCTCCCGTCGACCCTCAGCAGCACAGCAAACCCACTGATCTGCTGATCATGAATAGGTTTAGCGCTGCCGTTGGTGCGTTCCGCGGGTCGCCGAGGCCTCCGCTCAGATGGTGCGCGAGATCAATGCCCGCTTGACCTCTTGGATCGCCTTGGTGATCTCGATGCCGCGCGGGCACGCCTCGGTGCAGTTGAAGGTGGTGCGGCAGCGCCATACGCCCTCCCTGGAGTTGAGGATCTCCAGCCGGGTCTCGGCACCCTCGTCGCGGCTGTCGAAGATGAACCGGTGCGCCCCGACGATCGCCTGCGGGCCGAAGTACTGGCCGTCGGTCCAGAACACCGGGCACGCGGTGGTGCAGGCCGCGCACATGATGCACTTGGTGGTGTCGTCGAAACGGTCCCGCTGCTCCTGGGACTGCAACCGTTCCCTCGTCGGCTCATTGCCGGTGGTGACCAGGAACGGCATCACGTCGCGGTAGGCCGCGAAGAACGGCTCCATATCGACGACCAGGTCCTTCTCGACCGGCAGCCCCTTGATCGGCTCAACGGTGATCGGCTTCTTGGGGTTGAGGTCCTTGACCAACACCTTGCAAGCCAACCGGTTGCGCCCGTTGATCCGCATGGCGTCCGACCCGCATACCCCGTGGGCACAGGACCGGCGGAACGTCAGCGAGCCGTCCTGCTCCCACTTGATCTTGTGCAGCGCGTCCAGCAAACGGTCGGTGCCGTGCGCGGTCGTGGTGTAGGACTCCCAGTGCGGCTTGTCGTCGGCCTCGGGGTTGAAGCGACGGATCTTCAGCGTCACATCGAAGCTGGGGACGGCCGCAGCCCGTGTTGTGGCGGCGCCGTCGATCGTGGCGGTCATCGGTTGTGCCCCTGCATCAGTACCGTCGCTCCATCGGTTCGTATCGCGTGGCGATGACCGGCTTGTAGTCGATGCGGATTGCGCCGTCGCCGGCCATCTCGTCCCGCATCGGGTAGGCCATGGTGTGGCGCATGAAATTGACGTCGTCACGGGTCGGGTAATCCTCGCGGAAATGCGCGCCGCGGGACTCGTTGCGTGCCCTGGCGCATGCCACGAAGACCTCGGCGAGGTCCAGCAGGAACCCGAGTTCGACAGCCTCCAGCAGGTCGGTGTTGAACCGCTGACCCTTGTCGGTCACGGCGACCTTCGCGTAACGCTGCCGCAGTACGGCGATGTCGTTCTCGGCCTCCTTCAGGGTGGCCTCGGTACGGTAGACCTGCGCGTTGCGGTCCATCGTCTCCTGCAGCGCCTTGCGGATCGGGGCGACGCGCTCGGTGGCCATGCCGTCCTCGCCCCGGGTGCGCAGCGCGTCGAGCATGGCGACGACCCCGGCGGCGGGTGCCTGCGGCAACTCCACGAGCGAGGCCCGGCGCGCGTACTCGGCGGCGGCGATTCCGGCGCGGCGACCGAACACATTGATGTCGAGCAGCGAGTTGGTGCCCAGCCGGTTGGCGCCGTGCACCGACACGCATGCCACCTCGCCCGCCGCGTACAGCCCCGCCACGACGGTGTCGTTGTCGCTGAGCACCTCGGCGTCGATGGTTGTCGGCACCCCGCCCATCGCGTAGTGCGCGGTGGGGAACACCGGGACCGGCTCGGTGTAGGGCTCGACTCCCAGGTACGTCCGGGCGAACTCGGTGATGTCGGGCAGCTTGGCGTCGATGTGCGCCGGCTCCAGGTGGGTGAGGTCGAGCAGCACGTAGTCCTTGTTGGGCCCGGCGCCGCGGCCCTCACGGACCTCCGTCGACATCGCGCGCGCGACCATGTCCCGTGGCGCCAAGTCCTTGATCGTGGGGGCGTAGCGTTCCATGAAGCGCTCGCCGTCGGAGTTCCGCAGGACGCCGCCCTCGCCCCGCGCCGCCTCGGACAGCAGGATGCCCAGGCCCGCCAGGCCCGTTGGGTGAAACTGGTAGAACTCCATGTCCTCCAGCGGCAGCCCGGCCCGCCAGGTCAGCGCCATGCCGTCGCCGGTCAGCGTATGCGCGTTGGAGGTGGTCTTGAAGACCTTGCCGAACCCGCCGGTGGCGAGGATGACGGCCTTGGCGTTGAAGACGTGGATCGCGCCGGTGGCCAGCTCGTAGGCGACGACGCCGGTGGCGCGCCGCTGGCCCCCGTCGCCCGCCTCGCCGTTGTCGAGGATGAGGTCGAGCACGTAGAACTCGTTGTAGAACTCGACCTCGTGCTTGATGCACTGCTGGTAGAGCGTCTGCAGGATCATGTGACCGGTCCGGTCGGCGGCGAAGCACGAGCGACGCACCGGGGCTTTGCCGTGGTCGCGGGTGTGCCCGCCGAAGCGGCGCTGGTCGATGCGACCCTCGGGAGTCCGGTTGAACGGCAGGCCCATCTTCTCCAGATCGAGGACGGCATCGATCGCCTCGCGGCACATCACCTCGGCCGCGTCCTGGTCGACGAGGTAGTCGCCGCCCTTGACGGTGTCGAAGGTGTGCCATTCCCAGTTGTCGTCCTCGACATTGGCCAGTGCCGCGCACATCCCGCCCTGCGCCGCGCCGGTGTGCGAGCGGGTCGGGTACAGCTTGGTCAACACCGCGGTGCGGACCTGCTGGCTGGCCTCCAGGGCGGCGCGCATCCCGGCGCCCCCGGCCCCGACGATCACGACGTCGTACGTATGCGCGGTGATCCGGTTGTTCGTGGTGGTCGTCATGGGCGTCCCCTTCAGCCGGTGCAGACGGACAGTGTCGACTCGGGGTCGAGGCACGGGTCGAACGTGAAGATCACAAGTGTGCCGACGACGATGACGACGAGCGTGGCGAGGTAGAGCCCGCCCTTGAGCCACAGCCTCGTGGTGTCGCGCGAGGCGTAGTCGTTGATGATCGTCCGCAGGCCGTTGGTGCCGTGCAGCTGAGCGAGCCACAGCATGACCAGGTCCCACACCTGCCAGAACGGGTTGGCCCACTTGCCGGCGACGAAGGCGAAGTCGATCTGGTTGATGCCCTCGCCGGTCATCAGGTTGACGAACAGGTGCCCGAAGACCAGCACCAGCAGCAGCACCCCCGAGCCGCGCATGAAGATCCACGAGTACAACTCGTAGTTGCCGCTGCGGGCCCGGCGCGAGCGGGGGGCGGCCAGCTGGGGCAGCGACGGCGTGGGCATGATCACTGCCCTCCGAAGACGTTGAGCAGATGCCGGACGGTGAACGGGATCATGGCCAACAGCCACAGCGCGATGACGCTGTAGAGCATCTGCCGGTGGTACCGGGGGCCGCCCGACCAGAAGTCGACGAGGATGATCCGGAGGCCGTTCAGACCGTGGAACAGCACAGCCCCCACCAGGCCGACCTCGGCAAGCCCGACGACGGGATTCTTGTAGGTCTCGATGACCACGTTGTATGCCTCGGGCGAGACCCGGACCAGGGCCGTGTCGAGTACGTGGACGAACAGGAAAAAGAAGATCAGCACCCCGGTGATGCGATGCAGCACCCAGGACCACATGCCCTCGCGGCCACGGTACAGCGTCCCTGCCGGTGCCTTGATTGCGCTAGCCACAGCAACCCCTCTCCTTTGAACTAGTCAAGAATAGGACCTGGCGTGGCGGTCCGAGGTCGGGGGTGCCCCAGGAGCGGCACGGTGTGACGTACGCAAGGATCCAGACGTCGGACGGGCGTGAAGGATGCCCAGCGCGTGTCCGGCCGGTACCGCGTGCCGAACCTCGGCCAGGATGGTGTCGGGCGCATCCCCGGTGACCAACCGGCTCGGCCGGAGGTCGATCTCCGGGTCGATGAGCAGACGCTGGACCGCGCGGGCGGCGGTGTCCCAAGAGCCCTCGGGTAGCGAGTCAGCCATCTTGAGCATGGCGGACGCCAGCGCCGAACTGAGGCCGAACGCCTGCCCGCCGCGCCGCGTCGTGTCCGGCGACCAGCAGGGCCAGTGCTTCATCGCCGTTCAGTGTGGGAGCGCGGTCCGGAAACCTGGCGGCAACGACGCGCAGATCGGTGCGAGTGGACACGCCCGACTCGGGGTGACCGACGACCCAGTTGCGCCTGCTCATGATAGTTGGTTAGGCTTACCTAACATGAAACGGAAACGCGGTCGATACCGCTGGGGTACTCTCCTCGTCGGAGCGCTTCTCCTCAGTGCCTGCGGGAGCGATGACGACACGGACGGCGGCGGCTCGAACAGCACGCCGCCGGCCGACACGACAGGGCCCACCACGGCCAGTGATGAAGCCAGCGACGGCGGCACGGTCACCGTGTACACCGGGCGCCATTACGGCATAGAGCCGGTCTTCGAGCAGTTCACTGCCGACACCGGCATCGAGGTCCGGTTCACGACCGGCAACGATCCCGAGCTGCGTGAGCGTCTCATCGCGGAGGGGGCCAACACGCCGGCCGATGTCGTCATGACCGCCGATGCGGCCAACATCGAGCTGTCCGCCGATGCCGGCGTACTGGCGAGCGTCGACAGCGACATCCTCACCGAGACGATCCCCGAGGAGCTGCGCAGCGACGACAACGCCTGGTTCTCCCTGAGCCAGCGCGCGCGGGTGATCATCGCCAGCACCGAACGCGTCGAGAACCCGCCCACCACCTACGCCGGCGTCGGCGACCCCGAGTGGCAGGGCAAGCTGTGCCTGCGCCCGAGCACCCATCCGTACACCCAGTCGCTCGTCGCCAGCCTGGTCATCGCAGAGGGCCAGGAACGTGCCACCGAGATCGTGCAGTCGTGGGTCGACAACGATCCGCTGTACATCGACAGCGACACCGACATCTACAACGCGGTCGCCGACGGCGAATGCGACGTCGCGATCGCCAACACCTACTACCTGGGACGTCTGCTCACCGAGAACCCCGACTTCCCGGTTGAGATCGTATGGCCCGAGCAGGACGGCCGTGGTGCCCACGTCAACGTGAGCACCGCAGCGGTCACCGCCAACGCCCCCAACCCCGAGAGCGCGCTCGCGCTGATCGAGTGGCTCGCCACCGACGGCCAGCAACAGTTCGCCGACGCCAACTTCGAATACCCGGCCGACCCGAACGTCGAGCCGAACGACATCGTGGTCGGCTTCGGAGAGTTCACCGCCGACCTTGATGCGGTTCGTCAACTCGGCGGCATCCAGCCAGACGCCGTTAAGGTGCTCAGCGCCAGCGGCTACGAGTGAGCTGAAACCGCCCACATGGCAATCACGATCACCGACGCCGACGACGTCCTGGTCGCCCACCACCCGGGCGGCCAGGAGGCCGGACCCGACGAAGGCGCAGCGCGGCCGTCTACGGTGTCGGTGATCGGCCGGCAAGCCCGTTCGTTTACGGCCGCTGCGGTGATTCCGGCTATCGCGGTTGCCGTGTCGGTCCCGGTGGTTGTGATCGCGTGGTCGATCGTCCAGCCGAGCACCGAGGTGTGGCAGGAGCTCTGGGCAACCCGTCTTCCCGGCATGATTGCCGAGACGGCCACTCTGCTGATCACGGTGCTCGCGGGCACATTAGTGCTCGGCACGGCGCTCGCCTGGCTGGTCACCGCGTACCAGTTCCCCGGCCGACGGGTGCTCGGATGGTTGCTGGTGACCCCGCTCGCAATCCCTGGCTACGTGCTCGGCTTCGTGTGGCTCGACACGCTCGAGGAACCGCTCGGCGCACGCAGCGTGCGATCGATCTGGTTGTGCGCGCTGGTGCTGACGATCACGTTGTACCCGTACGTCTACCTGTTTGCTCGCGCGGCGTTCCGAGAGCAGTCTCAGCGGTCGATCGATGTGGCGCGCAGCCTCGGCTGTAGCCGCACCAAGGCGTTCTGGCGCGTCGTGCTCCCGATGGCGCGTCCGTCGCTTGCCGGCGGCCTCGCCCTTGTCGGGATGGAAGTGCTCACCGACGTCGGCACGGTGCGCCTGTTCAACGTGTCGACGATCGCCGACGGTGTGTTGCGGGTGTGGTTCGGCACCGGCGACCGCAACGCTGCGGCAGAGCTCGCGGTCCTGCTGATCGGCGTGGCGGTGCTGCTGATCGCTGCCGAGCGGCTGGCGCGTGGCCGGGCACGCTTCACGCAGTCCGGATCGCGGGCGGGTCTCCACGTCGAGCGGCTGCGCGGCGCTCGGGCGGCCACCGCCTCTGCAATCGGTTGGGGCGTGTTCACGATCGCCGTTGCGCTACCCGTCTACCGCCTGGTCGCCTGGGCGCTGGAAGCCCGACGCACCGATCAGACCGCCACGGTCTCGGGCGACCTGGGCTTCCACCTGATGTCGTCGCTGCAGGTCGCCGCCGTCGCCACGCTCGCGTGCCTCAGCCTCGGCCTGCTGCTGGTCGCCGGCCTGAACCGGCGACGGGCCGGCGGATCGCTGCTCGCCCGCCTGGCGACGCTTGGTTATACCGTCCCCGGTCCGGTCGTCGCCATCGGCGTCCTGGTCACCCTCGCCGCGGTCGACCGAATCGGTTGGTTGCCCGACGGCTGGTTGCTCGTGGGGTCGTTCGTCGGGTTGATCTACGCCCTCGTCGTGCGCTTCCTCGCCGTCGCCTTCCAGGGCATCGAGTCGAGCATCGCCAAGGTGTCGCCATCGGTGGTGGCGAGCGCCCGCACGCTGGGCGCCGGTCGCTTCCGCGTCGCCACCCGAATCGAGCTGCCCCTCGCCGGTGCCGGCATCCTTGCGGCATCGGTACTCGTGGCGCTCGACACGTTGAAGGAGCTGCCGATCACGCTGATCCTGCGGCCGTTCGGCACCGAGACGCTGCCGATCTGGGTATGGCAGGCGACGTCGGAGAGCTTGTGGGTGCAGGCCGCCGTACCGTCGTTGGCGCTCGTCGCCGTCGGCATGGTGCTGGTGGCGGCGCTGCTGGTGGCGTTGGAGCACGGCGCGGAGACGGTGTCGTGAGCAGCCCAGCCCAGACCAGGTCCCTCCAGGCCGAGGTGACCGCTACCGTTCCCAACTCAATGGATGTCATGCTCGCCCAGCCACGCGCCGCCCTGTCGGTCGCCGGCGTGACCCGGCACATCGCCGGACGCGATGTGGTCAACCAGGTGTCGTTCGACGTCGCCGACGGTGAAATCGTGGTGGTCGTCGGACCGAGCGGCTGCGGCAAGTCGTCGCTGCTGCGGGCGATCGCCGGGCTGGATCCGATCGCTGCCGGTCGCATCGTGCTCGATGGCAACGACGTCACCGCCCTGCCTGCCGAGAAGCGGCGCATCGGCCTGGTCTTCCAGGACCATGCGCTGTTCCCCCACCGCCGCGTCGAGGCGAACATCGCCTTCGGCCTCACCCATCTCGACCGGGCCGCACGCTCACATCGGGTGGGCGAGCTGCTGGACCTGGTGCGGCTCCCCGGCTTGGCGAAGCGCTACCCCCATGAGTTGTCCGGCGGTGAACAGCAGCGCATCGCGCTGGCGCGAGCGCTCGCTCCGAACCCGGCGGTGGTGCTGCTCGACGAGCCGTTCGCCAGCCTGGATCCATCGCTGCGCGACGACGTCCGCACCGACGTGATCGACGCGCTCCGCCGCCGCAACGCCACCGCGGTGCTCGTCACCCACGACCGCGAGGAGGCGTTGGCACTCGGCGACCGTGTGGCAGTGATGTCGAATGGTCAGATGCATCAGATCGACCGCCCGGACGAGGTGTTCGAGCGGCCCAGCGACCGGTTCGTGGCGACATTCATGGGCGAGGCGTCATTCCTGCCCGATCCCGAATCGCCAGGCGTCGCGATGATGGTACGACCGCACGACCTGACCCTGATCGCCGATGGCGGCCAAGACTTCGTCACCGCACGGCGATATCTCGGTGCTGCCTGGCGCTACACGGTGCAGCGCTCCGACGGATCCGATGTCGACGTCGACCGGGCCGGCGGGCCGGGCACGACGCCGCTGGAGATCGGTGACCCCTGCACGGTCGTGGTCGCTGCCGGCCACCCGCTGCACCGCCTTCCCGGCTGATCGATCCCACCGTGTTCGGTTCCGCTGGTGGAATTGCAGCTAGGTGGCCGCGGGGCGACAGCTGGTCACGCAGTGCGCGGGAGCCGGGAGATTCCGCCGCGACGGGTGGAACCGGACGGTGTCCACGCCACGGCCCCACGGCGCGACCCGCGGGACGCCGTGGGCGATCGGGTCGTCCACCGCCGACTGCGATGGGGCGAGGGTGAGGTCGGCCATCTCGTGCAACTGGCGCTCCCAGTCCCACAGTCCCCTGGACGCTGCACGCAAGCGCTTGCTGTAAGGGTCGGTGGGCATCCCAGGTGTCGGCGACACGGTCGACGTGGACGGCGCGCCGTCGGCTCGGGTGGCCCGGTCGTTTGTCGGAAAGCCGGACGCCGCCACGGCCGCTCGGTAAGTTACCGAGGGTTGGCGGTGAAACGCGGGGATGTTCGCCATCGACCACGCCGTGGCTGAGCCGGGCGCAGCGGCCGGCGAGGTCGCCACTCATTCCAGGTGATTTGCGTTGTGACGACGTGGGGGATGGGGACTCGTTGGCTGATCTGCTGCCGTCGGTGGGCGATCACCTCGGTGATCCGGGGTTGACCGTCCTCGGCCAGGCGGACCGGGTGATCTCCAAGGAGAGCACCGGCGTCGTGATCCCGGGCAGTGGCCGCATGGTGGTGGTCGGAGGGATAACGGATGTGGTGGTGATGGACACCCTGGATGCCATCCTCGTCACCTCCCGGTTGTCGATTCAGGCCCGCCACAAGGCGCTGATTGGAACCGCCCAGATGCGGTCTTCAAGCGGAAACGCATACCGTCCCGTATGCATGACGAGACCGACAACGAATCCGTCACCCAGGGCATCCCGCAGCCACGTCAAATGCCGTGCGTCATGTCCTGACGGCGCGGATGTGGCCTTGATCTCGATTCCGATGAGACGACCGCGCCCCAGGTCGATGATCAGGTCGACCTCGTGCCTCCCGCCATCGTCACGTAGATGATAAAGCCGGGCCGGCGGATCCAAGAGTGCCATCTCTGGACGCAATTGAGCGGCAACGAACGTATCGAGCACGCGACCAACCAGATCCGGATCCTCGACGACCGCCGCGAGCGGTACCCTCGCGGCCGCCATGGCAAGGCCGGCGTCGATCAGGTAAATCTTCGATCTCTTCATCAAGCGCGACAGGCGGTTGCTGGACCAAGCCGGGACACGGTCGAGCAGATACAGACTCTCCAGGAGTGTGTCGTAGGCGTCGGCGGTGCGGCGATTGATCTGCGCCGCGCCCAGCAAAGTGGAATCGCTCGGTGCGCCCGACGTGGACAGCCCCAAAGCTTCAAGGTAGCGCCGCAACCGCACCGGGTCACGATTCTGCCCGACGGTCGCTACATCGCGGGCAACGGCGTGGTCGAGATAACCATCAACCCAGGCGCGGCGGAATGGCTCTTCGAGTCGAAGCGCAGCCTCGGGAAATCCGCCGCGCATCGCAAGATCGAGATAATCGTAGAGATCGAGGATGTCAGCCTCGAGACCTTGGAATGTGTCCGAGACGAGCTGCTGGATCAGGCCCCGTGATTCGGTCCGTCCGGTGATCTCGCGTTCCGTCAGTCCGTGAAGGACCAGCCGTACCACCCGCCCGGTTCCCGGCCACGTCCTGCCGGTGACGTCCGCCTCGACGCTTCCGGTGAGGATGAAGCGTCCGGGCCGCGGGTCGTCGTCCACCGCACGCTTTACCGCCCCCAGGATTGCGGGTACTTCCTGCCACTCGTCCACCAGCACTGGTTCTGTCATGCGACGCAAGGCTGCGTCGGGGTTGAACGTTGCCGTGGCCGCCGCCTGAGGGTCGTCGAGCCGCATGACCGACGCGGCCAGGCGGCGCGCGGACGTGGTCTTGCCCGCGGCTCGGGGGCCGGTGACCATGACCGCCGGTAGTGCGCCGACCAGGCTGGCAAGTGCCCGGTCGGCCAGGCGTGGCAGATAGGTCGGTCCGGCCGGGGGCGATGCTATTGCCTCGTTCACGCACTCGACAGTACAACTTTGACGCACCTCGCACTGCCGGTTTTCCGCACTTGACCGAGCGCAGCTGGTGATGGACGTCGTCGAGCTGCTTAGCGGGACGGGCACTGGCACACACGTGTGAGCTGTTCGACGGCCGGGCTCAGTCCCGGGCGTTGAGGCTCAGTGCCGCCGCGGCCAGGCCGCCGATGTCGATGTGCTGCCGACGCTGGGTGTAGTCGTGCTGGGCGATGGCGGTGCCGTAGTGGTCGAGTAGCTCGTCGCACACCGCCTCCCACGAGCGGGGCAGTACGGCGCGCCGACCCGCCTCGCCCATCCGCTGCCGCAGGTCGCGGTCGGCGATCAGCTCCTCGACCTTCGCCCGCAGGTCCTGGTCGTCCTCGGGGGAGTACAGGAATCCGGTCTCGCCGTGCAGCACGATGTCGCGAGGCCCCCCCGCGGCCGGCGCGATGACCGGCAAGTGGGTGGCCATCGCCTCCTGCAGCGTCTGGCCGAAGGTCTCCTCGGTGCCGGTGTGGATGAAGATGTCGAAGGCGGCGTAGGCGTCGGCCAGGTCGGTCCCCTCCAGATGGCCGAGGAACGTGCTGGGCAGGCCCGCTGCGGCGAAGGCTCGCTCGGTGGGCGCCCTGGTGGGGCCGTCACCGACGATCGCGACCCGGATGCCGGGCAACCCGCCGAGGATCGCCAGCCGCTCGACCCGCTTCTCGGGGAACATCCGCCCGACGTACCCCACGACCACCTCGCCGTCGGGGGACAGCCGGGCCCGCAGCTCGCGCGAGCCGGGGGAGTCGCGGCGCGAGGGATGGAACTGGACGGTGTCCACGCCTCGCCCCCACAGCGCCACCCTCGGCACGCCGTGCGCTATGAGGTCGTTGAGCGCGGACTTCGAGGGGGCGAGGGTGAGGTCGGCCATCTCGTGCAGCTGTCGCGCCCAGTCCCACAGGCCCTTGGATGCCGCACGGAACCCGTGATGGGCGGCGAACCCAGCCATGTCGGTCTGGTAGATCGCGACCGTCGGGATGTCCAGCCGTTGGGCCCCCAGCAGGCCGAGTCCGCCGAGCAGGAACGGTCCGGCGCTGTGCACGACGTCCGGGCCGAAGTCCGCCAGCGCCTGCTGGACGTGGGCCGTCGGCATGCCGAGGTTGAACTTGAAGAACTTGAAGGCGGCGACCTCGCGGACCGGGAAGTCGGCGTAGCTCGGCGGGGCGGGGCCGGGACAGATGACCATCGCGTCGTGGCCGCGCAGCGCCAGGTGCTCCAGGACCCGAAGCACGCTGTTGGTGACACCGTTCACGGTCGGCAGGAAGGATTCCGTGACGATGGCCACGCGCATGCGACTGACATTAGTCGGCTCCGCGGCGGGTGGACGTGCCTCGGCGCTACCGTCGCGGGCGTGAACCGCAAAGGGAGTCAGCCGTTGCACGGTTTCGTCGCCGTGGTGCCGGCCGGGGGAGCGGGTACCCGGCTGTGGCCGCTGTCCCGGGCGGCGCGGCCCAAGTTCCTGCACGACCTGACCGGGTCGGGCCGCACGCTGGTGCAGTCCACCTGGGACCGGCTGCAGCCGCTGACCGGCCCGGGTGGGGTGATGGTCGTGACGGGGCCGTCGCACGCGGTGGCGGTGGGCAGGCAGCTGCCGCAGCTGGAGGAGTCGAACCTGCTGGTGGAGCCGACGCCGCGCAACTCGGGTGCGGCGATCGGGTTGGCGGCGGCGATCGTGGCGCGGCGTGATCCCGACGCGGTCGTCGGGTCGTTCGCGGCCGACCACGTGGTGCGCGACGTGCGGGCGTTCCAGGGCGCGGTCGCCGAGGCGGTGGCGGTGGCGCGGGCAGGATGGCTGGTGACGATCGGGATCGTGCCGACCGGGCCCGCGACCGGCTTCGGCTACATCGACGTCGGTGACCCGGTGGAGGTGGAGGGAGCCCCGTCGGCACGAGTGGCGCGCGCCTTCGTCGAGAAGCCGGATGCCGCCACCGCCGCGGCCTACGTCGAGCAGGGCTGGCGGTGGAACGCGGGCATGTTCGTTGCGCGGGCGTCGCGACTGATGGAGCTCATGCACCGGCACTGCCCGCAGCTGGCCGTCGGCCTGGACCGGATCGCCGAGGCCTGGGACACCCCGCAGCGCGAAGAGGTGCTGACCACCACCTGGCCGACGCTGCCCAGCATCGCCATCGACCACGCGGTCGCCGAGCCGGGCGCCACCGCCGGCGAGGTCGCGACGATCCCCGGCTCGTTCGGCTGGGACGACGTGGGCG
>CAZEYA010000082.1:0-15655 GCA_964516515.1 uncultured Kineosporiaceae bacterium | reverse complement strand
CGCGTCGGGTCGTGACGTCTCCGGGTCCCTTGGCGTCGTCGGTGAATTGGGGGCAGGGAAAATCGGTTGCTCTGAAGAAACTCGCCGGCGATGTCGTCGACCGCGGCGGGCTCGTCGTGGTCGTCGACCGCACGGAGGTGGGGGAGTGGGTCACCTGGGCAAGCAGCGTCACCGACGTCACGATCGCCGACGTCGTCGACCCCGTCGCCAGCCTCGACCCGCTGCGCCTGTTCCCGCCCGGCCTCGCCGGTCGCGCCCTGCACAGCTTCCTCACCCCGCTGCTCGACATCACACCCACCAGCCCATGGGGGCTACTCCTCAGCGATGTCCTCACCCCCGAGTACCTGGTACGCCACGCCATCACCAGCTCCGGTGCTCTCGTGCGGCACCTCGCCACTGCCGGATCCCATGGTTCGGACATGGGACTCGGGTCCGGCGCGGTGGACCTTGCCCGAGCCCTGAACGTGTACGCCACCCGCGACGTCGGACGAGTGGTCTTCGACGACTCCTTGCCGCCGGTGGCACTCGGCGGCGCGGCCCTGGTCATCCGTACTGCCGGGCTCAAGCTGCCCAGCAAGCTCGAGCTGGAGACCCCTCACCTGTTCCGCCAGTTGCCCATCGAGACCCTCTTCGGGCGGGCGGTGTACGCACTGGTAGCTGCCGTCGCCCGGCGGGTGTGCTTCACCACCAAGACGTTCGCGGCGTTCGTCGTCGATGAGGCGCACCACGTCACGGCCAGCCCCGAGGGCGCCGCCGAACTGGAGATCTTCGTCCGCGACGGCCGCAAGCACGCCGCAGCGGCACTCCTGGGTTCTCAGGACCCCACCGATTTCGGGTCGGACACCCTGCGAGGACTCATCCCCACCCGCATCCTGATGCGCCAGCGCGATGAGATCCTCGCGCGCCGCGGCCTGCGCTGGCTCGACATGGACCCTGACGACGAGCACCTGGTCAGCCTCGTCCGTACCGACACCAGCCCCACGGGCCCCGACGGCGTCCCGGCTGACCGCCGCGGGGAAGCCTTCATGCGCGACGCGAACGGGCGTGTGGGGCGTGTGCGCATCCTCCTGCCAGCCTCCCCGGCCCGCGCCACGGCCACCCTGACCACCCCGACCACCGCCCCGATCCGCCCGCAGCCATCCCCCCAGCCGCTATGAGCCGCTGTCCTGCGTGTCGACCCAGCTACGTCACCAGCCGGCTGATCCCCGACCGCTCCGGACGCTTGGCTTGTCGTCTCATCGTCTCCCTGGTCCTCGCCTGCGGAGCCATTGTGGCGACGACCCTTCCCACCTGGGCGGCCACCGACCCCACGAGCACCGTCATTGAGGAACCCGCTGGCGGGCCGGCGGCCCTGTCGTGGATCCGGATCCGGGACTCGCACGGGATCAGCGCCTGGTCCTACCAGCTGTCCTTCGGTGACGGCGGCCTGATACCCGACCCGGCGGTCCTCATCTGGGGATACCTGACCACGTTGGTGTGGGGGATCTACCAGGGTGTGGTTATCTGTGCGGTCTGGGCGATCGACTACGGCCTGTCCTTCGCGTGGCTGCCCGTGCTCATCTCCCCGGCCACCGACATCAGCGCCAACCTCTCCACGGTCCTCAACAGGTTCGGGTTGTGGCCGGCAGTGCTCACCATCGCCGCGTTCGTCACTTTCCTGTGGATGATCCGCGGACGCTGGGCACTGGGAATCTACGAACTTGCGATCAGCCTGATCGTCGCCACTCTCGCCGTCGGGGTACTCGCCAACCCCGTCGTCTACGTCGCGGGTGACGACGGTGTTCTGCTGCGCAGCCGGGACGCCGGCCTAGGAATAGCCGCCGGCCTCGCCCGCGACGACCTCACCACCTCCGCCGCCGGTGACCAGGTCGGTGACCCCGCCGTCAACCGCGACGCCTCACCCGCAACGGCAAGGCCGTCCCCAACTGGACGACAACGCTGCACCAGCTGGGTCTGCCCACCTCGCCGTCGGACCAGGCCGACCCGGCGTGGCCCGACGCAGCCAAGCGACACCTGCTCACCGCGGCGGCGGCCTACGTGCTCCTGGAGATCTCTCGGGTCGACGACGTGCTGCGGCGCGGCTTGTGCGGCGCGACCCGGGCCCGGCCCCTGGCGATGCACCTCATCGCCGGTGACCCGGCCGTGCGACTGGACGACGAGCTCGCGGTCACGCTGCTGCGCCGGGCGGTGGCGGAAGACCCCGGCAGCGGCCTGGCGACGGCGGCTCTGCTGGGGCAGCGCAGCCTGCAGATCGAGCAGCAGGCCGACGTCGCCGGCGAGGCCGACGCGACCCTGGAGCGGATCGACGGTCACGGTGCCGGGTGGGCCGCCATGCGGTTGCGGCTGACGTACATGCTGGCGGCCACCCGGTTCAACATCGTGCTGCAGCGGGCACAGGCTGAACCGGCATCGCCCGCCGGGGTGCACACCGCGACACTAGGCGCCGTCCATGCCGCGATGAGCCTGGTCCGGCTGCTGCGCTCCCGCTCGCAAGAGGCAGCGCAGCTGCGGCGCCAAGTCCGGGTGATCGCGGGATACCTGGTGCTGGACGTCAACACGCGGGTGGCGGAGGACGTCGACGTCGACGGCTGGCGGGACACCGTCGAACAGGCGGAGCGATGGGTCCGCCCGACCCGCACCAGCGACAGCGTCCGACTGCCGCCGCCGCTGAATGCGGCGGAGTCCTATGCCCGGGCGTGCTACGAATGCAGCCGGCGCGCCGACGGCGACTGGGCTGAGCGCGCCTTGGCGGACGTCCGCGTCGCGGCCACCGATCCGCAGCTTCGCCGGTGGGCTCGGGACGACCCCTCCTTGGAGCCGCTGCGCCGCGAGCCGGAGCAGCCTGGCGACACCGTGGCCGCGCGGCTGCAGCAGATCGTGGGTGAGCCGGGGGTGGCGGCGTTCTTCGACCTGACTGCCTTCGACGCCCGCCGAGACGTCATCAGGTCGCTGGGCCTCGCCGGTCCCCGTGACCTCGTGGAGCTGTCGGACGAGGAACGCGCCCGACTGGACGTGCCGGGTGTGGTGCTGCAGCGATGGAACCGGATCGCCGAGCTGGCCCTGCCCGCGGGCGACCAGCGAGCGGTACCGATCGACGTGCTGGACGTGCTGCTGCGTCTCGGCGTGCACTCCCGCGCGGACCTCGCCGGGCGTTTGGCCGATGACCTCGACGCCTGGCACGCCCGGGTGCTGGCCGCCGGGCGCGACCTCGCCGTGCGGCCCGCCCGTGCCGACTGGCATGCCTACGCTCACTCGTCGTCCGGGTAGCGGCGCAGCCGCACCTCCTCGACGTCCAACCGGGCCTGGATCCGGCGTACCACGCGCGTCCGACCACGGGGAGGTCACGACTGCGCACCGCGGCAGCGCGACTGAAACCTCGTCGACGTACGGGGCGTGTGACACATGGCGGTGGTGATGCCGGCCGCGTCCAGGCAGGTCTCGCAGGCGCAGACGCGACCGTCGATCCACCCGCCGCGCTACCACCCGCAGCCACGACCCGGAGGACCCACCATGTCGCAGTCGCCGATCCGTCACCGGGCCGTGAGGTCCGGCAGTAGCCGGCGGCGGCTCCTGCCCTCGGTGCTGGGGGTCGCGGCGGTGCTGGGCCTCGCGTCGGCGGCGGTGAGCGTGTTCGCCACCACCGGCGACGAGGCCGACGGTGCCCCGGCGTCGCCGCCGCTCACGGTGGTGTCGGCGGCCCCGCTGGTGGCGGAGTCGCCGGCCACCCTCGCGGCGGCCGGCTCGCCGGACCCCGGGGCGGACCCCGCCGCAGCGGCGGCTCCGGCCGAGAGTCCTCCCGTTGCCGGCGCGGCGCCGTCCGGGACAGTCCCGGGTCCGGTCGCGACGGCCGTCGCGGAGCTGTCAGCGTCACCCCCGCCGCTACCCCCGGGCGGGGCGGCGGCTCCCGCCGGCTCGGACATCCCGGGGATCATCCAGGCGGCCATCGCGAACGGGGGAACGACGACCGCGGCCGACGGCACCAACTACACGGTGTCGTTCCTGGTCGACGGGGTTCCTGCGAGCTACGCCGAGGTGTTCGTCGGTGGCATCACGCCGGGCAGCACGCTGGACATCAATCTGACCAGCACCCCCGCCGGGGGGTGACGGGCCGGCCGTGCCCCTCGCCGCGCAGACGAGGACGCCGGCGCTCTCACCCGCAGCGCAGGACGACCCCGCCCGCGCCACTGACGTGCACGTCGACATGATCCCCAGTCGTTGTGATGTCGGCCTCGCCCCACAGGGTCGACGTCCGTCCCACCAGCGTGGCCGGCAACGACAGCGAGGCCGCCGCCCGGGCCACGACGACCGCGAGCCGCTCGTCGGTCGTCTCGCGCAGCCAGGCCATGTGGTCGGGACCCGTCGAGAGCCAGCGGAGGCCACCGCGCCGCAGTGCCGGTTGAGAGCGGCGCAACGCGAGCAGTTCCCGGTAGCTGCGGTGGATGTGCCCGCCGAAGCGTTCGCGGTCGTCCCACGGCATCGGGGTGCGTGAGTGCTCGCCGTCGTCGCCGGTGAGTCCCAGTTCGTCTCCGGCGAAGACCATGGGTATGCCGGGGTAGGTGACGAGCACGAGCGCGGCGGCGAGCAGGGCCTCGGCCGAACCGAACACGCTGCGCGGCCGGGGCGTGTCGTGGGAACCGAGCAGGTTGACGTTCTGCAGCGACTGGTGCCAGGGGACGGCCGCCGCGAACTGGCGCATGGCGGCCACCACGTCGGCGGTGGGTTTGCGGGGCACCGGGACCGGGACACCGAGGAAGCCGTACGCCGAGTCCGGCGCCGCGAGCCACTCCCACACCGGGCGGGTGAAGGCCGCGTAGTTCATCACCGAGTGCCAACCACCCGCTCCCACCGTGACGTCGACGGAGCTGTCGTGGAAGTGTTCGGCGAGCAGGAAACCGTCGGGCCTGACGGCGGTCATGGTGGCGCGCACGGTGCGGGCGACCTCATGGTTGAGGTCGTCACCGCCGTGCCGGCCGGTCATGTGGGCGACGTCGATCCGCCAGCCGTCCAGCCCGGCCTCGCCCGACAGCCAGCGCCCGACCACACTGTCCGGGCCGTCGAGGAGACGACGGCGCAGCTGCGCAGAGGCGTGGTTGAGCGTGGGCAGCGAGGGCACCCCGAGCCAGCTGCCGTAGCGGTCGGGGTGGCGGTCGAAGTGGTAGAAGCCCGCCTCGACGGCTCCCGCGTCCGCCTGTGCGGCCCGAAACCACTCGTGGCGGTGCCCGGTGTGGTTGGTGGTGAGGTCGCCGATCACCCGGAGCCCGGCGTCGTGGGCCGCGGCCACCAACCGCGCCAGTGCCGCGTCGCCACCCAGCAGCGGGTCGACGACGTCGAACGTCGACGCGTCGTAGCGGTGGGTGCTCGTCGCAGGGAAGAACGGCGTCAGGTAGAGGACGGTGGCCCCGAGTTCAACGATGTGGTCGAGGTGTTCCCGGACGCCGTCAAGGTCACCGCCGTACAGCTGGAACGGCGAGCGTGGTCCGCTGGGTTCGACCGGCTCGTCCCACCCCATGGGCACGGCCCACGACGGGGCGGTGGGCCGCGGTCGCCCGGAGCGCGCGAACCTGTCCGGGAACACCTGGTAAACGGCACCGTCCACGGCCCAGTCCGGCGCCGCCGGGTAGGTGGTGACGATGTGGTCGGCGGCGTCGGTGACGTCGTGGCTGAACACCCCGGCGGCATTGGCCCACCGGTAGCCGCCGTGTCCCGCCCCCTCGCCGGCCAGCAGCCAGCGGTAGCGCGTGAGCCGGTTGTGGACCCGGAGGGTGGCGACGTACCAGGTGTCATGAGCGTCGACGTGGTGGACCGATGCCTGGGTGAACCGGGGTTCGCCGTCTGTCAGTTGCCGCAGGTGCACCGAGGTCGGCACCGCGGCCCGTGGGCGGCGGGGCACCCGGAGGAACACCTCGAGGGAGTCCCCGAGCCGTGCGCCCGCCGCCCCGGGCGCGTGCAGGTCGGACCCGTCGTGGTGCGGCTGGTCCCACAAGGCGCCGCTCGTGCTGGCCGTCATTTGACGGCGCCGGTGGTGAGTCCGGAGACGATGTACTTCTGCAGGTACTGGAAGATGAGTATCGGCGGGATGGCCCCGAGAAAGGCGCCGGCCGCGAAGAAACCCCAGTTGGCGTTGAGCTGCGAACTCACGAGCTGGTAGAGACCGACCGCGAGGGTCTGGGAATCCGGTGCGCTGAGGATGATGCTCGCCACCAGGAATTCGTTGAGGGCGTTGATGAACGACAGCAGCGCGACGACGGCGAGCACCGGTACCGACAGCGGCAGGATCATGCTGAAGAAGATCCTGGCGTGCCCGGCGCCGTCCACCTTCATGGCTTCGTCCAGCTCCCGCGGAATGCTGTCGAAGAATCCCTTGATCAGGAACGTGTTGACGCCGAGGGCGAGACCGAGGTACACGAGGATGAGCCCCGTCGTGGTCCCCAGACCGATGGCCGGGAAGAGGGAGCCCAACTCGAAGACCAGGAGGAAGATGGCGATGGCAGCGAGGATCTGGGGGAAGATCTGCACCAGGAGCAACCCGAGCATCCCCAGCCGTCGTCCCCGGAAGCGGAACCGACTGAAGGCATAGGCCGCCAGGCAGGCGAGGAAGACCTGGACGATCGCGGTCACGACAGCCACGACGAGCGTGTTGACGAACCATCGGGGATAGGGATAGATGTCGGTCGTGAACAGGGCGACGTAATTCTCGCCGCTGATCCTGCCGAACAGTTGATTGCTGGCCGTCAGCGTGCCCAGCGGATTCAGTGAGGCGCTGATGACGAAGACGATCGGGAACACGGCGAACACCACGGCGAGGATCCCCACGGCGTGCCGCCACCAGGTATCGGCCACATCGCGGCGGCTCACAACGGTCAGGAGAGGTTCTCCAGGGTGGTGGTCCGCCGGAAGCCGAGCGCGGACACCGTGGCGACCACGCCGAAGATGAGAACCGAGAGGGCGCAGGCAAAACCCCATTGCTGGCCGCTGCCGCTCTCGAAACCGAGCGAGTACACGACGTGGATCAGCAGGTCGGTACTGCCGACGCTGACGGCGGCCTCGGGAATGTTGGGACCACCTCCGGTGATGAAGTAGATGAGCGTGAAGTTGTTGAAGTTGAACGCGAAGCTGGCGATGAGCAGCGGTGCCACGCTGACCAGCAGCAGCGGCAGTGTGATGGAGCGGAACACCCGCAGCGGGCCGGCGCCGTCCACCCGGGCCGCCTCGCGCAACTCGACCGGGATGCTCTGCAGCGCCCCGGTGCACACCAGCAACATGTACGGGAAGCCGAGCCACAGGTTGACCAGCAGGACGCTGAACCTCGCCAGCCACGGGTCGGTGAGCCACTGGATGTCGGCACCGCCGAGCAGGACCTGGTTGACGAAGCCGAAGCTGGGGTTGAGGAACCCGGCCCACAACAGCATGGACATGAAACTGGGCGCGGCATAGGGCAGGAGGAGCAGCGAGCGGTACACCCGCTTGCCGCGCATGCGTGGGTGGTCGAGCGTCGCGGCAAGCATCACCCCGACGGCGAACGTGCTGACGACCGAGATCGCCGCGAAGGCGAAGGTCCAGACCGTCACCTGCAGCAGGGGTCCGGCCAGTCGGGTGTCGGTGAAGACCCGGCGGTAGTTGTCAAGGCCCGAGAAGACCCGCCACCCCGGCGTGAGGACCTGCCCGTCGGAGCTGGCGTAGAAGCCCACGTCCTGATCGGCCGTGTACTCCGTGCCGTCCCGGGCGTCGACCAAGGTGTCGGTGGCCTCGTCGTAGGACAGCAACGGGACGTTGACGAAAGCGGTGCGACCGTCCCGGGTGCGCAGGCTGCCGGCGTCGGGATCCGAGACGTCCAGCGGCACCCGCAGATCGACGACCTCGCGCTGCCGGTTCGCCAGGTCGACGAGCCGGAGGCTGCGCCACCCGTCGACGGCGACCGCCAACTCCTCGTCGTCGCGGGTCACGTCGTCGGCGTCGACCGACTGCAGCCCCTGCGGGGTGCCGAGGCTGACGTCGCCGTCGGGTCCGGTGACCAGGAAGGCGATCTCCTCGTCCGCTGGCTCACCCCGGCTGAGGACGGTGACCGCGTAGGACGGGCTGTCGGGTACCCGCTGCTCGGATACGGCGACGACCTGGCGCCGTGCGGTCTCCTGGTCGATGGAGTGCCCGTCGCCGTAGTTGGTGAACGAGATCGCCACCGTGTACAGGACGACGTACACCTGGAAGACGAGCAGGAACAGCACACCTGGGAAGAGGTACTTCAGGGGCACCGTACGACGTGACAGGTAGATCCAGTCGGCGGCCACCAGCATCACCAGCCCGAACGCCGCGAAGCCCCACTGCCCTGCCCCGACGGCAACGACCAGAGCGAAGACACCCAGGGCGTTGAGCAGCGACATGATGCCGATGCGCGCCGCCAGGGTCACCCAGAACTCGCTCCCCCGCGTCCGTGGTGGCGTCGCCGGCGCCACCACGGACGTCAGGGCGTTCGGCCCGCTCACGAGTCGGCGACGGCCTGCCGAATCCGCTCCGCGGAGGCTCCGGCCAGTTCGACCGGGTCCCCGCTGCCCAGCAGGATGTCGCGCTGCGCGTTGCCGTAGTCAGTGAACACCGTGCTCATGGCCGGGATGCTGGGCAGCGGCTGCCCCTGGGCACCGTAGTTACCGAAGCCGGCGATCACCGGATCCGACGAGACCTGCTCCAGGACGCTGGTCCGGGCGGGCGGGCGCTTGCCGGTGTCGTACAGCGAGCGCGCGACCTCCTCGGTCCCCAGGTAGTTGACGACGAAGTCGTTCGCCACCAGGGGATTCTCGGCGTAGGCCGAGACCATGAAGCCCTGGACGCCCACGAAGGGCTGCGACGGCTGACCACCGGCCGAGGGGATGGCCTCGACCGAGAATTCGACACCGGCCTCGGTGAACGCTTCGACGTTCCACGGCCCGGTGATGGCGTACGGGGCCCGGCCGTTGGCGAACGCCTCGGTGGCGATGTCGAAGGTCACGTCCGCGTTGAGGTAACCCGCGTCCACCCATTCCCTCAGCTTCGCGGCGAACGCCAACCCACCTTCATTGTCGATCTGCAGGTCGGCGGGGTTGTAGCTGCCGTCAGGGTTCGTACCGAAGATATTGGAGCCGAACGACGTCTGGATCGGATAGAAGTGGTAGACGTCCCCGACCTCGCCGACCTGCAGGGCCAGCGGCAGATCCGCCTCGCCGGCGTCGACGCGGGCCTTGCCGTCGGCCAGCATGGACTCGAAGTCGGCCGGGGGCTGCGGCGCCAGGGCAGTGTTGCGGAACAGGGCGACGTTCTCGACCGCGTAGGGCAGACCGTAGACGATGCCGTCGTAGGTCAGCGCCTCGATCGCGACCGGCTGGTAGTCGGCGACCGAGTCGCCCAGCTCCAGGGGCGCCACCGCACCGTTGGTCACCAGCTGGCCCAACCAGTCGTGGGCACCGACGATGATGTCGGGTCCCTCCCCCACCGGACCCCGGGACACGAGATTGTCGCGGATGGAACCGAAGTCCAGCTGCTGGACCGCGACGGTGATGCCGTTGGCCTCACCGAACTCGTCCCCGATCTGCTGCACGACGCCGGCCCGCGCGTCGTCGGTCCAGATCACGAGGTCGGCGTCGGCGCGCTCGACCGGCGCGGCGCTGCCCTCGGCGGACGGCTCGACACTCGCCTCCTCGCTGGGCGCCTCGCTGCTCGGCTCGGGGGCGGGCGTGGCGGCCGCATCACCGGTGTCGTCGTCACCGGCGCACGCGGCGGTCAGGAACAGGACGGTCGTGGCCACGACGGCCAGGGGGATGCGTCGTCGCATCTCGGTTCTCCACTTCTGCTGCCCGTCGGGTCGGGCTGCGCACGGAAGGTAACAATCCGCCGGATTCGAACGCAAGGGCTTGCGCAAGATGTGCGCATCAGGGCACTGCTTCTTGCAGCCACCGGATCGGGGTGCGACCGTGTGCCGGTGGGCACCCTCGACGTCATCGCCGCCGAGGTGGGCGTGAGCAGTGCCACGGTGAGCCGCGCCCTACGGGGCAAGGAGGGGGTGAGCGACGCCGTGCGCCGACAGGTGTTGCAGGCCGCCCAGGCCGCCGGGTACACGGCGGGCCGCCGCCCGGCACCGGTGGACAGCGGGACGGTCGGCGTCATCGTGCCCGAGCTCGACAACCCCGTCTTCCCCGCGTTCGTCCAGCAGCTCCAGCTCCGCCTGGTGCGTCAGGGCCTGACACCGCTCGTCGGGTCCCAGCTGGCGTCCGGGATCAGCGAGGACCAGTGGATCGAGCTGATGCTGGCCCGGTCCATCGCCGGCCTCGTCGTCGTGTCGGGCATGCACGCCGACACCAAGACATCAGCCGACCGCTACCTGCGACTGTGCCGGCGGGGTGTGGCGCTGGTGTTGGTCAACGGCTTCGTGCCGGATCTCGATGCGACCTTCGTCGCCGTCGATGACCGTCTGGCCGTCGACATGGCCGTCCAGCACCTCACCGCTCTCGGGCACCGGCGCATCGGGCTGGCCGTGGGGCCGGAGCGGTACACGCCGGTCCAGCGCAAGGTCGAGGCCGCGCACGCCCTGCATGAGGCCCGCCGGGCGACCTCGGACCCCGTCGAGCTCCTCGTCGAGCACGCCCTGTTCACCGTGGAGGGGGGACAGGCCAGCGGGACACGGCTCATCGAGGCGGGTGCCACGGCCGTGATCTGCGCATCGGACCCGATCGCACTGGGCGTCATCAGGGCCGCCCGCACCCTCGGCCTGACCATCCCCCACGACGTGTCCATCGTGGGGTTCGACGACTCCAGCCTCAACGCGTTCCTCGACCCGCCGCTGACCTCGCTGCGGCAACCGATCGCGGACATGTGTTCCGTGGTGGTCGCCGCCCTCACCGACCACCTGCGCACCGGGGACCACATCACCACCGAGTACCTGTTCGCGCCGGAACTGATCGTCCGTGACAGCACCGGCGCCGCACCCGCCTGACAGCGCCCGCACTTCTCCGCTATTCCACGCAACGACGCCTGGAAGGACAGACCATGGCACACACCCGTTTTCGCCGGCTGACAGCTATTGCAGCCGGCCTGGTCCTTGCCACAACCGCCGCGCTCGCCACGATGAGTGCCACAACAAACGCCGCCCCTGCGGCCGCGGCCACGAGTACCGGCGCCCTGGGGCCACTCGACCCCACCGATGTGGTGTATCAAATTCTCACTGACCGGTTCGCCGACGGCAACACCGGCAACAATGTTCCACCGGGCTTCGACCGGACGCTCTTCGACGACCCGGACGGCAACGGCATCGGCAACGGCACCGACCTCAAGCTGTACCAGGGTGGCGACTTCCACGGCATTATCGACAAGATTGCATACCTCAAGGATATGGGCATCACGGCGGTCTGGATTTCGGCGCCCTACGCCAATCGCGACACCGTCATCGAGGACGCCCAGCCGAACGGCTCTGTGGACCGATGGACCAGCTTCCACGGATATCACGTGCGCAACTACTACGCCACGAACAAGCACTTCGGAACCCTCCGGCAGTTCGAGCAACTGCGTGACGCATTACATGCCAACGGCATCAAGCTCGTCATCGATTTCGTGACCAATCACACCAGTCGCTGGCAGAACCCGACTCGCGGGTTCGTGGCCGAGGATGGCAGGTTGTACGAGCCCGATCGGCTGCCCGGCGGCTCCCTGGCCCTCGATGCCAATGGTGAGCCGTACGACTACAATTCTGACGGTCGCCTGGAGAACCTCATTGCTGATCCGCACAACGACACGTCTGGGTGGTTCCACGGCCTGGGCGACCGCGGCGGCGACAGCAGCAGATTCGGCTACCGGCACCGGGACCTCGGTTCCCTGGCCGACTTCTCGCAGGAGAACGCGCAGGTCGCGGCTTACCTGGAAGGGGCAGCGACATTCTGGAAGGCCCGCGGCGTGGACGGGTTTCGACACGACGCCACCCTCCACATGAACCCCGCCTTCGCCCGCAACCTGCGAGACGCCATCGACACAGCACCGGGTGGGCCTGTCAGCCACTTCGGAGAATTCTTCATCGGCCGCCCCGATCCCAAGTACGGCGAGTACGAGTCATTCCCCGACCGCACCGGGATCAACAATCTGGACTTCGAGTACTACCGGGCCTCGACCAATGCGTTCGGTTCTTTCAGCGAGGGGATGGACGACTTCGGCGCCATGCTGGTCGCAACGTCCAACGACTATGCCTATGAGAACCAGGCAGTCACTTTCATCGACAATCACGACGTCACGCGATTTCGGTACATCCAGCCGAACGACCGCCCGTACCACGCCGCGCTGGCCACCCTCATGACCAGCCGGGGAACCCCCAACATCTACTACGGAACTGAGCAGTACGTCTCGAGCGCCGACGCCAGCGACATCGCCGGGCGGGTGTTCATGCAACGCGCCACGAGCTTCTCGACGACCACCACGGCCTACCGTCTGATCAGCAGCCTCGCGGGTCTGCGCCGCAGCAACTACGGGCTCGCCTACGGACTCACGACGGTGCTCTACAGCACCGATGACGTACTCGTCTTCTCGCGCAAGTTCTACGGGCACGAAGTTGTCGTGGCGGTCAACCGGCAGCCGAACTCGTCCGCGACCGTGCCTGCACTCGCTACGACGCTGCCCAATGCCACCTACCCGGACCATCTGGCGGGCCTTCTCGCAGGGGCAGGTGTGACCGTGGCGGGGGGTGTGCTGCCCTCCTTCGTGCTCAGTGGCGGTGAAGTCGACGTGTGGACATCGACCCCTGGCCTCGGCACGGCCACGCCCCGTATCGGGGACGTCACGTCGAGCGAGGTGCGCCCCGGGGCCACCCTGGTGGTGGCCGGCACCGGCCTGGGCGGCACGCCATCGGCGACCGTCGGTGGGGTCCCGGCGACCGTGACCAGTGCATCGGACCGGCAACTGACGCTGACGGTGGCCACCAACACACCAGCGGGTGAACAGCCCGTCGTGGTGACCAAGGCGGGCACCGCGAGCAACAGCTTCACGGTCGATGTGCTGACCGGTGACCTCAACCAGGTGGTGTTCACTGTTCAGGCGAACACGACACCGGGGCAACAAATCCACATCGTGGGCAACGTTGCCGAACTGGGCTCCTGGAACGTGGCCCAGTCGACCGAGGCGATGCTCAACCCCAACTATCCGCAGTGGTTCCTGCCGGTCAGTCTCCCGGTTGGCAGAACCATCCAGTACAAGTTCATCCGGAAGGACAGCGCCGGAAACGTCGTGTGGGAAGGTGGCTCGAACAGGACCATCACGACGTCGTCGGCCACCGCCGGCACCGTCAGCACTCCAGTTCTCACTTTCCAACCCTGATCGCATACCCCCGCCCACCGGGGACCGTGCCTGACGGCTCGGCACGGTGAACCCGTCGAGCGGGGCCAGGAGCACTGTTCAGCGGGCAGTTGCGCGAGTACCACGGGCGGTCGGTGAACGAGCTGGCCGCCCGTGGTACCTCCATCCACGCTGCTGAATCAGCCGGGTCCATTGGAGACGGGTGCTTCGTCCATCACGTCACTGGGCGCGTCCGCTGAGGCCACGCGGCGGGTAGTGACACCGTAGAGCGGGTCACCGAACGAGCGCGGCGGCGTCCGCAGCGAGATCTCAGGCTCCTCGAACCCCCCGGCACGGCGGACGTAGTCGCCGACGATCGCGCAGCGACCCGCGTCGTCAGTCGCAAGCCAGCCGTGGACGGCCTTGGTCGGGAAGCAGCGGTTGGAGAAGGTGACGGCCAGTACACCCCCGGGACGCAGCACCCGAGCAGCCTCGCGGATCACCTCGATGGGACGCACCAGGTAGTCGATGGAGACGCAGCAGGTGACGGCATCGAAGAACCCCGCTGCGAACGGCAGCCGTGGGTCGACGTTGAGGTCGGCGGCCACCCGTTCGGTCGCGGCGGGGTTGGCGGCCAGTTCGGCGGCGTTCATGCCGAGCACGACCAGTTCCGCGGGGGGCGTAGTGAAGTGCGAGACCCACGAGGACATCAGGTCGAGGACCCGCCTGCCCGGTGTGGAGCCGTCGATGCCCAGCTGGGCGTACAGCGCGCCGACCGCTGCGATCGCACGGGCGTCGAGGTGGGTGACGAGGCGGGGGGTGCCGTAGAACGGGGCGTCGCTCGACGGGTCGTCTCGGTCGAAGAACCCGGGCGGGAAGTCCTCGTACCCACTGTCGGTCACCAGTCCAGTCTGGCGGCCCGGGCAGCTGCGCCGACACTGGGGAACGTCCGCCAGATCTCCGAACGGTCACCGCGGCCCTCGCCAGCTGTTGTGTCGTCACACGCATTGTTTTCCTGTCGGGGCGACTTCGTCCTGACCACCACGAAGGACGGCAGTACCGGCTCGAGCTCAAGACCTTCTCCTCGCTGGGCCCGTGGACGGTGGGCCGTATGTCCGCTCCCCGACCCGATGTCGACATCGCAGGCCACGACCTGGGGCTGACGGTGGCATCGTCGAGTCTCGACGCCGTGGTTGCGCCCTCGTGCGACTGACGACGACGACGCGCGGGGCGCACCGCTGCTACGAAGAACGCGGGTCCGTCACCTCCCACGTCCGCCTCACGTTGCAGCTTGACCGAGGCACGCCCTCGACGCGGCCTCAGCGCATCGCCCCCGCGCCGACATAAGGGTGCTGCGAGCGCAGCGGCCGGCCATCGGCGAACCGGGACAGCCGGAAGTCCGCCTCGTCGATGTCGTCGGCGCTGGACCGGCCGGTGAGGACCAGGTCGGCAACCAGCTCCCCGACTGCGGGGGCGATCTTGTAACCGTGGCCGCTGAAGCCTGCCGCGACCACCAGGCCGTCGACCGGCGTGCACGAGATCACCGGGTTGTAGTCCGGCGTCACGTCGTAGCAGCCGGCATACGAGCCTAGGAGCCGGACGTCGTCCAGGCCTGGGAATCGGGCCATGAACCGCCCGACCGCGTGCTCGACGAACGCGTCCGGCGCGGTGTTGCTGTACGAGTCCGCACTGTCGATCCAGTCGGGGTCGGTCATGTCGCTGTTGCCCACCCTACCCACCGGATGCGGGCGTGGAGTCCTTCTGGCGTCAAGGAACCCGCGGCCATGGCGATGTCCTGTTCCGGTACGCCTCGGCCCAGCAGTTCTACGGCGCTGTCAGTCAACGTGTCTTCCATGACGTCCACTGTTGCTTCGTATAGCCGACACAGCTGCGCCAGTTCCCACGCTTCAATGAGGGGATTAGCAAACGGCAGGTCCTCGAGTACCCCTCGGACGTTTAGATTGGTCCGTTCGGCTACGCTGGTAAAAGTCAGATTCCAGGTCGCGTGCCGCGCTTCGATGTCCGTCAGACCTACTGTGGCGGCGACTGCCGACTTCCCCCCGAGAACCGTCTGTAAGGCGTTCAGGCGTTCCGCGAGAGCATTCCTGGCCTGAGCTCCGTAGTCGGAGACGTCGTCCTGCGCAGTTCTTAATTTGCGAAGATCATTGAGGGTTCGGAAGTCCAGCTGACCGCTGGTGTAGATGGTGGCCACGTCGAAGACGTGCTCTGCTGTCCACCGAAACCGCGACTGATTATACATGTGCCGGTGCCAGTACAAGTCGTCACGCCACTGGGCATCGACGTGACTTCGCGCGGCTGGCATTGCTTCATGATGACGGTGCGACGCGTCGATGTCTGCCCACTCGTGGGCCGCGTCGCG
>CAZEYA010000081.1:8291-15659 GCA_964516515.1 uncultured Kineosporiaceae bacterium | reverse complement strand
AGGGGGATCGGATGGACGACCTATCTTTGGCGTCGCCCGGACGGAGTGCTAAGGAAGGGACTGACGGGGACCGATCATTGCACTGGTTTATCCCCCAAAGTAGAGAGTCGGTTCGGATTCAGGAGTTCGTGCGATACGCATGATCTTGGTTATGCGTTAATCAGGTGGTTCGGCTATACGCTCAAGCCATGGGGGAGAACGAAACTTAGAATCGATAATCAGTTCTACGGTGATCTACTGTCACGGTGCAGTGTGGCGCCTTCTTACTCGAAGCAGGCATGTGCTGACAGGTCATTCACTATGTACACAGTAGTGAGGCTGTACGTTGGGTAGGTCCGTCCGGGCCCTAGCGCGGGCCGAGCCCCGTGCTCACGTCCTGTGGGTAACCCTCTTTCTGCTCTCCTCAATAGTAAGCGTCTGGCTCATAGGGGATCAGTCGGATCCAGCCAGGGGTGATGTGGATCCTGGGAATGAGTGGCTTTCGAGCGGGCACGTCACGACTATCGGTGTGCTGGCTTCAGCATTCCTCCTGGGAATTCTCATTGCTGTTCTAATCCTTATCTTGCGCCGGAAGCTTTCACCAGTAGTGTTGATCCTGTTCATTTTGACGCCTGCAGCGGCCAGTGTCGTCGGTGCCTACATCAGGCTTGCAACTATGTCCAACACGGTCGGCGCAAATATGGGCGCAGGTCTCGTGGCTCTTCTTGGTTTCCCATGGGTCATCGGACTCATCGTACTGTGCGCCATGGTTTCATCCCGTTACCTGTTCTCCAGGCCGAAGGGCGGGCGGCTGTGAACAGACTCGGTGTGCCCGCCATTATCATGGCGGTGTCAAGTGGTGAGTGCACCACCGGGAGTGAATCGCAAGTGGTGACTGTCGCAGGGCTTTGTGCTGGTTGTGGGAACAATCACACGGTCGTCTACGGAAAGTGGAAACGGGACCGTGGCCGGTTCGAGTATCGCGCGGTCATTTGCTCGTGTGCGGGCGAACTTGAGCAGGCCGGACTAAAGACAACCCGGCTGGTGCCGTCACGAGGTTAGACAACGAACTCAACCGGGGCCGGGCTTCCGCGACGATTTGGACGATGGCGTGGAGGTTCGGCTATAGAGGCCCACCACCGGATTGCCCTCAGCAGTTGCCACCCTGGATGACGAAGCTGTCCACCACTGTTGCGGGCTGACCCGGGGTGACGCCGTGGACGGTGACGCTCAGCGAGGTGGCGGTCGCATTCACCTCGGTGAAGTGGAAGGCGGTGTTGTCGCGGACTGCGGTCCAGGGCGGTTGGGCGACTGACAGGAACTGGCTGAAGTCGCCGTTCTTGCTGGACAGCTTGCCGGCGGGGCTGGTCTTCACCCAGATCACGCCGTCGGCGTCGGTGTAGCAGGACAGCGACGTGGACGTTCTGGTCGGGGCGGTCGCTCGGGTGTCCCGCAGGCCGGTCAGGGGGTAGGTGCGCTCGAACGACTGGTCGTGGGAGAACAGCACCAGCGGCACCCCGAGGCTCTCGAACAGCGGCCCGAGTTGGCTTTGCAGGGCGTAGTTGGTCTTGTGGTTGGTGCCGTCGCCCAAGGGGATGCCGTGCAGGTACGGCACCACCCATCGCATGCCGCGGGCCTGGGCGGCCCTGATGTCGTCGGCGATCCACGTCCGGTTGGCCGACGGCAGCCCGGACGTCTCGTCCACGGCCATGATCGAGACGAAGTGGACCGGTCCGGCGTCGAAGGAGAAGGTGCCTCGTGTGTCGACCGTGCTGGACTTGCCGCCCACGCCGGTCGGGGTCGCGAACCGGTCGGCCCAGGCGTCGAAGCCTTCGCCGAGCAGCACCTCGTGGTTGCCGTACGTCGGCATGAACACGGCATTGCTCATGACCGGCTGCATCTGGGTCAGCCAGGCGTCGATGGCGCCGTCGAGGGTCGGCCAACGGGGGTCGGTGTTGTAGTACGCATAGTCGCCGCCGCCGAGCAGCAGATCGGGACGCTGCGCCGCCATCGCGTCGATGACGGCAGCGGTGCCGGTGCTCAGACCATCGAGCCGCCCGGTGATGCCGGTGTCGGCGAAGTAGACGAACGACAGCGGCATCGTCGGGGACGTGGTGCCGGCCGTCGCCGTCGCCGACCATCCGTCGTCGACCCTCACCTGGTACTCGTACGCGGTCCCGGGCAGCAGCCCGGTCGCCGTGGCCGAGCGCTGGTGGCCGAGCCCGCCCGCAGGCTTCGCCGTGCCGGTGGCGCTCTGCCAGATCGCCGTCCCGGCAGGCCGCAGCCGCACCTCGGCGGGTGTCTGCGGATCGCCGGTGCGCCACGTGAATGTCAGCGTGGTGGCCGAATCGCCCTGCCACGAGGCCCGCACCAGCGGATCGTCGACGGTCGTCGGTGGTGTGGTCGTCGGTGGTGTGGTGGTCGGTGCGGGACCGGTGCCCACGGTGAAAGTGGCTGTGGTCGTCGTCGATGAGGTGGCGGTCCGGATGACGGCGGCCACCGTGTGGGCGCCGGGCGTCACCGTGCCGAGGTTCCATGCGTTGGCGGTGGTGACGCTGCCGCCCTGCAGGTCATAGGGCGCTGTGTTCTCGGTACGTGCCGGGGTGGCGGGGGGAGCCGCATCGATGTAGAAGTCGACTCCGCTCACGGCGGGTGAGGCCGGTGGACTGACGAAGACGTAGACGTTGCCGGACCGGGTGGAGCCCGCCAGCGCGGTCGCCCCGGAGCGGGTGGCTGACGTGGAGACCAGGAGCTGCGGCGCGCCGGGGCCGGGCAGCGTGGGCGACGACGACATCGGCGTACTGGACGGCGGGGTGACCGTCGGTGGTGCTGTCGTCGATGGCGGGGTGACCGTCGGTGGCGCCGTCGTTGGCGTCGAGCCGGCGCGCACGGTGAATGTGGCCGTCACCGTGGTCGACCCCGCAGCCGTACGGACCACTGCGGTAACCGAGTGACCACCGCTTGGCACGGCGTCGAGCTTCCAGGCAGTCGGCTTCTCGGCGGAGCCGCCCCGCAGGTCGTACGGGGCCGTGTTCTCCACCCGTGTCGGGTCGGCGGGCGGCGCCGAGTCGATGTAGAAGTCGACACCGATCACGGCCGGGTCCGCCGGCGGGTCCGCGAGGAAGACGTAGACACTGCCGGACAGGTCGGCCCCCTGCAGCGGCACGGCATCCGAACGGTCGGCGCGCGTGGACACCAGCAGCGCCTCACCCGTCGCCGAGGAGGCCACACCGGCAGCCAGCAGCACCGACCCCACCACGGTTCCCACGAGCACAGTGATGCCCGACCTGAACACCTTCGTTCGCATAACGGCGACGGTATCGGTCCTCCACCCGCAATCGCGCTGCGATGGGAACGTCCACACCAGATGGCGGACGAGGTCGGTACGCACAGTGGACGCGGGTACCGTATGCGTGTCCCTTGTTGCTTCTGGAGGTCCGCAGAGCCATGCCCGTCGACAGCCTGTTCGCCCGCCTGGAGCCGTTGCTGCCGCGGGTGTCCAAGCCCGTGCAATACATCGGTGGTGAGCTGAACTCCACGACGAAGGACTGGGACGCCGCGGTGGTGCGGTGGGCGCTGATGTACCCCGACGCCTACGAGGTCGGACTGCCCAACCAGGGCGTCATGATCTTGTACGAGGTCCTCAACGAGGTGCCGGACGTGCTTGCCGAACGCGCCTACGCGGTGTGGCCGGACCTCGAAGCCCTCATGCGCGAGCACCGCATCCCGCATTTCACCGTCGACGGCCACCGGCCGCTGGGCGCCTTCGACGTCATCGGGGTCTCCTTCGCCACCGAACTCGGCTACACCAACCTGCTGACGGCGCTGGACCTGGCCGGGATCCCGTTGCGAGCGGCCGACCGGACCGACGAGCATCCGCTGGTCATCGCGGGCGGGCACGCCGCCTTCAACCCCGAGCCGATCGCCGCGTTCGTCGACGCGGCCATCCTCGGCGACGGCGAGCAGGCGGTGCTGGCCGTCAGCGACGCGATCCGCGACTGGAAGGCGGCGGGGGAGCCCGGCGGCCGGCGAGGCCTGCTGACCACGCTGGCACAGGTCGAGGTCCCCGCGGCCCCGGACGCGGCCCCCGGCGGCATCTACGTGCCCAGCCTCTACGACGTGGAGTACCTCCCGGACGGTCGCATCCTCCGCGTCACGGCAAACGACCCTGCCGCCCCGTGGCGTGTCGGCAAGCACACCGTGATGGACCTCGACACCTGGGAGTACCCCAAGACGCCGCTCGTGCCGCTGGCCGAGAGCGTGCACGAGCGGATGAGCGTGGAGATCTTTCGCGGTTGCACCCGCGGCTGCCGGTTCTGTCAGGCGGGAATGATCACGCGCCCGGTCCGGGAGCGGTCCATCGAGGGCATCGGCCGGATGGTCGATCAGGGCCTGTGCGCCACCGGGTTCTCCGAGGTGGGTCTGCTCAGCCTGTCCAGCGCCGACCACTCCGAGATCGCCGAGATCGCCAAGGGCCTCGCCGACCGCTACGAGGGCACCCAGACCGGGCTGTCACTGCCCTCGACCCGGGTCGACGCCTTCAACGTCGACCTGGCCAACGAGCTGAGCCGCAACGGTCGCCGCTCCGGTCTGACGTTCGCCCCGGAGGGCGGTTCGGAACGGATCCGCCGCGTCATCAACAAGATGGTGACCGAGGAGGACCTGATCCGTACCGTTACCACCGCCTACGCGAACGGCTGGCGGCAGGTCAAGCTCTACTTCATGTGTGGTCTGCCCACCGAGACCGATGCCGACGTCCTGCAGATCGCCGAGGTCGCACGCCGGGTCATCGCCGCGGGTCGGGAGGTCACCGGCCGCAACGACATCCGCTGCACCGTCAGCATCGGCGGGTTCGTGCCCAAGCCGCACACGCCGTTCCAGTGGGCCGCGCAGCTCGACCACGAGGCCACGGACGCCCGGCTGGCGAAGCTGCGGGAGGCGATCCGCTCGGACCGTCGATACGCCAAGGCCATCGGCATCCGGTACCACGACGGCAAGCCGGGCATCGTCGAAGGACTGCTCTCCCGCGGTGACCGGCGGGTGGCCGACGTCATCGAAGCGGCGTGGCGCGCCGGCGGCCGGTTCGACGGGTGGAGCGAGCACTTCTCGTTCGAGCGGTGGATGACTGCCGCCGAGGCGCTGGCCCCGCACGGCGTCGATGTTGACTGGTTCACCACCCGTGAGCGCGAGCAGGCCGAAGTGCTGCCGTGGGATCACCTGGACTCCGGCCTGGACAAGGAGTGGCTCTGGGCGGACTGGCAGGACGCCCTGGACGAGGTCGAGGTCGACGACTGCCGATGGAGCCCCTGCTTCAACTGCGGCGTGTGCCCGACCATGGGGACCGCCATCCAGGTCGGTCCGACCGGCCGCACGCTGCTGCCGCTGAGCGTGACAGCCACGGCTGCCCCCACTGCCACCAGGGTCGTGGCAGGTACGCGGTGAGCAGTGGGGCCACGTCGCCGGTCCCGCCGCCTGGCGCGGTCGGCCCGTCGAGAGCGGCCCACGTCCTGCAACGCCCACCCGGGCGCCGGGCGGTGATCCCGCCCGAGCCTGCCGTCCCAGGCCAGAGCCCTGGTGCCCCGGTCGTGTTGCGCCCGGCCCGAGGTCCAGGGTCGGCGTTCGCGGATCGGCTGGTTGCGGTGCCGCGCGCCGCCGCCGATGACGAGCGCTGGTACCGCGCTCGCGAGGTGAACCCCGACTCGCCGGACGACGTCGCCAGCCTCGCCCTGCTCAGCTGGTGGTCGGCAGCAGACTGCACCGCCTTCCAGCCGGCGGACTTCCCGGCGTTCCTGGCCGACTTCACGCGGTCCTGGCAGCAGCAGCCGGATCGCCGCCTCGCAGTGCTCGTCGAAGAGGTTGCCGCCGACCCGGCCACCACACCGGTCCCGGTCGCGATGGGGTGGGTGATCGCCCGACCCGAGTTGTCGCTCGCACCCGAGGACGGCGCCTCCGCCGCCGCCGCCGTCACCGACAGCGTCTTCATCCTGCCCGGTACCCCGACCGGCCGGATCCGAAGCGACCTGGGTGCCGCGCTGGCCCGGCTCGCCGCGTCGCGGGGGCTCTCACTGACCACGGTGGCGTCGCGGCGGTGACCCAGTCCCGCACTCCCCGGCAGCCGCCCGGCGACGTCGCCCCCGTCGTGCAGCGGATCCGGCTGCGCTTCACCAAGCGCCACCGGCTCCGGTTCACCAGCCATCGTGATATCCAGCGGGCGCTGGAGCGCGCGATCCGGCGCTCAAGCGTGCCGATCGCCTACTCGGCGGGATTCAGCCCGCACCCAAAGATCTCGTGGGCGGGAGCGGTGCCGACCGGGGCGGCCAGCGAGGCCGAATACGTCGAGATCGGCCTGGCGGAATGGCGCGACCCGGCGTTGGTGGCCGAGCAGCTGGACGCCGCGCTGCCGGTCGGGATCGACGTGATCGCCGCCAGTGACGACACCACGGTGCCGCTGGCGACCGCGCTTGCCGCAAGCCAGTGGCAGGTGCTGATCGAGGGGGTGTCCGCCGGGGCGGTGACCGATGCGGTCGGGGCATTCCTCGCTGCGACGGACATCTCGATCCGGCGGATGACCAAGTCAGGGGAACGTGACGTGGAGGTGAGGGCGCACGTTCTCGCCGCCGCGACCGACGTGTTGCCGGATAGCGAGCTGGTGACGCTGAACCTGGTGATCGAGACGGCGGTTCCCACGGTTCGCCCGGACGATGTCCTGGCCGCGCTGGTCCAGGGGGGTATGCCCGAGCCGGTTGCGCCGGCGGTGTCGACGAGGCTCGCCTACGGCTCCTGGGACGGTCAGACCGTGACCTCGCTGTTCTGATCCGCCTCATGATCGACTCGCTGATCGATCCGGCGCCCGCGTCGATGCGCGGCTTGCGGCCGCGCCGCGTGCCATACTGACCCCGTCCCGACGAACGCGATCCGCGTGCGACGGGCAGCCGCCGTAAGCCGCCCCACCGGGCGCGACAGGACCTGGCGCCGCGCGCCGTCCGTCGCCGGATGGGTCGGTGTCGGCGTCTACCGGCTTCAGCGTCGTCCGACGGCGCGACGAACCGCGACGTACCGCGCCGTGCGGGGGCGTTGCTGAACAGGAGTACGTGTGGCTGAAGAGCCCACAACGACAAGCACCCTCGACGCGCCGTCAGCCGGCCCCGAGCCGGCGGTCGTCGATCCGCCGCCCTCGGTCGACGCGTCCGAGAACGCGCCGCCCAAGGCGCCGGCGCGTCGGCGCCGTCGATCCGCCGCACCGGCGGGGGAACCCGTCATCGAGGCGATGCCCGACATACCCGAGGCGCCTAGGATCACAGAGGCGGCTGACGAGACCGCCCCTGAGCAACCCACCTTGATCGACCCCGAGCCGATCGACCCCGAACCGATCGAACCCGAACCGATTGA
>CAZEYA010000081.1:7025-8191 GCA_964516515.1 uncultured Kineosporiaceae bacterium | reverse complement strand
GAACCCGAACCGATTGACGCTGCCCCGGCGGACCCGGCCGGCGGGCCGAGCGACGAGCGGCGACCCGACGCGGCGGCGGCTCCGATCGCGTCCACACTGTTCCTCACCCCCGCTGCCACCGCACTGTTCCAGGCCCCCGAGGCCGCCGCCCCCAGGCGTCGCCGGGCCACTGCGGCCGCAGGTCCGGCACAGCCCGCGATGTTCTCCCCACCCGACGTCGCCGAGCGCGAACCGGTCGCCCGCGCCCGCCGTCGCTCCACCGCACCCCCCGACGAGGCGGCGACACCCGCGGTCGATCCGAAGCTCGTCGAGGGACTGCTGGACGACTTGGAGGATCTTGACGCTCCGGCGGCCCCCGACGGCGAGTCGGTGACGACCGCCCGGCGATCCCCGCGGCGCCGGCGACGGGCCGGGGCCGCCGCCGAGTTGTCGTTCGACGACAGCCTTGAGTCGATCGACGTCTCAGGCCGGGTGGCCACACCTCCCGAGATCGACCTCGAGGACGTCGAGGACCCCGAGGACCCCGAAGACGCCCCCGAGGACCTCGACGCCGATGACGTCGACGGCGACGAGGAGACCGACGATGGTGCGGGTGGGCGGCCACGCCGCCGCCGCCGGGGTGGCAGGGGCCGCAAACGTCGCCGGACCGAGGGCGAGGAGCCCGTGGACGGCGAGGAGCCGGCCGACGTCGAGGACGAGGAATCCGACGACGACAGCGACGAGGACACCGAGTCCGACGACGGTGACGACGCCGACGAGGCGGGCAGCAGCCGGTCCGCCCGCCGCCGCCGTCGCCGTCGTCGTCGCGGCGGCGAGGAGGACCTGACCCCCGCGGTCGACGACCCGCCCGGCACCGTTGTCAAGGTGCGCGACGCCCGGTCGGTGGCCGGCGACGTCACATCCATCCGCGGCTCGACGCGGCTGGAGGCCAAGCGGCAACGCAGGCGCGAGGGCCGCGACTCCATGCGGCGCCGCACGATCATCACCGAGGCGGAGTTCCTGGCCCGACGCGAGAGCGTCGACCGCACTCTGCTCGTCCGCGACACCGGCGACCGCACTCAGATCGCGGTGCTGGAGGACGGAGTGCTGGTCGAGCACTATGTGACCCGCGCCGCCCATCAGTCCATGATCGGCAACGTCCACCTCGGCAAGGTGCAGAACGTGCT
>CAZEYA010000081.1:0-6925 GCA_964516515.1 uncultured Kineosporiaceae bacterium | reverse complement strand
CGCAAGCTGCCCGACGTCGAGCGCAACCGGCTCAAGAAGGTCCTCAAGCGCGTCCTGCCCGAGGATTCGGGTGTCATCGTGCGCACCGCAGCCGAGGGGGCGGCGGAGGAAGACCTGGAGCGCGACGTCGCAAGGCTCACCGCACAATGGGCCGACATCGAGCGCAAGGCGAAGTCAGTCGCCTCGCCCGCGCTTCTCTACAGCGAGCCGGACCTGGCGATCCGCGTGGTGCGCGACGCGTTCAACGAGGACTTCACCTCCCTCGTCGTCTCCGGTGACGACCTGTGGGACACCCTGGCGGCCTACGTCGGGCACGTCGCCCCCGACCTCGCGCCGAGGATGTCGCGCTGGCAGCCCGAGCCGGGGACCGAGGCGGACCTGTTCGTCGCGCACCGGCTCGACGAGCAGATCGCCAAGGGCCTGGACCGCAAGGTGTGGCTGCCGTCGGGGGGATCGCTGATCATCGACCGCACCGAGGCGATGAGCGTGGTCGACGTCAACACCGGCAAGTACACCGGCTCCGGCGGCGACCTGGAGGAGACGGTCACCAAGAACAACCTGGAGGCAGCGGAGGAGATCGTTCGTCAGCTCCGGCTGCGCGACATCGGCGGCATCATCGTCGTCGACTTCATCGACATGGTGCTGGAGAGCAACCGTCAGCTGGTGTTGCGGCGCCTGGTCGAGTGCCTGGGGCGCGACCGCACCAAGCACCAGGTCGCCGAGGTCACCTCGCTCGGGCTGGTCCAGATGACCCGCAAGAAGGTGGGTCAGGGGCTGCTGGAGGCGTTCAGCACGACGTGCGAGACGTGCCATGGCCGCGGCCTCATCGTCGGCGACCACCCGGTCGACTCGGGTGAGGACGACGCGAACGACCATCGGTCGTCACGAGGCGACCGTGACGGTAACGGTGGCGGTGGCGGTGGCGGTGGGGACCAGGCTCGGTACCGACGCGGCCGACGGGTCGATCAGCCCGCCTGAGTGCCGTATCCTTGTCGACTGGCCGTGATGTGCCCGTCGTGCACGTCGCGGCGCCGGGACCGGCGTCAGCGAGCCACCACGCCGGCAGGCGTTTCGATTCGAGAGGACAGTGAGAGCCGTGTACGCGATCGTGCGCGCCGGAGGGCGCCAGGAGAAGGTGAGCGTCGGTGATGTTCTGATCGTCGACCGGCTCGCCGCGGGACCTGGCGGAAGTGTGGACCTGCGGCCGGTGCTGCTCGTGGACGGCGAGACCGTGACGTCGGCAGCCGACGAGCTCGCGAAGATCACAGTCACCGGTGAGGTCGTCGACGAGCTGCGCGGGCCCAAGATCAAGATCTTCAAGTACAAGAACAAGACCGGGTACCGCAGGCGGCAGGGCCACCGCCAGGAGCTGACCCGTATCAAGATCACCTCGATCGGGAAGTGAGACTGCTCGATGGCACACAAGAAGGGCGCCAGTTCCACCAGGAACGGCCGTGACTCCAATGCCCAGCGTTTGGGCGTCAAGCGGTTCGGCGGCCAGGTCGTCGGCGCCGGTGAGATCATCGTCCGGCAGCGTGGCACCCATTTCCACCCCGGTGACAATGTCGGCCGTGGTGGAGACGACACGCTGTTCGCGCTCGTCCCGGGGGCGGTCGAGTTCTCGACCCGTCGCGGTCGGCGGGTCATCAACATCGTGGCACCTGCCGGTGCCGTCCAGCCAGAGGTCGCCCCAATCGCATAGGACCCCAAGGAGGTCGACGTGACGCAGTTCGTCGACCGGGTCGTCCTGCACGTCTCGGCAGGAGATGGCGGCAACGGAGCGGCGTCGATCCACCGCGAGAAGTTCAAGCCTCTCGGTGGCCCGGACGGGGGCAACGGCGGCCGCGGTGGCGACGTCGTCTTTGTCGTCGATGCTCAGATCACGACGCTGCTCGACTTCCATCACGTGCCCCACCGCAAGGCCGGATCTGGCGCGATGGGCCGTGGTGGCAACCGCAACGGGGCCGACGGCGCCGACCTCATCCTCGCGGTGCCCGACGGCACCGTGGTGTTGTCGGATAGCGGTGAGGTGATCGCCGACCTCGTCGGGCACGCCACGCGCCTGGTGGTCGCGGCGGGCGGCCGCGGTGGGCTGGGCAACGCTGCGCTAGCGTCGGCCCGCCGCAAGGCGCCCGGCTTCGCGCTGCTCGGCGAGCCGGGTTGGTCCGGTGACGTCGTCCTCGAACTCAAGACCGTCGCCGACGTCGCGCTGGTGGGCTTTCCCAGTGCCGGCAAGTCCAGCGTCGTGGCCGCCATGTCGGCGGCTCGCCCGGCGATCGCCGATTACCCATTCACTACGTTGACGCCCAACCTCGGGGTGGTGCAGGCCGGTGACGAGCGGTTCGTGGTCGCCGACGTGCCCGGACTGATCGAGGGCGCCAGCGAGGGCCGCGGCCTCGGCCTGCAGTTCCTGCGGCACGTCGAGCGCTGTTCGGTGCTGGTCCATGTGTTGGACTGCGGCACGCTGGAACCTGGCAGGGACCCGGTCAGTGACCTCGACGTCATCCTCACCGAGCTTCGCAAGTACCGGCCCGTGGCGGGGGTCAGCGGTGGCGTGGACCTGACCGATCGGCCCTCGATCGTCGCGCTGAACAAGATCGACATGCCGGAGGCCAGGGAACTCGCCGACATGGTCACGCCGCTGCTCGGCGAGCGCGGCTACGACGTGTACCCGATCTCGGCCGCGACCAGGGAAGGGCTGCGCGAGCTGTCGTTCGCGATGTCCAGGCTGGTGACGCGCTCCCGCCAGGTCGCGGCGCCGGTAGGCGCTCCCCGGGTCGTCATCCGGCCTGCGGCGCGCGACGACGCCGGCTTTCGGGTGCTGCGCGAGGACGCCACGACCGGCCACATCGAGCAGGTGCGGTGGCGGATCGTCGGCGAGCGACCGGAGCGCTGGGTCCGCCAGACGGACTTCGGCAACGACGAGGCCGTGGGGTACCTCGGCGACCGGCTGGCCCGGCTAGGCGTCGAGGAGGCACTGGTCAAGGCCGGGGCGCACCCGGACGACGAGGTCGTCATCGGCCGCGGGGAACAGGCGGTCGTCTTCGACTGGGACCCGAGTCTGGCCACCGGCGCTGCGGCAGGCATGGTCGCCGGCCGCCGGGGCGAGGACATCCGGATCTCGGCGGGGGAGCGGGCCAGTCGGGTGGAGCGAAAGGCGGAGGACGAGCAGCGACGGGCCGCCAGGCTCGCGACCCAGCAGGAGTTGGCAGCAGAGCGCGACGCCGGTCACTGGGTGGACCCGGCGGAATGACCTCCGACCAGCTGTCCAGCCCAGAGACCGATGCGCTGGGTCCGCTGACCGGCTCGCCGACCGACCCGCCGACCGACCCGCCGACCGACCCGCCGACCAACCATGGTGACGTGGTGGGCGTCGACGCGCGTGCCGTGCTGAGTGGCCCCGGGGCCATCGTCGTCAAGGTGGGGTCCAGCACGTTGACCGCCGAAGGTGCCGGGGCGTCCATCGACGCGCTGGTCGACATCCTGATGGCGCGGGCGGCGTTGGGCCCGGGGCGGCAGACCGTGGTCGTCAGTTCCGGCGCGGTCGCGGCCGGGCTGGCGCCGCTGGGGCTGGTGCGTCGCCCCGCCGATGTCGCCGGGCTGCAGGCCGCCGCCAGCGCCGGTCAACCCAGGATCGTGGCCCGCTGGGCGCAGTCCTTCGAGCGGCATGGGATCACCGTCGGGCAAGTGCTGTTCGACCTCGACGACCTGGTCCGGCGCGAGCACTACGTCAACGCCCAGTCGACACTGCGCCGGCTCATCGGCCTCGGCGCGGTGCCCATCGTCAACGAGAACGACGCGGTGGCCACCGACGAGCTCCGCTACGGCGACAACGACCGGCTGGGTGCGGTAGTGGCGCACCTGGCCGCCGCTCGCGCGCTGGTCCTGCTGACCGATGTCGACGCCCTATACGACCGGCCGCCGTCGCGGCCGGGTGCCCGGCGCATCCGATGGGTGCCCGACCCCTGGGCGGTGCAGGCCGACCTCGGCCGGCCTGGTTCCGCGGTGGGAACCGGCGGTATGCGGACCAAGGTGTTGGCCGCACGTCTTGCTGCCGCGGCCGGGGTGCCGACATTCGTCACCGCCGCTAGCGCAGCCGGGCGGGCCTTCGCCGGGGACGACGTCGGGACGTGGTTCGCTCCCTCCCCATCGCCGGCGCCGGCGCGGCTGCTGTGGCTGGCCCACGTCGCGGCGCCTCGCGGGGAGCTTCGGTTGGACGCGGGCGCGGTGCGCGCCGTGGTCGAGCGCGGTGCCTCGTTGTTGCCCGCCGGGATCACCGGGATCGTCGGCAGCTTCGCCGTCGGCGACGTGGTCGACCTCACCGACCCAGGCGGCCGGGCGGTGGCGCGCGGCATCGTGTCCTACGCTGCGGCCGAAATGCCGCAGCTGCTGGGCCGTTCGACCGGTGAGCTGCGCGAATCCCTCGGCCGGGAGTTCGGCCGCGAGGTGGTCCACCGCGACGACCTCGTCGCCATACCCTGACGCAGTCCTGGCACCGCTCGCTGACTGCTCACCCGGCCGTGCCGCCGTAGGCTTGCGGTCATGACCGCACTTGCCACGCGCCCTCTCGACGAGGTGGGCGACCCGAGCGAAGTGGCCGTCGTCGAAGCGGTGCACGCTACCTGCCGCGCAGCCGGGGTCGCCGCGCGGTCGCTGAGCACCGCCACCCGGCTGGTCAAGGACGCCGCGCTCGAGGCCATCGCGCAGGCACTGGTGACACACGCCGATCGCATCACGGCCGCGAACGCCGAGGACGTGGCGCGGGAGCGGGCGGCGGGGATCAGCGACAGCCTGGTCGACCGGTTGCGGCTGGATGGTCCCCGGATCGACCGGATCGCCGCCGCGGTCCGCTCGGTGATGGCGCTGCCGGACCCGGTCGGCGAGGTGGTGCGCGGATCCACGCTGCCCAATGGGCTGCGACTGCGGCAGGTGCGACGCCCGCTCGGCGTCCTCGGTGTCGTCTACGAGGCCCGCCCCAATGTCACCGTCGACGCCGCCGTGCTGGCGCTGAAGTCGGGCAACGCCGTGGTGCTGCGCGGTGGCTCGGCCGCCGCGGCCACCAACGTCGTCCTCGTCAGCGTCATCCGCGACGCCGTGGCCTCGGTAGGCTTGCCCGCTGACGCGGTGTCAAGCATCGACGATCACGGCAGGGCAGGCGTGCGGGCGCTGCTGCGCGCCCGTGGCTTGGTCGATGTCGTCATCCCCCGCGGTGGCGCCGACCTGATCGCGACCGTGGTGTCCACCGCGACGGTGCCCACCATCGAGACCGGCTCCGGTGTCGTTCACGTCTATGTCGATGCCGCCGCCGACCTCGACCAGGCCGAGGCCATCGTGCTCAACGCGAAGGTGAGCCGCCCCAGCGTGTGCAACGCCGCCGAGACCCTGCTGGTGCACGCCGGGATCGCCGAGGCGTTCCTGCCCAGGGTGCTGGGGTCGCTGGCCGCGGCCGGGGTCCGGGTGCACGGCGATCCGCAGGTCATGGCTTCGCCAGGGCTCGGTGACGCGGTGGCGGCGTCCGAGGCGGACTGGGCGACGGAATACCACGGCCTGGAACTCTCCGTTCGCCTCGTCGCCGACATCGACGAGGCGCTGGAGCACATCCGGCACTACTCGACCAAGCACACCGAGGCCATCGTCACCACGGACACCCGAGCGGCCGAGCGGTTCGTTGCCGAGGTCGATGCCGCGGCCGTCATGGTCAATGCCTCGACCCGCTTCACCGACGGTGAGGAGTTCGGCCTGGGCGCAGAGGTGGGCATCTCCACCCAGAAGCTTCACGCGAGAGGACCGATGGGTCTGCCCGAACTGACCACCACCACATGGGTCGTGACGGGCGACGGTCACGTCCGCAACTGACCCTCCGGCTGGCGTAGCAGGTCCTCGGCGTCGCGTCGCTGATCAGCGTTGGTGGCGCGGCGCAGCGCGATCTCGATGAAGTCGTGGCCGCCGCGGCCTGCCGACGTGGCCAGCCGAGCCTGTAGGTAGGCCGCCTCGGCGGCCGGCAGGGCGGAGGAGGACTCGTACAACGCCAGCGACAGGTCGTGCAGGAACAGGTCGACGGTCAGGTCGGCGTCGCCGGTGTCCTCCTGGAGCAGCATCTGCTCCTTGGCGCCGATCAGGGACCCCAGCGGGCCGCCGCGCAGCGCCTCGATCAGCCGGGAACGGTCCAGCCCGAGGTCCTGACCGAGCCGCAGCGCCTCACCGATGCCCTCGGCGGCGACCCCGACGCTGGCGTTGACGATGAGCTTGGCTGCCGCGGCAGCCCCCGGGTCGCCCAGGTGGACGATCCGGCCCGGAGCCGTCCACGACTCGATGACCGGGAGCACGAGCTCCACAACCTCTGGGTCGCCGCCGGTCAGCGTCGTCAACGTGCCCCTCGCGGCGGCCGCCGGCGAGCCCAGGAGCGGAGCCTCGACGAAACACAGCCCTCGTCGGTCCAGTTCGGCCGCAATCGAGCGGGCCAGCCGTGGTCCTGTCGTCGAGGTGTCGATGACGATGGCGTCCGGTCGCAACTGGTCGGCGACCGGTTCGTCGCCACCGAACAGGACGTCCCGCACCGCGCCGCCGTCGCTGAGACTCAGCACCACGGCATCTGCGTGGCGGGCGGCCCGGGCGGCTGCGGTCTCGACCCTGGCGCCCGCCTCGATCAACCGGTCAGCGGGCCCGGCGGTCCGATTCCACACCGTGGTGTCGAAGCCGTGCCGGAGCAGGGTGCCGGCCAGCCGGCTGCCCATCCGGCCCAGGCCGAGAAGCGCGACATTGGTCATGCTGTCGTCACCGAGTTGCCGCAGATCGACCGCCATACCCGGCATCGTGCCAGGACGAAACGGACACGCGCAGCTGGCAGGCGTTCCGAGACCGGCTGTCGACGTTCATCGGGGCGGTCTTGGGGCGGTCTTGGGGCGGTCTTGGGGCGGTCTTGGGG
>CAZEYA010000080.1:0-15985 GCA_964516515.1 uncultured Kineosporiaceae bacterium | reverse complement strand
CTGCCCGATCGGGCAGTCGATCGCTGTGTCGATCATTGGGTCGATCACTGGCGTTGCGATCCATGCCGTGTCGGTCCCCACCGCCGTAGCGCTCGGGTTGCCGGTCCGCGTGCCTGTCGAGGTGGTGACCACCCGATCTGGTGCCCTCGGTCTCGTCGTGGGCGGAGTCGACGTCGTCGTCGTAGGCATCCTCGGCGAGTCCGAGGTACACGAGGGTCTTGCGCAGCGCGCCCATGTGGACCTCCTTCCGGGCTCACGGGGTCCCTTCCCCGGGCCGTTGCCGGCGAGCCATTAGGCCTGCGACGCTAGCGCGCCGCAGGCCGGGAACCGAGGATGGCGGTTCCGACGCGCAGGTGTGTCGCGCCGTGGCGCACCGCTGCCTCCAGATCTCCGCTCATCCCGGCCGAGATCCACGTCGCCGCCGGGTGTCGGCTCCGGAGGTCGGCGGCGACCTCGGCGAGGCGGGCGAAGGCGACCTCGGGGTCCAGCGCCATCGGCGCCACAGCCATCACGCCGCGCAGCTGCAGGCCCGCGGTGGCGGCGACGGCGTCGGCCAGTCGGGGAACCGCTGCGGCCACGATCCCCCCTCGCCCGGGATCCGCGTCGAGGTTGACCTGGACCAGGCACCCGCAGGAGTGGCCGGCCTCGGCCGCGCCGCGCGCCAGCTGGGGCAGCAGTCGCTCGTCGTCCAGGGAGTGGACCGTATCGACCACCCTGGCGACCGCCGCGGCCTTGTTTCGCTGCAACCTGCCGACGAAGTGCCAGCGCACGGCGAGCGCCGCCGCATCGGCGAGCTCGGCGGCCTTCGCCCGCAGCTGCTGCTCCCGGGACTCCCCCAGGTCCGCCTCGCCGAGATCCAGCAGCACCGTGATGTCGGTGACCGGAACGTCCTTGGTCACGACGATGAGCGTGATGTCGCCCTCGTCCCGGCCCGCAGCCGCGACGGCGCGGCTGATCCGCCGCCGGACCGTGTCCAAGCCTGCGGTGATGACCGCCGCCCGGTCGGCCTCGGGCTCGGTGCTCACGGGGGTGCCCGGTGGCCGGTGATGGCGACGATGCCGGCGAAGCGGCCGGTGACCGGGTCGCGACGGTAGGAGAACATCTCCTCGTCCTCGGCCGTGCAGCGCTCGACGTCGGTGATGGCCGACGGCGGCAGCCCCGCGGCCGTCAATTGCCGGCGCAGCGCCCGGCGGATGTCCACTGCTGGCGTCCCCACGCTGGTCGTGGCGGCCGCCCCAGGGGCCAGCGCATCGACCTCGTCCCGCAGGTCGGCGCTCACCTCGTAGCAGCACGCCCCGATGGCTGGCCCCAGCACCGCGACGGGGTCTCGCGCCCCGCTGGCTGCGAGGTGCCGCAGAACCGCCGGGCCCAGGCCCAGCGCCAGTCCGCGTCGCCCGATGTGCGCCGCCGCACCCAGCTCGCCGCCGCGGTCCGCCAACAGCAGCGGCAGGCAGTCCGCGGCGGTCACCGCGACACCGGCGCCAGGCGTCGCCAGCACGGCGGCGTCCGCCTCGGCGGCGGCAGCCTCACCCGAAACGAGCACGGCGACCTCGTCGGCGGCGAGCACCCGGTCGCCGTGGACCTGACGCATGAAGACCAGCGAGGCGGGTGCCATGCCGATTGACCCCGCCACCAGCGCCCGGTTGGACAGGACCCGCTGGTCGTCGTCACCCACGTCGAGGCTGAGATTGAGCCCCGCGTAGGGCTGCTCGCTGTGACCACCCCGACGACCGGTGATCACCAACCGGAGCGTTCCGACCCGGACGTCGAAGAGCGGGCTCACCGGGGTTTGACGAAGTCCGGCACATCGAGGTCGTCGTCGTCGAGGAAACCGGGCCGGCGAGGCCGGGCGCTCTCGGTGAGGACCGGCGCAGTAGCCGGCGGTGCCGTGACCGCGCCGCTCGTGGATGCGCCGGCGGAAGTGGGCGAGCCGGCCGCGTCGTGGTCACGGTGGAGCGCTTCGTCGCTGACGTCGACCGTGGGGGTTGCCGGTGCCGCGGCGGAGGCGGCGGTTCCCGGGCCATGTGGCCCCACGATCGCCGGTGGCGCAGCGGAGGTGTGGTCGCCGCCGAAGGACGGCAGGGTGCCCGGTGGCCGGGTCACCCCCGCTCCCGGCCGAGCGTCATTGCGTTGCGGCGCATCAGCCGGCGCGTCGAAGCCCGCCGCGATGACCGTGACCCTCACCTCGTCCCCGAGGGCGTCGTCGATGACGGCACCGAAGATGATGTTGGCGTCGGGGTGCGCTGCCTCCTGCACGAGCCGGGCAGCCTCGTTGATCTCGAAAAGCCCCAGATCCGAACCGCCCTGGATGGACAGCAGGACGCCATGGGCGCCGTCGACGCTGGCCTCCAGCAACGGCGACGAGATCGCCATTTCCGCCGCGCAGACGGCCCGGTCCTCGCCCCGGGCAGACCCGATGCCCATCAGCGCCGAGCCGGCGCCCTGCATGACGCTCTTGACGTCCGCGAAGTCGAGGTTGATCAGACCCGGCGTGGTGATCAGGTCGGTGATGCCCTGAACGCCGGAGAGCAGCACCTGGTCGGCGGTCCGGAACGCGTCCAGGACGCTGATCCCCCGGTCGCTGATCGACAGCAACCGGTCGTTCGGGATGACGATGAGGGTGTCGACCTCGTCCCGCAGCCCCGAGATACCGGCGTCCGCCGACGCGGCCCGCCGACGGCCCTCGAACGTGAAGGGCCGGGTGACCACGCCGATCGTCAACGCCCCGAGTGAGCGCGCGATCCGAGCCACGACGGGCGCGCCCCCCGTGCCGGTGCCGCCGCCCTCGCCTGCGGTGACGAACACCATGTCCGCGCCACGCAGGACCTCCTCGATCTCCTCGCCGTGGTCCTCGGCCGCCTTGCGCCCGACGTCGGGATCCGCACCGGCCCCGAGGCCGCGGGTCAGCTCCCGCCCGACGTCCAGCTTGATGTCGGCATCGCTCATCAGCAGTGCCTGAGCATCGGTATTGATGGCGATGAATTCGACGCCGCGCAGGCCGACTTCGATCATCCGGTTGACGGCATTGACACCACCGCCGCCGATACCGACAACTTTGATAACCGCCAGGTAATTCTGCGGTGCCGCCACGTGGCCGCCTCTCCTCGCATTCGCCCGGCGCATCGCTTCCGCGACACACCGAGGCTCGATCAACCGCAACATTCAACTTGAGGGTTACCGTTGAGTTCTCACGTACTCCTTGACGTTAGGTGTCGCCCTACCGTGCGGGCAACGATCTCATGGTGCGTGTCGGGCACTGATTCGCCCATTCACGGCCTCGTCGCCGGAGCGCCGGGGACGCTGACGTCGTAACTGCTCGCCTCGACCCCCGACAGCAGCGCGGTCAGCACCGCTGCCTTCTCGGGGCCATCGGTGGCGCCGCCCCATCGCACCTCCTTGCCCGCGACGGTGAGCCGGACGTCGGCCTGGGATGCCGCGCTCACCGCTGAGACCTGGTCGCGCAGCCCCTGCGGCAACGATGCCAGCACCGCCAGAGCGGCCACCAGGGCGTTGCGCCCGGCCATCAGATCGGTGGCGACGACGGGCATCCCCGGCGGCGGCGCTTCGGCGTCGACCACGACGACGCCCTCGGCGTCGACCAGGGAGTACCCGACGCCGGCAGGAACGGCGGCCACCGGCTGCCGTTCCCGGACGGCCACCTCGACGGTGCCGGGCCACGAGCGCCGGACCTCGGCGTCCAGCACGAGCGGCAGGTCACGGAGCCGGTCCGCGGCACCCGCGGTGTCCACCAGCGGCAGCGGCACGCCCACGAGCGGATCCGTGATCGCCGCCACGGAGTGATCGTCGCTGTACTGCACCCCGGTCACCGTCACCGACCGGGTGTCGACCGCCCCTGACCGCCACAGCACGACGCCCGTCGCCACGCTCGCCAGCAGCACGCACACCAGCGCCGCAGCGACCCGGCGGCGCCGCCTCGCACGCAACGCCACGACGGTCAAGCCGCGCCCCTGCTGAGCGCGACCGTCACGACGGTGCCGCGGCGCCCAGCGCATCCAGCACGGCGGGCACGAGTTCGGTGACGTCACCCGCGCCGAGGGTCAGCACGACGTCGCCCGGACGGGCCGCGGCAGCCACGGCCGCGACCGCTGCGGCCCGGTCGGGAACGAAACGGCCTGCGGCCACTCCTCGGATCACCAGGCCCCCGTCGACTCCGGGCTCGGGGTCTTCCCGCGCAGCGTAGACGTCCAGTGCCACCACGGAGTCCGCGGTGGCCAGTGCGTCGGCGAAGTCGGCCGCGAACAACCGGGTGCGGCTGTACAGGTGAGGCTGGAAGAGCACGTGCACGCTGCCGCCGGTGCTGACATCACGGGCGGCGCTGATCGTGGCGCGCACCTCGGTGGGGTGATGGGCGTAGTCGTCGACGACGAGCACGCCGGCGGCGGTGCCACGGCGCTCGAACCGGCGCCGGGCGCCCGTGAAGTCCGCCAGGCCGGCCGCCACCCGCCGCGGGTCCAGGCCCAGACCGGCGACGCACGCCGTCCAGGCGAGCGCGGCGTTGGTCGCGTTGTGGCGACCCGGTACGGCAAGGGTGATCGACACGTCGGCCCCGCCGCCGACCTGCGGGCCGGCCGTGACCTGCATCGCCACCGCGCCGCCACGAGCCGTCAAGTCCGTGATCACGACATCGTTGCCCGGGTCGCGACCCACGTGCAGCACCCGGACGTCCGCGCGCGCGGCGGCGACGGAGGCGGCCCAGCGACGAGCGCCGGCGTCATCGGCGCCGGCGATCGCCAGCCCCTGCGGTGCGATGCCCTGGGCCAGCGATGCGAAGGCCGCCTCGATGGCCGCCACGGACCCGTAATGGTCCAGGTGATCGGCTTCGACGTTGCCCACCACGCACACACCCGGGTGGTAGGCCCGGAACGACCCGTCGCTCTCGTCGGCCTCGGCGACGAAGACCCCGGCCGTGCCGAGCCGGGCATTGACGCCGTCGGCCGCCAGGTCGGCTCCGATGGCGTAGGACACGTCGAGCCCGCATGCCCGAGCCGCGACAGTGATCATCGAGGTCGTGGTGGTCTTGCCGTGCGTTCCGGTGACGGTCACGGCGGTGTCAGCAGCCATCAGCGCGGCCAACGCGACCGAGCGGTGGACCAGCGGGATCCCGGCGGCCCGGGCCGCGAGCACCTCGGGGTTGTTCTCACGCACGGCGCTGGACACCACGACGACGCCGGCGCCATCGACCGCGGCGGCGCGGTGGCCGATCGAGATCCGGGCGCCTCGGGCCGCCAGCGCCGCAGTGGTCTGCGAGACCTGGGCGTCGGACCCGCTGACCGGGCCCGAGCGGTCGAGCAGCAACCTCGCGATCCCCGACATGCCCGCGCCGCCGACCCCGACGAGGTGGACGCGGGATGCCGCTGCCATTCTCCGGTCCAGGTCCTTCGGGACCGGTTCGGTCAGGCTCCAGTGGCTGCCGCTCACGTCGTGTCCCCGCCTTCGGCGGCAGCGTCCTCGATCATGTCGCACAGCCGCTGCGCCCCGTCGGTGATGCCGAAGCCGCGTGCGGCGCTCGCCATGCCTGCCAGCCGGTCGGGGTCGGCCAGCAGCGGCAACAGCACCGAGGACACCCAGCTCGGGGTGCATGCCGCATCCTCCACGAGCAGGCCGCCGCCGGCCGCGACCACCGGGGCGGCGTTCAGCCGCTGCTCGCCGTTTCCCACCGGCAGCGGCACGTAGGCGGCCGGCAGCCCGATGGCCGTGAGTTCACTGACCGTGCCCGCGCCGGACCGGCAGGTCACCATGTCGGCGGCCGCATACGCCAGATCCATCCGGTCCAGGTACTCCCGCACCACGTAGGCCGCCTCGCCGGTCACCAGGTCGCTCACTGGTGGATCCAGGGCCTTCCCACGGCCGGTGACGTGAATCACCTGGACGCCGGCAGCGCGGATCTCGGCCACTGACCGGCCGAAGGTCTCGTTGAGTCGTTGCGCACCCAGCGACCCGCCGGTGACCAGCAACGTGGGACGGTCTGCGCTGAGGCCGAAGTGCTCCAGGGCCACCGGCCGCAGCGCCTGGCGATCCAGCTCGGTGATCTCCTGGCGCAGCGGCATGCCGAGATGGCGCGCGTGTGGCAGCGGCGTGCCGGGGAACGCGGTGGCGACATGCCTGGTCAGCCGAGCACCCAATCGGTTGGCGATGCCCGGGCGGCTGTTGGCCTCGTGCACTACCAACTGGGCACCGGCACGCCGCCCGGCGAGATAGGCCGGGGCCGCGACGTAACCGCCGAAACCCACAACCACCACGGTATCGACGCCCGGGTCACGCGCCAGGTCCTCCATCACCGAGCGGGCGGCCTCGACGGCCGAACGCAGCCGGGCGGGCAGCCGGAACAGGTCACCACTGAGCCGGCGGGGCAACGGGACCCGGGGCACCAGCCGCAGATCGATGCCCTGCTCCGGCACCAGGCGCGCCTCCAGTCCCGCCGCTGTGCCCAGCGCGACCAGGGGCAGGCCGGGATGCCGGCGGCGGAGCATGGCAGCGGTCGCCAGCAGAGGGGCGACGTGACCAGTGGTACCGCCCCCGGCCAGCACGACCGCGAACCGGCCGCGGGGTCCGCTCATCGTGACCTGCCGGCGGGGGCACGGCCGACGGCACGACCGGCGCCGCCGCCAGTGGTGCCGCCCGGACCGGCACGAGGCCGGATCCGCGCGAAGGAGGCCAGCATTCCGATGGCGATGAGGCTGGTCACCAGCGACGAACCGCCGCTGCTCACCAGGGGCAGCGGGACGCCGGCGACCGGCAGGAGGCCCAGTACGACACCGATGTTGAGCAGCGCCTGGCCGCCCACCCACGCGATGATCCCGGTCGCCGCGACCGTGACAAACCGGTCCCGTGAGGTGATCGCGATTCGGGCCGCGCTGACCACCAGCACGGCGAACAGCGCAAGGATGGTCAGCGTGCCCGGCAGCCCCAGTTCCTCGCCGATGATCGCGTAGATGAAGTCGTTGTGCGCCTCGGGCAGCCACGCCCACTTCTCGCGGCTGGCCCCGAGGCCGAGCCCCCACCAGCCGCCGGAGGCCAGTGCCCATTGACCGTGGGTCGGTTGCCAGCATGCGCCGTAGTAGGCCTCGCACCGCCCGGACAGCCAGGACTCGACCCGCTGCACCCGGTGGTCGGCCGTGAGGACCATGACGGTCAGCACGATCCCGGTCAGCAGGCCCGCCACGCCGAGATAGCGCACCCTCACCCCGGCCGCGAACAGCATCCCCGCCAGCATGGCGACCAGCACGACCCCCGACCCGACATCGCGCCCGGCCAGTACCAGCCCCAATGCCAGCGCCGTGACCGGTGCGAGCGGGATCACCAGGTGCGGCAGCCGGTCGAGCAGGTGGGCCTTGCGGTCCAGGATGTGTGCCACCCAGAGGACCAGGGCGAGCTTGAGCGCCTCCGCCGGCTGCGCCGTGACGGGGCCGATCTCGACCCAGTTGCGGTTGCCGTTGGCTTCGACCCCCAGCGGAGTGAAGACCAGCACCTGCAGCACCAGTGCCACCACCAGAACCGGCCAGGCCAGCCGCCGCCACCACCGCAGCGGCAACCGCGAGGCCAGCAGGGCGAGCGGCACCCCCGCCGCGGCGAAGCCGGCCTGTTTCAGGGCGGTGGCGAATGGCGACCCGGTCGCCGCGTAGGACTCCACACTGCTCGCGGAGAGCACCATGATCAAGCCGAAGATGACGAGGAAGGAGGCGCTGGCGGCGAGCAGGAACGACGGCGACGGATCAACGTCACCCAGACCCGACCAGCGGCGCAATGTGCCGAGCGCACCGGGGGCGGGCCGCGTGGCAGGTGCCTGCCGCGCGGCGACGGCGGTTCTGGTCATGCTCAGGCCCTCGGGCCCGCGCGCCGGGTGACGGCGTCGCGGAAGGCCTCACCGCGCTGGGCGTATCCGCTGAACTGGTCCAGCGATGCCGCGCCCGGGGCGAGCAGGATCGTGTCCCCGGGGCGGGCAAGCCGCACGGCCGCCGCCACCACCCGGTCCATGTACTCCGCCACCTCGCCAGTGTCAGCCGGGTCCACCCGTACCTGGTGGACGTGCGGCGCGTGTCGGGCCAGAGCGGCGCCGACCACATCGGCGTCCATGCCGATCAGTACGGCGGCCCGCAATCGGGCGCCATGGCGCCGCGCCACCTCCTCGAACCTCGCCCCCTTCGCCTGGCCGCCGGCGATCCAGACGATGCTGCGGTCGTCGGATCCTGGGGGCATCGCCCGCGAAGCCACGGCACCGCGCATCGCCGCGTCCGCGGCATGCGGGTTGGTGGCTTTGGAGTCGTCGACGAAGCGCAGCCCGCCCCACTGCGCGACGGTCTCGCCCCGGTGGCCGGGCGCCCGCTGTTCTCGCAACGCCGCGGCGAGGCGCTCGACGGGGGTGCCGGCGCTGCACGCCAGCGCCATCGCCACGAGGACGTTGGAAACCGTGTGCGGTGCCACCGCTGCGTCGGGGTCACCGGCGGGCGCGGCGAAGGCCCGGACGTCGTCCAGCGTCGCCAGTTCCCGCGCGCCACGGCTGATGTCGGGCCCGAACGCCCGATCGACGAGGACCTCGTCGACGACCCCCAGCATCCCGGGAGCCGGTGCGCCCAGCGTGACGCCCACCGCGCGGCACCCCGGCGCCACGTCGGCCGCGCGGACCATCACCTCGGTCTGCGGGTCGTCGACGGTGTAGACACACGTGTCCGTGGTCCGCTCATAGACCCGCGCCTTGTCGGATCGATAGGCCTGGTAGCTGCCGTGCCAGTCCAGGTGGTCCGCCGCAACATTGAGGCAGGCCGCAGCCAGTGGCCGGGTGGAATGGGTGTAGTGCAACTGGAAGCTCGACAGTTCGACCGCGAGCACCTCCACCGCCGCGTCGATTGCGTCCACCAGCGGCAGGCCGATGTTCCCGGCGGCGATGGCTGGAATCCCGCAGGCGTCCAGCAGGCCCGCCAGCAGACCCACCGTGGTCGTCTTGCCGTTGGTGCCGGTGACGCACAGCCACGGCGCACCGGCGGGGTCGCGCAGCCGCCACGCCAGCTCGGCCTCCGACCACACCGGCATGCCGAAGCGCTGTGCCTCGGCCAGCACCGGGTGCGACGGCCGCCACCCCGGCGAGGTCACGACCAGGTCGACCTCCGCAAGCACGGCCGGATCCGCTGCCGCAGCACCCAGCACGAGCCTCGCCCCGGCCGCGCGCAGGGCCACCGCGCGCGTCGAGAGCTCGGTTGCGGCATCGCATCCGGTCACGTCGGCGCCGGTGGCCAGCAGGGCCTGCGCCGCGGCGGCCCCGGACGCGCCCAGACCCGCCACGAGCACCCGCAGCCCGGTGGCGTCGCGGCCCCGACCGAGCAGCAGCTGCGGACCACTGACTGGATCGGCGGCCGTCACGGCACCCGCCGAATCCGGGACCTCACCTGAGATCCCCGGCGACCCACTCCGTGTAGAAGATGCCCAGGGCCACCGCCACGAACAGTCCGGCGATGATCCAGAAGCGGATGACGATCGTCACCTCACCCCACCCCATGAGCTCGAAATGGTGCTGCAGCGGCGCCATCCGGAACACCCGTCTCCCGGTGAGCTTGAACGATCCGACTTGAATGATCACCGACAGCGTGATGATCACGAAGAGGCCGCCCAGGATGAGCAACAGCAGTTGGGTGCGGGTCGTGATCGCCAGGCCTGCGATGGCGCCGCCGAGGGCCAACGAGCCGGTGTCCCCCATGAAGATCTTCGCCGGCGATGCGTTCCACCAGAGGAATCCGAAGCAGGCACCGAGCAGGGCTGCTGCCACGACCGCGAGATCGCGCGGGTCGCGGACGTCGTAGCACTGGGCGCCCGGATCGACCGAGCACGACTGGCCCGACTGCCAGATCCCGATCAGGGTGTAGGCCGAGAAGACGAACAGGCACGCCCCGGTGGCCAGCCCGTCCAGACCGTCGGTGAGATTGACCCCGTTGCCCGCGGCGGCGATCAGCAGGTACGCCCAGACGATGAACAGGATCGTGCCGATCACGGCACCTGGCGCCGCCAGATCGAACGGGGTGTCGCGGATGAACGAGATCTGGGTGGACGCGGGCGTCCGAAAGGACTCGTTGGGCCGAGTCAGGGCGAGCACGGCGAAGGTCACCGCCACCAGTGACTGGCCGAGCAGCTTCTGCCACGCTCGCAATCCGAGGCTGCGCTGGTTTCGGATCTTCGTCCAGTCGTCGAGGAAGCCGACCAGGCCCAGGCCGGCCATGAGGAAGAGCACGAGCAGCCCGGACCAGGTGGGCGGCCGCAACGTGACGAGGTGGGCGACCGAGTACCCGAGCAGCACCGCTCCGATGATGATCGCGCCACCCATGGTCGGGGTGCCCCGCTTGGAATGGTGGCTGGTCGGGCCGTCGTCGCGGATGAACTGCCCGTACCCGTGGCGCACCAGCACCCGGATGAATGCGGGAGTCAGGAACAGCGCCGCCACCAGAGCCACCCCGGCCGCGATGAGGATCGTGATCACGGGGCGCCACCGCTGCCGAGAGGCACGCCACGACCGGGCGCTGCCGGCGCAGGATGGGTGGCAACGAGGTCGGCGGCAAGGAGGTCGGTAGCAAGGACGTCGGTGGAAATGAGGTCGGTGGCGAGCTGCCAGAGCCGCACCGAATTGCTCGCCTTGACCAGCACAACGTCACCGGCCGCCAGTTCCTTCTCCAGCACGGCCCTGGCGGCATCGGCGTCGCTCACCCACTGCGACTCCCCGCCCCAGCTGCCCTCCTGCTGGGCACCGAGATGGAGCGCGCGAGCACCCTGCCCGACCACGACCAGCCGGTTGATGTTCAGTCTGACGGCCAGGCGACCGATCGCGTCGTGCTCGGTCCCCGCGGCTTCTCCCAGTTCGAGCATCTCCCCCAGCACGGCCCAGGTGCGCCCGCCCTTACCGCGGGACCTGCCCAGCACCGCCAGTGAGCGCAGCGCGGCCGCCATCGACTCGGGGTTGGCGTTGTAGGCGTCGTCGAGAATCGTCACGCCGTCCGGGCGCGCCGTGACCGCCATTCGGTGCGGGCTCACCTCTCCAGGCGTTGACAGCGCCGCTGCCACCTCCTCGACGCCGTACCCCTCCGTCAAGGCGACGGCGGCCACGGCGAGGGCATTGGTGACGTGATGCGGCCCGGGCAGCGGCAGCGCCACCGGGGCGCGGACGCCGTCGAAGCCGAGGGTGAACCGAGCGCATGCCGCTGCATCGATGTCGACGTCGAAGGCCCGGACGTCGGCCGCCGCAACGGTGCCGAAGCCGACCACGCGGGCGCTCGTGCGGGCGGCCATCGCCGCCACGATCGGGTCGTCGGCGTTGAGGATGCACACCCCGGTGGGACCCACCCCCTCCGCCATCTCCGCCTTGGCGCGGGCCAGTGCCTCCCGGCTGCCGAACTCGGCGAGGTGGGCGCTGCCGACCATCAGGACGACCCCGATGTCGGGCGGTGCGATCGCGCAGAGCCCACGGATGTGCCCGGCGCCGCGGGCGCCCATCTCCAGGATCAGGTGGCGGGGGCGTTGCGTGGCGATGGCTGCCCGAATGACCGTGACCGGCAGCCCCACCTCGTTGTTGTAGGAACCGGGCGGCGCGGCCACGGCATCCGGCGACCCCGACACCGTCCGCAGCACGTGCGCCAGCAGGTCCTTGGTGGTGGTCTTGCCGTTGCTGCCGGTGATCGCCACAGTCCGGGTGCCTGCCTGCGCGAGGTCGCGGTGCAGGGCGGTCGCGATCTCGGTCAGGGCGCTGACCGTATCGGCAACGAGCACCAGCGGGCCGACCGCCGCTGAACCGGTGGCCGTCGGCGCCCGCTGCACCAACGCGGCGGCGGCCCCGGCACGCAGCGCCTGGGCCACGTAGTCGTGGCCGTCCACCCGGGTCCCCGGCAGGGCGAGGAACAACTCACCCCGCGAGACCCGCCGCGAGTCGAACCCCACCCCCGACAAGGGCACGCTGGCCGCCGCCGCGGGCTCCACCGTGCCGGACGCAGCGAGCGCGATGTCGCCGAGGGTCACGCTCATCCGCTCACCCCTAATCCGCCGGCCCCCACCGGTTGACGCACCAACCCCGCTTCCACCGCCCAGGCATGCAGGGCCTCGGCGGACACCACGCGGTCGTCGAACGGCATCATCGGGCCGTCGCCGTATTGCTGGCCGAGTTCGTGACCCTTGCCCGAGACGACGACCGTGTCGTCGGGCCCACTGCACGTGGCGAGCGCGCGGGCGATCGCCGCCGCGCGGTCGGCGACCTCGACGACGTCGCCGGCACGGCGGCCCGCCGCTGTGGCGCCCTCCAGGACAGCGGCCCTGATGGCAGCGGGATCCTCGCTGCGAGGGTTGTCGTCGGTGACCACCACCACGTCGGCTGCCGCGGCCGCCGCCGCGCCCATGGCCGCCCGTTTGCCCGCGTCCCGTTCGCCCCCGGCGCCGACGACCGCTACCAGCCGGCCTCTGGTCGCCGGGCGGAGCGCACTGAGCACTGTGGTCAGGGCGTCGGGGGTGTGCGCGTAGTCGACGACGACGAGCGGTGTGCCGCCCTCGGCCGCGGGGTCGACGATGCGCTGCATCCGGCCAGGGACGCCCGGGAAGGCGGCCAGGTACGAGGCGAGCGCCGCGATGTCGGGGACGGCCACGGACTCGGCCGTCGATCCAGTGCCCTGGCGGCGCAGCAGCAGCCGGTGGGCGGCGGTCAGGGCGATCACGGCATTGACGGTGTTGTAGCGGCCCGGCATCGGCAGGTCGACCCCTACGAGCGCATGCCGACCCTGCGGTCCGAACGGGCCGTGAACCTCGAATCGCTGGCTGCCGTCCGTTGCCGCCGTGACGGGGCCGATCCAGGTGTCGACCCCCGGCGCCCGGCGACTGGCGACCGTCATCACCGTGAGCCCGGCCGACCGCGCCCGCTCGGCCACCCTCACCCCCGCCTCGTCGTCGACGCACACCACGGCATCGTGCGCGAAGCCGCCGGTGAACAGCCGGAGCTTGGCGTCGAAGTACTCGCTCATGCTGCCGTGGAAGTCCAGGTGGTCCCGGGAGAAGTTGGTGAAGGCGACGACGGAGAAGCGGGTGCCATCCACGCGGTGCAGCGCGAGGGCGTGGCTGGACACCTCCAGTGCGACGGTGTCGACGCCGTCCCGGCGCATCTCCGCCAGCGTCCGCTGCAGATCGGGCGCCTCGGGGGTCGTGAGCAGACTCGGCACGTCCTGGTCGAGTGTGCGCATCGCGACCGTGCCGATCAACCCGGCCGGGATGCCGGCGCATCGCAGCAGGTGATGAACCATGTAGGTCGTCGTCGTCTTGCCGTTGGTACCGGTGACGCCCAGTACGGCGAGGTGCTCGGCCGGGTGGCCGTGCAGCGCCGCGCTCAGCGGCCCTATGACGACCCGTGGAGAGTCGACGACCAGTACGGGGACCGCTGCCCGGACCGTGTCGGCGAGATGCGCCACACCTGCCGGGTCGGTCAGCACCGCCACGGCCCCCGCGGCGACGGCCTGCGCTGCGAACTGTGCCCCGTGGGCCCGCCGGCCCGGCACCGCAACGTAGAGGTCCCCGCGCTGCACCCGGCGGGAATCCTGGGTGGCGCCGGTGACGACATCGCTCGAGGGCTCCGGCGAACCAGTCGCGCGGCCCAGGCGGAAGGCGGCTGCCAGTTCCGTCACGGTCGAGGACTGACCCGGCAATCGCACGCGCTGGAGGCTACTCGTTGTCATTGCCCGTCGTTGTCATTGCCCGTCGTTGAAACTGCCCGCCGGCAGCGCGGCGGCGGGTGCGGCGCTCACCAGGACACCGGGTAGAGCTCGGGTGGCGACACACTGGGCGCGACCCGCAGGTCGGCCAGCGCAGCGGTCATCACCGACTTGAAGACCGGGGCAGCCGTGGTGCCGCCGTAGATGCCCCGCGTCGGGTCCTGGACCGCGACGGCGACGATGATCTGCGGGTCCTCGGCGGGTGCGAAGCCGACGAAGGAGGCGGTGTACCCGCAGTAGCCGCCGCAGGACTCGTCATAGCGCTGCGCCGTGCCGGTCTTGCCGGCCACCCGGTAGCCGGGCACCACGGCCGCCGAGCCCGTGCCCTCGTCGCTGACCGCGGATTCCAGCATCCGCTGCAGCTTCACCGCGGTGTCGGCCGCGAGCACGGGCTCGGCCTGCCGGGTCGGCGTCGGCGTGAAGCTGCCGTCCGGGGTCGTGGTGCCGACGACCATGCGCGGCGGCACCCGGACCCCGTCGTTGGCGATGGTCTGGAACACCGACGCCATCTGCAGTGCGGTCACGCTGACGCCCTGGCCGAACCGCACGGTGTACTGCTGCGACGCCGACCAGTCCGCAGCCGGCGGCAGCAGGCCCGCGGACTCCCCCGGCAGCCCGATGCCGCTGACGCGTCCGTACCCGAAGGCGGCGAACCACTCGTGCAGCCGCTGCGGCATCATCTGCTCGGTGGACATGATCGTGCCCGTGTTGCTGGATTCGGCCAGCACGCCGGTCAACGTCAGCTGCTGCGGCGGGTGGGAGTGGGAGTCGTTGAACGTCCGGCCGCCGCGGTCGATGCGATCCGGAACGGTGAACGGCGTGGTGGGTACCGCGAGACCGTCCTGGAGTGCGCCGGCGATGGTGATGACCTTGCTCGTGGAGCCGGGCTCGAAGACGTCGTTGATGGCGCGGTTGCCGAGGTTCGCCTCGACGGCACGGTCCACGTCGTTGGGGTCGTAGCCGGGCACGTCGGCCATCGCGAGGACGTCACCGGTGACGGTCATCGCGATGACTGACGCGCTCTGCGCCCCCGACGCCGCCACCGCTCGCGAGGCCGCCTGCTCGGCCTGCCATTGCAGGTCGCGGTCCAGAGTGAGGGTGACGTCGTCACCGTCGACGGGGTCCTGGCCGGTGGCGGCACCACCCGGGATCTCGCGATATCCCCGGCTCTCGCCGCTGCGCTCGTACTGCGCCCAGCCGTCGACTCCGCTGAGGTGGCTGTCGTGGCCGAGTTCGACCCCGGCCAGTCCTGCGCCGTCGGAGCCCACGAAGCCGACAACGTTGGCAGCCACCCGTCCGGCCGGGTAGTCGCGGACCGTGGTGCGCTCGGAGAAGATCCCCTGCAGCCGCAGCGCCGCCACCTGCCGCCAGACCTCTGGCGTGATGTCGCGGGCCACCACGGTGTAGCGGGCGTCACCGGTCAGCGTGGCCGCGATGACCGCGACGTCGGCGCCGATCACGGGGGCCAGCCGGGCGGCCAGCGCCCGGGGGCCGGCCTTGCGCTTGTCGTCACGGTCGACGTAGCCAGCCACCAGTGTCTGGTCGGCAGTGATGGTCACCCGGGGGTCCGTGGTCGCCAGCAGTGCGCCGTCGCGGTCGATGATGTCGCCGCGCAACGCCGGCAGGGCGTGGTCGATGAGCCGTTGCTCCAGCGCAGTGGCCGCCAGCGCATCGGCGTCGATGGCCTGCAGCTCGACCAGTCGGCCGGCATAGATCCCGAAGACGACGAGGATGGCCCCCGAGGTGATCGCGACCCGGTGGCGATGGACGGCGCGTCGCGGGGTGCCCCGGCGCGGGGCGCGGCGCCGGGTCGACCCCCGGCCCCCGCGAGCGCCCGTGGTGGGCGCCGCCATCAGTCGGAGCCCCCCGCCACCTCCGGTGGCGCGACGAGCAGCACCGGCGTCTGCACCGCGACCATGCCGAGCGCGCGTGCCCGCGCGTCGAGGCGCTGCGGTGTGCCGGCGTCGGCGACCGCCAGCCGCAGCGCGTCCTCGGTCTCGATGAGCACTCGCTGCCGGGACTCCAGGGAGTCGACGGTGAACGAGTTGGCCGAGATGGCGACGTTGAGACCCAGCAGGGTCAACAGCGACCCGGCGAGCAGGCCGACGCACGTGAGGACGAACCCGGCACCGGGCGTGACGCTGGGAGCCGGGCTCGGGACCGAACGCAACGGCGGGCCTCCTGGGCGCGCCGAGGGCGTCGGACCCGGTGCCGGTGTGGTTCGTCGTGGGGCCGGTGGCCGGGCC
>CAZEYA010000079.1:0-16183 GCA_964516515.1 uncultured Kineosporiaceae bacterium | reverse complement strand
CCGGGGCGCCGCGCCGCTCGCGCTGTGGATCCACGGTGGCCCGCTGGCGTCGTGGAACTCGTGGTCGTGGCGCTGGAGCCCATGGCTGATGGTCGCCCGTGGCTATGCCGTCCTGCTGCCGGACCCGGCGCTGTCCACAGGCTACGGCCGGGACTTCATAGCCCGCGGTTGGGGCGCCTGGGGCAAGGCGCCCTACACCGACATCATGGCGTTGACCGACGCCGCGGCGGCGCACCCGGCGATCGACGGCGCGCGGGCGGTCGTCATGGGTGGCAGCTTCGGCGGGTACATGACCAACTGGGTGCTGGGGCAGACCGATCGGTTCGTCGCTGCCGTCACGCACGCCAGCCTCTACTCCCTGGAACAGTTCGGTGCCACGACGGACGCATCGTTCTACTGGGCACGGGAGATGACCGAGGAGAGGGCTCGCGAGAACTCTCCCCACCTGCACGTCGACAACTGGCGCACGCCGACTCTGGTCGTCCATGGTGACCTGGACTACCGGGTGCCGATCGGCGAGGCCTTGCGGCTGTGGTGGGACCTCGCCTCGCGTACCGGCGACGACGAGGGCGCGATGCCGCACAAGTTCCTTTACTTCCCCGACGAGGGTCACTGGGTGCTCAAGCCGGGCCACGCGAAGCTCTGGTACGAGACGATCTTCGCGTTCCTCGACCACCACGTCCACGGCAAGGACTTCCACGTCCCGGAGCTGCTGCGATGACGAATCACACGGCAGATCCGGTCCGGTGGGGGTTCGCGGGACCGGGCCGGATCGCGGCGGCGCTGGCCACGGAACTCGTCGAGATCGTGCCCGGCGGGGTGCTGCATGCCGTCGGGTCCCGCTCGGCGGAGCGGGCACAGGCCTTCGCCGACCGGTTCGGGGCGCCACGGGCGCACGGCTCCTACCGCGGGCTGGTCGAGGACCCGGAGGTCGACGTCATCTACGTCGCTACCCCCCACCCGCAGCACCACGCGCTCGCGCTGGCGGCGATCGACGCAGGCAAGCATCTGTTGATCGAGAAGGCGTTCACCGCCACGCTTGCCGGCGCGCAGCAGATCGTCGACGCTGCGACGGCTGCCGGCGTCTTCGTCATGGAGGCGATGTGGACCAGGTTCCAGCCCGCCATGGTCCAGCTGCGCGAGCTCATCGCGGCGGGCGAGATCGGGGAGGTGCGAAGCGTTCGTGCCGACCTCGGACTGGTCAAGCCGTTCGACCCCACCGACCGGCTGTGGGACCCGGCCCAGGGGGGTGGCGCCATGCTCGACCTGGCGGTGTACCCGGTCTCGTTCGTGCAGTCCGTGCTGGGCGACTCCCGATTAGGGGGCCGAGCAGATGTCGTCCACGTCAGCGGCTCGATCGCAAGCAACGGGGTGGATGCCGAATCGAGCATCCTCATCGGGTTCGGCGATCGCCACGGTGTCGCGTCGTCGTCGCTGCTCACCCGGCTGCCCGGTGGTGCCGCGGTCTACGGCACCGATGGCTGGATCGAGGTGCCGCCCCGGTTCCACCATCCTGACCGGGTGATCGTGCACCGCCGGGACGGCGACGGTGAGGCGCCCGCCGAGGAGATCGCCGCTCCCGCCACCGGACGAGGGTATTCACACGAGTTCCACGAGGTTCACCGGTGCCTGGCGGCCGGCCTGCTGGAGAGTCCGGTGATGCCGCTGACCGACACTCTCGCGGTCATGGATATCCTCGAGAAGTCACTGCATGGCCTCGGGATCGACTTGGCCGAGGACACGCGAGCCATGGGTCACTGAAGCTCGACGCGATCGAAGGAGTTCCGATGACGGCAACGGGTCTGTCAGGGCGGGAAGCGGGTGCGCTCGACGTGCTGACCGTCGAGCGCAACGGCATCAACACGATCACGGAACCGGAGCGCAAGGGCAGGCCGCGTAATCTCTTCTGGCCCTGGTTCGCCGCCAACGTCTCGGTATTCGGGGTGAGCTACGGCTCGTTCCTGTTGGGTTTCGGGATCTCGTTCGCGCAGGCCATCATCATCGGCATCATCGGAATCGTCATCTCCTTCTCCTTCGTCGGCGTCATCGCCATCGCCGGCAAGCGTGGCTCGGCCTCGACCCTGGTGATGAGCCGGGCCATGTTCGGGGTCCGGGGAAACCGCGTCCCGGCAGTGCTGTCGTGGATCCTGACGGTCGGTTGGGAGACCGTGCTGGCCTCCCTGGCCGTGCTGGCGACCGCCACCGTCTTCACCGCACTCGGCTGGGGCGGCGGGGTGCTCACCCAGGTGCTCGCCCTGGTCGTCGTCGCCGTGTTGATCATCGGCGCGGGGATCATCGGCTTCGACCTCATCATGCGGCTCCAGAAGTGGATCACGATCGTCACCGGGACGCTGACCGCCCTTTACCTCATCATCGCCGCCCCGCAGATCGACCTGGACGCGGTCGCGGCCTTACCGGCCGGTGAGACCCCCGCGGTGATCGGCGGGCTGGTGTTCATCCTCACCGGCTTCGGCCTGGGCTGGGTCAATGCTGCTGCTGACTACTCCCGCTACCTGCCCCGCAGCGCCAGCGGCCGGGGCGTCGTCGGCTGGACCACCCTGGGCGCCTCGTTGGCACCGGTGCTGCTGCTCGTCTTCGGTCTGATGCTGGCCGGATCGTCCGCCGACCTCAGCGCAGCGATTGGCGCCGATCCGATCGGGGCCCTCGCGGAGCTGCTGCCGGTGTGGTTCCTGGTGCTGTTCGTGCTGGTGGCAGTACTGGGGCTCGTTGGCGGCGCGGTGATGGACATCTACTCCTCAGGGCTGTCGCTGCTCGCCGCCGGAGTCAACATCCCGCGCTGGGCGGCCGCCGCGCTGGACGGGGTGCTGCTGCTGGCCGGGTCCATCTACGTGGTGTTCTTCGCGACTGACTTCATCGGCCCGTTCCAGGGCTTCCTCATCACCCTCGGTGTGCCGATCGCAGCCTGGGCGGGCATCTTCATGGCCGACATCATGATGCGGCGCGCCGATTATGCCGAGGACGAGCTGTACGACCCGGCCGGCCGCTACGGCGATGTCCGGTGGCTACCACTGAGCCTGCTGGCGCTGGGGACCTTCGTCGGCTGGGGAACGGTGACCAACGGGTTCGCCGACTGGCTGAGCTGGCAGGGTTATTTGCTGGAACCGCTCGGCCTCGGCGGGCGGGAGGGGCAATGGGCTTTCGCCAACCTGGGTGTGTTGTTCTCCCTGCTCATCGGATTCCTCGGCACATTCTTGCTGGGTCGTTCCGCTGTCAGGCGGCAGGAATCGCGACACGAATCGCGGCCGCTGGGTCATCGGTAGCCCACGGTGCCGACCGGACAGCCATGGCTGGTCGTCATCGACATGCAAGTGGTGTTCGGGCAGCCCGGCCGGCCCTGGTTCACCCCGGGATACCCGGATATCGAGCCGACCGTGCTGGAGTTGGTCGGAGCGTTCGGTGAGCAGGTCGTCTTCACTCGTTTCGTGGCGCCCGAGCACCCCTCAGGGTCGTGGCAGGAGTACTACCGGCTGTGGCCCTTCGCACTGGTGCCGGCCGACGATCCGCTGTATGACCTGATGCCCGCCTTCTGGCGCACCGACCGGCCGGTGGTGAGCCGTACGACGTTCGGCAAGTGGTGCCCGGAGCTGGTCGGCGTCGTGGGCGAGGCCGCCGACCTTGTCATGGTCGGTGTCTCTACCGATTGCTGCGTGCTGGCTACGGCGCTGGCGGCGGCGGACGCCGGGGCACGGGTGCGGGTGATCGCCGACGCGACAGCGGGGCTGACCGCCGCCGATCACGACCGCGCCTTGGCGGCGATGGCGCTGTGGGCGCCGCAGATCAGCGTGGTGATGGCCGGGGACGTGCTCGATCCCCGATGAGCCTCGCGCGTGATCGCGCCCGCGCCGCGCTGTCCGGGCTCGCCGTGGGTGACGCCCTGGGCATGCCCACCCAGGCCATGTCCCGCGCGGATATCAGTCGGGCATTCGGTCGGCTGGATGGGTTCCGGCCGGCAGCCCCGGATCACCCGATCGCGGCGGGCCTGGCCGCGGGCTCGGTCACCGACGACACCCAGCAGGCCCTGCTACTGGCGCGTCTGCTGATTGCCGGCGGAGGTCATGTCGATCCGCATGACCTGGCTGCCGGGCTGCTGACGTGGGAGGACGAGATGCGTGCCGCCGGGTCGGCGGATCTGCTCGGGCCGTCCACGAAGCGGGCGATCGAGGCCCTCGGGCGGGGTGAGCCGGTGACTGAGGCGGGCCGATTCGGGGTGACCAACGGCGCCTCGATGCGGGTGACCCCGGTCGGGATCGCCGTCTCCGCCCGCGACCTGACCCGGCTGGTCGACCGGGTTGTCGAGTCGTGCCTGGTCAGTCACAACACCGGTGTGGCGATCGCCGGTGCCGCTGCGGTGGCGGCTGCGGTCAGCGCGGGCCTCGACGGTGCCTCGCCCGGTGAGGCGACCGCGGTCGCGATGCGGGCGGCTGCCCTCGGTGCCGACCGCGGCCACTGGGTGGCGGCTGCTGATGTCTCCCTTCGCATCGGCTGGGCGGTTGCGCTGGCGGACCCGGCGCGGCCGGCGGAGAGCCTGACCGACATCACCGCTTTGATCGGTACCAGCCTGGCCACCTCGGAGTCAGTGGCGGCCGCGTTCGGCGTCCTCGCGGTCTTCCCCGACGATGTATGGCAGGCCTGCCTGGCCGCCGCTCGCCTGGGTGGGGACACCGACACCATGGCGGCGATCGTCGGTGCGGTCGGCGGCGCGACCTGCGGCCCGCAGCCGGCCATGGCGCAGGCGAGTCGCATAGTGGAAGCGGTCAATGGTTTGGACCTGTCCGCCGTCGCCGACGCTCTGCTCCGGCTGCGTGACGGTGGTGGAATGTGACACGACTGATCAGCGTCGGCAACGTCATCGTCGACGTCGTGCTGGCCGTCCCCGAGCTGCCGGACCGAGGCGGTGACGTGGTCGCCGACCCGGTGACGACAGAGCCGGGGGGCAGCTACAACACGCTGGTCGCGGCCCGGCGGCAGGGATTGGCCAGTGCCTATGGGGGCGGCCACGGCACGGGTCCGCGCGGCGACCTGGCCCGGGAGGCGTTGCGCCGCGAGGGGATCGTCGTGCTCCGGCCCCGCACCCCGGGCATCGACACCGGATACGACATTGCCCTCGTCGATGGCGGCGGCGAGCGGACCTTCGTCACGGTGTTCGGTGCCGAGGCAGAACTGAGCGGCCGGCACCTGGCCGGGGTCCGACCCGCGGCGGGAGATGTGGTGCACGTCTCCGGCTACGGGCTACTCGCCAGGACCAACGCCGTGGCGCTGTCGCGGTGGTTGCCATCGGTGCCCGCCGGGGTCACCGTGCTGCTCGACCCCGGACCGCTGGTAGGCCAGATCGCCCGGTCGGTGTGGTCGTCGGTGCTGCCCCGGGTGGACTGGCTCAGTTGCAATCTGGCGGAGGCTGTATCGATGAGCGGCGAGCGGGATGCGCTCGCGGCTGCCGGTGCGCTCGGCAGGCCAGGGGCGCGGGTGGTGATCCGAACGGGCGCCGACGGCTGCGTGCTGGCCGTCGACGGCCAGGTCACCGAGGTGCCTGGGTTCGGGGTACGGGCGGTGGACCCCACCGGTGCCGGCGATGCGCACGTGGGCATCTTCCTCGCCGCGCTCGCCCGCGGTGCGGATCCGATTGCCGCGGCCCGGCGGGCCAATGCCGGTGCGGCAGTCGCTGTGACCCGCCCGGGGCCGGCCGGCTCGCCGACCCGCGACGAACTCGAGGCCTTCCTGCGTGGCGACTCACACGAAGACGGCCCCACCACCTCGTGAGGTGGTGGGGCCGTGTGGGTGTCGGGGAGCTGGGGGTTGTCAGGCGTTCTTGATCAGGGAAATGTCGAAGTCGAGCTTGACCTTGTCACTGACCAGCACCCCGCCGGTCTCCAGTGCGACGTTCCAGACCAGGTTCCACTCCTTGCGGTTGACGACCGCGCTGCCCTCGAACCCGGCCCGAGCGTTGCCGTAGTTGTCCTTCGCTGCGCCAGTGAAGGTCAGGTCCAATGTGACCGGCTTGGCCACGCCCTTGATTGTCAGGTCGCCTGTGACCTTGTAGTCCTCACCCTCGACGCGCTCGATCGTCGTTGACCGGAACGTGATCGTCGGGTAGGTCTCGGGGTCGAAGAAGTCCGAGCTGCGCAGGTGGTTGTCGCGGTCGGCCTGGGAGGTGGTGATGCTCTTGACCTGGATCGTGATGTCGACGCTGGAGGACGTGGGGTTGGCCTCGTCGAGCGTGACCGTGCCGGTGAAGTCCTCGAAGTGACCGCGAACGGTGGTAACCATGGCGTGGCGGGCCTGGAAGCCGAACCGGCTATGGGCGGTGTCGAAGGTGTAGCTGCCGGACAGGTCGATGCCGGCGGCGGGGACTGCATCGAAGGTTGTGCTCACGGGGGGGTTCCTCCTGATGTGGATGGCTGGGGTTGGCACTGTATCTCGTTCAATCATCAACTAGCTGAGCTTGTTCCGCAGCCATCGAGCCAGCACCAGGCGCGCCGCCCGGCTGATGCAGGGATGCGGGCGTTCCCACCGCACCAGCCGGCCGGCCCAGTCCAGGTCCGCCACCCACTCCACTCCTCGTAGGGCGTTGAGCAGGAATAAGCCCTCGGCTCGCCAGACGTCGGCGGGGCCCAGCGACGCCAAGGTGACCCGCCAACCGGCGGCCTCCGCCTCGTCGATCAGTTGTTGCCGGGCGGTACCGGGCAGGATCCGGCCGTCCGCCGGCGGAGTGACCAGCTGACCGTCGATGACGGCGAAGACGTTGCTACGTGACCCCTCCAGCAGGTGACCGGCCGTGTCGGTCACTACCAGCCGGGCAGTGGCAGCCGCGCCGCCGGGCAGTCCGGCTTCCAGGTCGTCCCAGACCGATCGGTCGGCGTACTTGTGCCGCTCGTCGCCGTTGGGTGGGGCCAGGGCCGTGAAGACGTGGCGTCCTGGCCGTTCCGCGGGGAGATCCGGACGTCGCCAAGGGACGACCTTGTCGGCGGCGATGTGGTCGCGGTGCTGGTCAGAGGTCGGCACGACGTGCAGCCGGAGACGATGTACACCCGCGGCCGGAGTGGCCCGATGGACTTCACGGGCCGGATCACCTCGTAGTGATCTCCCGTAGACCTCGGCGAAAGACCGTTGCAGCCGGGCGAGATGATCGGCGAGTTCGATGGGGTTTCCGTCGACGACGAGCATGGTCTCGATGAGTCCCTGGCGGGGGTCGGCGAGGCGTTTGCGTGACGCGGTGCCCAGGATCGGTGGGTCGAGCGTCATGCCGAGCGCGGCCAGCACCGGTGTCGCCTTGACGATGCACTCGGACCACTCCGAGGACGGCGAGGAGGCCACGGTGATGCCGCTGCCGATGCCGAGGGCGGCATCACCGTCCGGGCCGACCTCGACCGAGCGGATCGTTACCGCCATTTCCAGGCCGGTCGCCGCGGTGATCAGTCCCACCGCACCGGTGTGCGCCCCCCGCCCCGTCGATTCCAGCTCGTTCGAGACTTCCGTGGCACGTAGCTTCGGTGCGCCGGTGACCGAGCCGGGCGGGAAAGTGGCCCGCAAGAGTTCGGCATCACCGGTGCCGGGCCGCAGCAGGCCGGTGACCCGGGACACCAGGTGGTTGACGCCGGATTGCGGCGTAACGGTCAGCAGCCCAGGGGTGGCGACCGTGCCGGGGACGCAGACCCGCGACAGGTCGTTGCGCACCAGGTCGACGATCATGAGGTTCTCTGCGATGTCCTTGGCCGAGCGACGCAGCCGGTCGGGGTCGTGCGAGGCGGGCGATGTGCCCTTGATCGGGGCGGACTCGATCTCGCGGCCGTGGCGTCGCAGGAACAATTCCGGCGAGGCGCCCAGCAGCGCGCCCCAGGGACCGGTGACCAGGGCGGCGTAGTCCGGCTGGAGCGCCTCGACCAGCCTGGTCCAGGCGGTGACGGGGTGCTTCACGTGAAACTGATAGCGCGAGCAGATGGTCGTCTGCACCATCTCGCCGGTGCGGATCGCGGTGACCGCCCGCTCGACCGCGATCATGTGGGCCGTCGGGTCGGGCAAGGTCAGGCCGCTGGCGGTGGACTGTGCCGCCCGCGCGCCCACGCGAGCCGCCGCCTCCGCCGCCAGTCGCAGCGCCGCGGCCAGACCGCGCTTTCCGAGACCCTCGGCCCACCATTGCGTGCCGTCGAAACGCAGCAGGTGGTCGTACCACCCGAAGGCGAGCATCGGCAGAACCGGCCCGCGCACCGGTCGCGGGGCGCGGGTCAGGGTGTCGAGGCCGGCTCCGGCAGCATGGCCGATGAGGCCGATCCAGCCGCCGCCAACCGCTGTCGGAGCGGTGGGGCTCTGGGCGCCTTCGACGTGGTCGAGCGCCTCGATCGACGCCGCTGCGGTCGGGGGGTCGTGCGCCTCGACGACTCGGCGGGGATCGGCGCTGATGATCGTGGCGCCGCCCGCCCAGGACCCGGTCAGCGCCACAAGTCGGCGCTGCCCGGCGAGCGAGGCGAGGGCCTCGACGACGACGAGCGGGTCACACGGGAGGACCGGAACCGCCCGGGCGAGCACCGCCGGGGTGCCGAGGTCACGTGCCGTATCCACTGGCTGCGGCTGGCCGGCCGTCAACAGCATCGGATGAGGCTATCGCCAGCCGACGAGCGTCGAACTACTCGGGAGGTGGCTGCGGCGAGGGACCGCTCGCCGCGAGACTGGACACGCTGCCCGGGTCACGCTGCGGCTGGCAGCACAGGCGCCGGGACTGTGCTTGGACATCGACTGACGGCAGTCGCCGGCCTAGCGGACGGGGGGGTTCAGAATGCCGACTCGGGTACATCCATGAGCGAGTTGTCGACCGACTCCGCGATCTTCCGGTCCGCTGTCAACCTTGGTAGAACCTGCTGGGCGAAGAAGCGGGCAGCGGCGACCTTGCCGGTGTAGAAGTCGCGGTCGTGCTCGCTGGGCGCACCCCCCAGCGCAGCTTGGGCCACCTCGGCCTGGCGCAGCAGCAACCAGCCGATGACCAGGTCACCCGCAGCCAGCAGTAGCCGGGAACTGTTCTGGCCGACCAGATAGATGCTCCTCGGATCCGCGTCCTCGGCGTTGCGGGGGTCGGAGGCCATGGCGGCCTGGGTCATGACGCCGACGATGCCCTGCACGTCACCAAGCGCCCGCAGCAGCAGTGCGCGCTCCGTCGCCAACGGATCCGGGGTCCCGCTGCTGCTGGTGCCGGACGCGCCGTTCTCGGCGAAGGCATGGATCTCACCGGCGATGTGACCCAGGGCCACCCCGCGGTCGCGGATGATCTTCCGGAAGAAGAAGTCCTGGCCCTGGATGGCCGTGGTGCCCTCGTACAGAGTGTCGATCTTGGCGTCGCGAACGTACTGCTCCAGTGGGTAGTCCTGCAGAAAGCCCGAGCCACCGAAGACCTGCAGCGCCTCGCCACCGAGCAGCGCGTAGGCGCGCTCCGAGCCGCAGCCCTTGACCAGTGGGAGCAGCAGGTCGTTCACCCGGTCGGCGAGGTCGTCGGTGCCGCCGGTCAGCAATGCCGCGTAGGCGGCGTCCTGCCAGGTGGCGGCGTACAGGACCAGCGCCCGCAGGCCCTCGGCGTAGGCCTTGGTCAGCATGAGCGAGCGGCGGACGTCGGGGTGATGGGTGATCGTCACGCGGGGCGACATCTTGTCGGTCATGGTCGTCATGTCGGCACCCTGCACCCGCGTCTTCGCGTACTCCAGGGCGTTGAGATAGCCGGTGGACAGCGTCGAGATCGCCTTCGTGCCGACCATCATCCGGGCGTACTCGATGACCTTGAACATCTGCGCGATGCCGTCGTGGACGTCGCCGAGCAGCGTCCCGACGGCGGGGATGCCGTCGATCTCGCCGAACCGAAGCTCGCAGGTGGTGGACACCTTGAAGCCCATCTTGTGCTCGACATTGGTGGCGAAGACGCCGTTGCGCTCGCCCAAGGCGCCGGTGGCGCGGTCGATGTGGAACTTGGGGACGATGAACAGGCTGAGGCCCTTGGTGCCGGGACCGGCGCCTTCAGGGCGGGCCAGCACGAAGTGGACCGTGTTGTCGGAGAGGTCGTGCTCACCGGCGCTGATGAACCGCTTGACGCCCGTGATGTGCCAGGTGCCGTCACTCTGCTGCACCGCCTTGGTCCGCCCCGCGCCCACGTCGGATCCGGCGTCGGGCTCGGTCAGGACCATGGTCGCGCACCACCGCTTGTCGACCATCAGCTGGGCGAACTCGCGCTGTTCGGGGGTGCCGAGCCGGTGGAGGGTGTGGGCGAAGCTCATGCCGGAGGAGTAGAAGAAGATCGCCGGGTTTGCGCCGAGGATCATCTCCGCGGCTGCCCACCGGATGCTCGGCGGGACAGTGGTGCCACCGAGGTCGGCGGGCAGCTCCATACGCCAGAACTCGGCGTCCATCCAGGCGTGGTAGTCGTCGGCGAACTCCTTGGTCACCGTGACGGAATGCGTCGCGGCGTCGAAGACCGGTGGGTTCCGGTCTCCTTCGACGAAGGACCCGGCCAGGTCCTCCTCGCACAACCGGCGGATCTCGCCGAGCATCTCGCGAGCGGTGTCGGTGTCCATGTCGTCGTACGGCGCTGTCCCGAGGAGGTCCTGGCGGGCGAAGACCTCGAACAGGTTGAACTCGATGTCTCGCAGGTTGCTCCGGTAGTGGCTCACGTTGCGATCCCCTGACGTCGGTGTCGGCGGCCTCCCATGGCTCCGGCTTGGTTACCGCCTGGTAACCCAAGGATGCTACTCGCCGGTAACAAGCGCAAGCCCGCCGCTCGATCAGATCAGTTCTGAGGCCTGCATACGCGCCGGTCGCGGCGGCTATGCTGCGTGCTCAAGCGGGGCCTGGCCTCGTAGTGCGGGTGTAGTTCAATGGTAGAACATCAGCTTCCCAAGCTGACAGTGCGGGTTCGATTCCCGTCACCCGCTCCCAAGCAAAAGTCCAGGTCAGACCGCCTCGGCCTCTCCGTCCCCGGGTCGGACAGGACCAGCATCAAGCCCGTCGTGCAACCCACGTGCAACACCGTCGGGCGGGAGCAGCGCGGCAAGCCCGTCGGCGATCTTTTGGTCGGCACCCCTTGTCCGGTGCTGGTAGATCAGCGCCGCCTGCATGCTGTCGTGCCCCATCCGCGCCATGAGGTCGCGCAGCGACGCACCCGTCTCGGCTGCCAACGTGTTGCCCGTGTGACGCAGATCGTGGAAGTGCAGGCCGGGAGCCCCCACCGCCGCCACCGCGCTCGACCAGTCGGCCTGCCGGTTGAAGTTGCTCCGGCGCAGCGGTTGACCCCCGATGCCGGGGAAGGCCAGCGCATCGAGGCCCGGGTCGGCGAAGGCGGCCAGGTGCTCGCGCAGCTGCTCCACGATGAACCCGGGAAGGGCGACGGACCGCACACCCGCCCACGACTTCGGCTCTCCACGCAGCAGCTTCCCAGATGACAGCTCGACTATGGCCGATCGAACATGCACCACCCGCGCCGACAGTTCAACATCACGTTGACGCAGCGCCACAACCTCGCCCCAGCGCAGGCTTCCGAAAGCGGCGACGAGCACGAGGGCGCGGAAGCGCACCGGCACGCGGATCGACAGCTCGATGACCTGCTCGACAATCAAGACGGGGCGCTCCGGTGCAGACTCCGCGCCGCCCGCCTTGATCCGGCACGGGTTCCGGGCGAGAACGCTGTCATCCACCGCCGTCATGAGCATCGCGCGAATCAGGCGATAGGACTTAGCGATCATCGTTGAGGACACGCCCGCCTGCACGAGCGCCAATCGCCGCCCGCGAATGACCGCTGGGTCAATCTCACCAATCGGCCTCGCGCCCAGACCAGGTTCGATGTGCCGGCGGAACAGCGACCGGTACACGTCCATCGTCCTAGGTCGCAGGCCGGGCCGCTCAGCGATCCACCGCCGACGGGTGGCGCTCCCGTCGCCCGGCCGCCCAAGGGCCACCACACCAGCGCCGGCCGCATCAAGTCCACCAGCATCACCATGTGGTCGCCCTCGTGCCGTGGACTTGACCCGACCGGCACCGGCGCGGTTGATCGAAGATCGGCCGAACGACGGAATCACCACCCCAGCCCGAACAGTGTCGGGGCGCCGACCAAGAGTCTCAGGCGGCCTGCACCTCGACGGATGAGACGACGGTCCCGGGTGCGGGCAAGACCCCGCCATCCTCGCGCAGCCCATCGAGGTGGAAGGCGACCGCCTCGGCCATCTCCCGTTCGCATTCCTCACGACTGTCACCCAAGGCGATGACGCCTGGTAGATCTGGTGCCCATGCTCCCCACCCGCCGTCCGGGGTTGGCTCGATCACGATCACGTAGCGCATTACTGCCCTCTCAGTCCGGCCTGGTTCAGGATGCTCCGCTCCAGCCCGGGCGACAAGTCCCGGCTCGGTTTGCCGGGAATCGTCACCCGACCCGGCTTCGTCGGGTGCTTGAACTGGCGGTGGCTCCCGCGCTGCGCCACCTGCACCCAGCCGTCGCGCTCGATCAGCTCGATGATCTGTCCGACCTTCATGGGCACGACCTCAGCCTTCTACATCTGGCTGCGGCGACGGTCCGGTCCGTGCAACCCGCGTGCAACAGCGACCGGCGATGGACGGGCTGTGGTGGTCGCCCTCGGGCGCGAGCACCGCAGGTCAGGTGGTGCCAGCAGGTCCCGGGCGGCGCTTCCCAAGCTGACAGCGCGGGTTCGATTCTCGTCACCCGCTCCCAGTTCAGAGCGGGGTTCGCAGTCTCAGTCGGGCGATGAGGAAGATCATGTGCGTTTTCTAAGTCTCACGCGAGTCCCATATTTATCACCTGGAGGAGCGATGGACGTCTCCCATCCGATGGCCGACGTGGTGCCGTCAGCCCACGGGCCGGTCCTTGCTGTTCTCGCATCGACCACGACGCCGCTGACCGGACGGAAGATCGCCGAGCTGACGAGCCCCGGTGTGTCCCAGCCCCGCGTAGCGAGCATCCTCAACGTGCTCGTTGCCGCTGGCCTCGTCGACCGGACACCAGCAGGCTCCGCATCGCTGTTCACGCTCAACCGCGAGCACCTCGCGGCCGGCGCCGTGGAAGCCTTCGCCTCCATCCGTGCACAGCTGTGGGCACGGATCGCCGAGCAGGCAGAGGGGTGGGCTCATCGACCCGCCGCGATCGTCGTGTACGGATCTGCCGCGAGAGGTGACGGCGACACCTCAAGTGACATCGACCTCCTCCTGATACGGCCAGCCGATGTCAGTGACGACGACCAGGAGTGGAATCAGGACCTGACCGACCTCGCGTCCCAGGTCACGCGCTGGACGGGCAACCCGTGCGAGGTACTCGATCGTTCCGTCGACCAGCTGCGGTCCATGGCGGCGGCCGGCGAACGCCTGCTCACCGAGATCCGCCGCGACGGCCGCGCCGTGTCCGGGTCGCTCGCGCTCATCCCGGCCCCCGAGGCCGCTTGAGATGAGCGCCCGGGAGGATGCCGGCAGCCACGCGCGCAAGGCTCGCGAGTTCCTCGGGGCTGCCGGGATGGAGTTCGAGCACGAGCTCTACCGCCGCGGCGTCCTCCTCGGTCCTCGCCAGCATCAACGCCAAGGACGCGATCTGCCTACGGCTCACAGGGCGCACCGGAAAGTCCGACGACCACCGGTCAGCCGTGCCGGAGCTCGCCGCAGCGGGTCACGCGGGCAAGGCCTTGAAGTCCACCTTCCGTCGACTACTGGGCCTCAAGACGACGGCCCAGTACCAGGCCGCACCGACGCCACGAAGGCGGTCGAGTGGGCGACCCGGATGGTCGACGCCGCGCGCGATGCGACGGCGACCTGACCCGCACATAGCTAGAGGTCAACCGTCACCTAGTGAGATTGAACCCCCGCGCCGACAGCGGTCGGACGTGCAGCGCGCGCTCCGGGTCGGTCGCGCGGGACGCGCGACGCGATCCGCCGATTCGCCCTGGTGCCCGAGCTCACCTGCAGGGGAGGATCGCACCATGTGGACCAGTTTCTTGGCAGGTTTGGGCTGAGGATCCGCCTACGCCCGAGCAGCTCGAGCAGTGGCAGCGGCTGATGTCGCCGCCGGAGAACGAGTTCCCGGCCGGCGTCGGCACGACCGTCCTGCTCGAGAGGACCGACGACGCTGCCGTCGGGATCACCCAGATCGAGACGTTCTCAACGGGTTTCCGGTTCACCCTCGCCGTCCGGGTTCGCCAGCCACGACCTGAGCTCGCCCGGGTGGGGCCCTTCATGCTCCTGAGCCGACTCTCTTTGCCGGATTCCCCATGTTCGCCGGCGCAATGATGCTCCTGTACCCAGGACCACAGCCCCACCCACCAGGTGCAGGGTCACCGCTTCGCCTTCGCGGCTGAATTCGACGAGGCGCCGGGCATGGCGCGAGTCAGGTTGCCGATGCCCGGAAGATGCTTCCGATCGCTGCATCGAGAGCGGCATCGAACTCGGTCTCGCTCTGCTGGGCGGACAGGCCACCGGTGAGTGCCCGGGAGAAGCTCGCGACCACGCCGTGGTTCCTGGCCAGTCGCGCGTTGGCCTCCTCGAGGGAGTAGCCGCCGGACAGGGCGACGACGCGCAGCACCCGCGGGTGCTGCACGAGATCGCTGTACAGGTCGTCCTCGTCGGGCAAGGTCAGCTTGAGCATCACCCGCTGGTCGCCCGCGAGCTGGTCGAGCTGTGCCGTGATCGCGGCCGTCACCATCGCCTCGGCCTCGACCTTCTGCGGGCTGTGGATGTCCACCTCCGGCTCGATGATGGGCACCAGTCCTGCCTCGAGGATCCGCCGCCCGATCTCGAACTGCTGGCCCACGACGGCGTCGATGCCGGCCCCGTCGGCCCGCAGCACGACCGAGCGCATCTTGGTGCCGAACACACCGTGGCTCGTCGCTCGGGCGAGGAGGCCGTCCAGTCCGGTCAGCGGCTTCATCAGTCGCACGCCGTCGGACTCCTGGGCTAACCCTTGGTCCACCTTGACGAACGGGACGACGTGCTTGTCCTCCCACAGGTATTCGGCGGCGCCCTTCCCGGCGACCTGGCGCTCCATGGTCATCTCGAACAGGATCGCGCCGAGGATCTGCTCACCGGTGAAGGCCGGGCTGGTCATGATCCTGCTGCGCATCTCGTGGACGAGGTCGAACATGTGCGCCTCGTTCGCATACGAGGTCTCGTCGATCCCGTACGCCTCCAGCGCCTTGGGCGTGCTCCCGCCGCTCTGGTCGAGGGCCGCGATGAAGCCGGCCCCGTTCTCGATCTTCTGGACCTGTGCGTTGTTCATGACAGTCCTTTCGTAGCGATGGGTCGTGCCGAGCGGTGCTGTGGGGAGATGCTCGGCTCACCTCCTACCCAGCGTTCGTGGGCCGACGGTGTGCGCAGGACACGCTCCGGTGATCCGTAGTGCAGACGACGGGCGAGATGTAGCGCGGCGCGGCTGCTACTTGTAGCGTTCCCAACCTGCGGAATGTAGCCGTAGCTCGGGTGAGCAGCACCTACCTCAGACGCGTCGTCGTCGACGAGCTCGACGCGCTCCTGCCCTAGCTGCCCGCCATCGCGATCGACGGCCCCAAAGGTGTTCGGGAAGACCGCGACGGCAGCTAACCACGCGCAGACCGCTACGGCTCGACAGCCCGGACACTCGTGGGCGGCGGCAAGCCGGCGCTGCCCCGGGGCGTACGACTCGACTCGAGCTGCTGGACCATCCACGGTTCGTCAACGGTGCGGTCTACGTGCGCCACCGCGGTACGAAGAGCTACCTGACACCTGCGGCGGCTATCGCACTTCCAAGGAAGGCCGCGAAGGCGCTCGACGTGTCAGCGGGAGATCGGGCGAGCGTAGCCGCCCTCAGCGCGGCCGTGCGGTTCTCAAGAAGCGTTGCCTGACGGCGGGGCTACCCATGTCGTTCGTCGCGTTCAGGGTCTGGGCGCTGGAGTGTCGGGCAGTTGCTGCGTGTCTCGCGCGCAGAGCTGGTCGGTGTGACTGCTTGAAGCGTATCGAGGCGACTTTCTGTAGCGCGCATCTCCGACTTTCTGTAGCGTAGACCGTCGGCGAGGCGTTGCGTTCTGACACGTGACCTCCCTGGTCGGTAGTGGTCAACCCAGATCGAGCTGCCACCGATTCACAGCAATCGTGCGCGCGGCCCACACGCGATTCCCGCTGCCCTTGAGGGTGAAGCCCAAGGGCTGACAAATCCGGTTGGACGGGACGTTAG
>CAZEYA010000078.1:0-16189 GCA_964516515.1 uncultured Kineosporiaceae bacterium | reverse complement strand
TCACCTCCGCGGAGGTGAGCACGAACGGCAGCTGCATCTCACCGCGACCGAACAGTTCACCGACCTCGCGCATCCCCGTCAGCAGGTGGTCGTTGACGATGTCCAGCGGCGCGTGACCCTCGGCCATGGCCACATCGAGATCTGCCTCCAGCCCGGCCCGTTCGCCGTCGATGATCCGTCGGCTCAGCCGCTGCGCGACCGGCAGCGCGTTGAGCTCGGCGAGCCGGTCGGCACGGGTGTCCGCAGCGCTGACCCCCGTGAAGAGTTCGAGGAACCTCGTCAGCGGGTCGTAGCCCTCCCGCCGGCGGTCGTGGACGAGGTCGAGTGCCACCTCGCGCTGATCATCCGGGATCCGCGTCATCGGCAGGATCCGAGAGGGGTGCACGATCGCCGCGCTCAGCCCGGCCGCGACAGCCTCGTGCAGGAACACCGAGTTGAGCACGGCGCGCGCCTGCGGGGCGAGCCCGAAGGAGACATTGGAGACACCGAGGACGGTGCCCACGTCGGGGTAGCGCTGCGTGATCGTGGAGATCGCCTGCAGCGTGGCGACCGCGTCGCCGCGCGACTCCGCCTGGCCGGTGGTGATCGGGAAGGTCAGGCAGTCGATGAGGATGTCGCTGACCTCGACCCCGTTCGCTGTGAGGTCGGTGATCAGTCGTTCGGCGATCGCCACCTTGTCCTCGACCGTCCGCGCCTGCCCCTGCTCGTCGATGGTCAGCGCCACCAGGGCGGCACCGTGCTCCAGGGCGAGGTCGAGGATGCGGCGGTAGCGGGAGTCCGGGCCGTCGCCGTCCTCGAAATTGACGCTGTTGACCAGCGCCCGGCCAGGAACCAGCTCCAGGGCGGCAGCGATGACGGCCGGCTCGGTGGAGTCGATGACCAGCGGCAGCGTCGAGGAGGTCGCCAACCGGGAGACCACGTCGCGGACGTCGGCGACGCCGTCACGGCCCACATGGTCGACGCAGACATCCAGCAGGTGCGCCCCGTCGCGGGTCTGGCCGCGAGCGATATCGATGCACTGCTGCCAGTCCCCCGCGACCATCGCGTCCCGGAACGCCTTGCTGCCGTTGGCATTGGCCCGCTCGCCGATCGCCAGGTAGGAGACGTCCTGCTTGAACGCCGCCAGCGAGTACAGACTGGCCGCCCCCGGCTCGGGGTGCGGAGTACGGGCCCGCGGCACCGTCCGGCGGCCGGGCATGCCGACTCGGTCGACCACCGCCGCGAGGTGATCCGGGGTGGTACCGCAACAGCCCCCGACCAGCGTCGCGCCCAGCTCGGTGACGAAGCGGTGGTGGGCCTCGGCCAGCTCGTCCGGGGTCAGCGGGTAGTGGGCGCCGGCGGATGTGAGCTCCGGCAGACCCGCGTTCGGCATGCAGGTCAGCACACCGGGCGCGTGGCGCGACATGTACCGCAGGTGCTCGCCCATCTCGGCCGGGCCGGTCGCGCAGTTCATTCCCATCCCCTGCACCCGCAGCCCGCGCAGCATCGCCACGGCGGCCGGCGTCTCGGTACCCAGCAGCATGGTGCCGGTGGTCTCCACCGTGATCTGCACCATGATCGGCAACTCCTGATCCAGGGCCGCCATCGCCCGGCGCGCCCCGACGACCGCGGCCCTGGCCTGCAACGGGTCCTGCGCGGTCTCCACCAGCAGCAGGTCCGCGCCGCCGGTGATCAGGCCGCTGACCTGTTCTGTGTAGCTGTCTCGGAGGTCGGCGAAGCGGGCCTGGCCCAAGGTGGGCAACCGGGTGCCGGGTCCGATCGACCCGATCACCCAGCGCGGTCGGTCGGCCGTCGACCAGGCGTCGGCCGCCTCGCGGGCGATGACGGCACCGGCGTGGCTGAATTCCCGGATCCGCTCGGCGATGCCGTACTCGGACAGGTTCGGCAGGTTGGCCCCGAAGGTGTTCGTCTCCACCGCGTCACAACCCACCGCGAGGAACTCCTCGTGCACCGCCCGGACGATGTCGGGGCGGGTGACGTTGAGCACCTCGTTGCAACCGTCGTGTCCTTCGGTATCGGCCAGGGTGACCCCGGCCTGCTGCAGCATGGTGCCCATCGCGCCGTCCGCGATGACCACCCGCTCCGTCATGGCAGTCATCAATTGTGCGACCCGCGTGTCCATGAGGGGGCAGTCTAGGTAGCCGTAGGCTGGCCCGACCCGCCACCCGGCGGGTCGCGGGCGCGACGCGCGACACATCGACCGTGCCGAACGAAGGACATGGCGGGGTCACGAAGGGCGAGGCAGTGACGGGACCGAACGAGCCGGACGCCGAGGCAACCGTGTTGGTGGCCGCGTTCAAGGGCTGGAACGACGCCGCGGACGCCGCCAGCGATGCCGTAGCCCTGCTGCAGGCGATCTGGGATGTTCACGAGGTGGAGTCCCTGGACCCGGAGAGTTATCACGACTTCCAGGTCACCAGGCCCGAGGTGGGGATGGTCGCCGGTGGTGTCCGTGGGATCCAGTGGCCGACCACCCGGGTGAGCGAGACCGTCGTCGGCGGTCGCCGCATCCTGCTCGTCGACGGTATCGAACCGTCCATGCGATGGCGGGGTTTCGCGCGGGAGCTGGTGCAGATCGCCATCCGCGAGGAGGTGTCGATGTTCGTCACCCTGGGCGCACTGCTCACCGACGTGCCGCACAGCCGCCCCATCCCGGTCAGCGCGACCGCCGAGCACCCGCTGGCGCGGCAGCGGTGGAACCTGGAGCCGTCCACCTACGAGGGGCCGACCGGCATCGTCGGGGTGATCCAGGCCGAGGCGCTGGCGATGGACCTGCCCGGGGTATCCCTGTGGGCCGCGGTGCCCCACTACGTCGCCGCGCCGCCCAACCCCAAGGCGACGCTCGCGCTGCTGACCCGGCTGGAGGATGTGCTCGGCGTGCCGGTCCCGCTCGGTGATCTGGTCGACGACGCGGCGGCCTGGCAGCGTGGCGTGGACGAGCTGGCGCAGGAGGACAGCGAGATCGCGGAGTACGTCCGCCAGCTGGAGGAGGCCAAGGACACTCAGGACCTGCCGGAGGCCAGCGGCGAGGCGATCGCGCGGGAGTTCGAGCGCTACCTGCGCCGTCGGCAGCCGCCCGCGGGCTGAGTCGCAGCGGCTCGCGGCCGGCCGGGATCAGAGCTGCACGCCGAGCAGGGTGTACGCGGTCCGGGAGACGAGCTCCGGCGAGGCAGGGTCAGTGCCGCCGTCGCCCAGCTGGGTGGCCACCCAGTCGTCGACGGCGCGCAGTGCAGCCGGAGCGTCGAGGTCGGCGGCCAGCGCCGTGCGAACGGCCGCCAGTACCCGGTCGGCGGCCGGCCCGGCCGGCCGCGAGGTCGCGGCCCGCCAGCGGGACAACCGTTCGGTGGCGACGGCGGCCTGGGCCTCGCTCCACGACCAGTCGCTGCGATAGTGGTGTGCCAACAGCGCCAGTCGCAGTGCTGCGGGATCGAGACCGCCCGCCAACGCCCGGTGGACGAAGACCAGATTGCCGCGGGACTTGCTCATCTTCTCCCCGTCCAGGCCCACCATGCCGCTGTGGGCGTAGACCCGGGCGTAGTCGGCGCCGGTCAGCATCCGGGCGTGACTGGCGCCCATCTCGTGGTGCGGGAAGGCCAGGTCCGAGCCACCGCCCTGGACGTCGAACTCGGGGCCGAGGTGCGCCAGGGTCAGCGCGACGCACTCGATGTGCCAGCCGGGGCGGCCGGCGGGAAGGCCCGGCACCTGCCATGCCGGCTCACCTGGGCGTTCGGAGCGCCACAGCAGGGGGTCCAGCGGGTGCCGCTTGCCGGGCCGCTGCGGGTCACCGCCCCGTGCGGCGAAGACGTCGGTCATCGCCGCCGGCGAGAGGTGGGCGACCGATCCGAAGCGCGCGTCCTGCCAGATGTCGGCATAGATGTCGGGCTGATCGGTCGCTTGGTCGTGTGGTTCGTCATTCGCGACGGTGTAGGCGGCGCCGCTGGCCAGCAACCGCCGCACTGCGTCCGCGATGAGGTCGATGCTCTCGCTGACGCCGAGGAAGACGTCCGGTGGAAGTACCGCGAGGGCGGCCATGCCGTCGCGGAAGACGTCGAGCTGCCGGGCAGCGAGGTGGCGCCAGTCCTCGCCGGTCTGCGCAGCTCGTTCCAACAGCGGGTCGTCGACGTCGGTGACATTCTGTACGTAGCGCACCGACAATCCGGCATCCAGCCAGGCCCGGTGCAGCAGGTCGAAGGCGACGTAGGTGGCGGCGTGACCGAGGTGCGCGGCATCGTACGGCGTGACACCGCACACGTACAGCGACGCGACGCCACCGGCGGCCGCCTTGCGGAGTTGACCGCTGGCGGAGTCGTGCAGCAGCACGGGAGGGCCCTGGCCCGGTAACGCCTCCCGAGGGGGGGCCGCCCAGGCGATCACCCCGGGAGCCTACGTCGGTCCACCTGCTGCCATGCTGCCGGCTCAGAACGCCGGCCAGGGAATGGCTGGTCTGCCACCCCCGGGCCGGGGCATCCGGCCGGCGCGCAGCAGTCGTTGCGCTCGGCGCCGGGTGGTCGTGACCTCCGCCGTGGTGATGTGCGCCGAGAGCTCCGCCCCTAGCGCACCAGCCAGCGCGGCGTCCAGACGTTCCAGGATCGTCGTGTCACGGCCGCGCAGCGACGCGCCCGCCCAGCCCCACAGCACGGTGCGCAGCTTCTCGTCGCCATTGAACGTCAAGCCGTGGTCGACGCCGCGGACGTCGCCGGTCACGCCGCCGATCAGGTGTCCGCCCTTGCGATCGGCGTTGTTCATCACAGCGTCCAGCAACGCCAGGTCACGCAGCCCCCGACTGCCGGCGTGCGCGAGCACCACCGGGGTGTCGTCGGCGCCGGTGGCGTGCAGCACGGTCAGCCAACCGTCAGGTACCGCATCGGGCGCGAAGATGTCCAGCAGGCCCTCGCCGGGCTCGGCCGCGTCGCTGTCGACCCACTCCTGCAGGCTGCCCGGGCCGAACGGCGCATCCTCGCGCAGCACGGTCACCGGAACCACATCGAGCCCGGCGGCCTGCGACACCAGGTAGGCGGCGACCTCACGCCCGGCGAGGGTGCCGTCCGGGAAGTCCCACAGCGGTCGCTCGCCGGAGACCGGCTTGTAGATGGCGCGACGGACCGTCTCGCCGAGGCTCACGTCGACCAGCAGCGAGACGTTGGAGGCCGCCACCAACCGTCCCACGACGTCGATCCGGCCGTCGAGCAGCAGTGCTGTCGGCTGCGCGGCCGCACGCGGGTACTCCGTCGGCTCCGGTGCCGCACTCAACGGCGGTACCCATTCTGGCGAGGGCAGACATGGCCCGAGGGGTCCAGCGGCTCGGCGCAGAACGGGCACGGTGGACGGCCTGCAGCCACCAACGCCGCTGCCCGGCGCACGAACGCTCGCGCGGCGGCGCCATCGATGGTCACCCGGAGCATGCCGAGGCTCGGGTCTGCGTCCACCGCCGCTGCAGGGTCGGTGACGTCGGTGGCCTCCGTCACCTCCAGGCACTCGATGATGACCCTGGCGCGATCAGGATCCCAGGCCAGGCTCATCACGCCGACCCGGAAGTCCTCTTCGATCGGGGCCGTCAGCGCCGCGTTGTCGATGGCGGAGTCAGGCGCGATGGCCGGCACGGCGGCGCCGCCGCCGGAGCGGCGCAGCACCAGGTCGAGCAGCTCGTCCACCCGCTCGGCGAGGATGGCGACCTGAGCCTTCTCGCACGAGACGGAGGTGACCCGGCCGCCGGCGCTTGCCTGGAGGAAGAACGTGCGCTGCCCGGGTTCGCCGACGGTGCCGGCGACGAAGCGCTGCGGCGGATCGTAGTCGTAGACGGGCACTGCGCGACCCTAACTCCCCTGCCGGGTCACGTCGCTCCCCCGCCCCCGCCCACGATCGCGTCGTCGGCCCGGCCGCCGGCGGCTCGGGGGCCACCGGCCCGGCGCCGTCGCGAGGGCACCAGTGCCGTGAGGTCCCCCCCGGTGTCGTTGACCCGGAGCACGAAGGGCCGAGTGGCGGTGTAGCGGATGGCGGTGACCGAGCACGGATCGGCGACGATCCGCTGGAAGGAGTCGAGGTGGACACCGAGGGCGTCGGCGATGACCCCCTTGATGACGTCTCCGTGACTGACAGCCACCCACACCGCGGCCTCGCCCGCCAGCTCCGATATCCGGGAGTCGTACTCGCGCACGGCGTCCACGGCGCGCGCCTGCATGCCACGCAGCGATTCGCCCCCCGGAAACGTCACCGCCGACGGGTGCGCCTGGACGGTCCGCCACAGCGGCTCGCGAGCCAGGTCGTGCAGGGTGCGGTTGGTCCACTCGCCGTAGTCCGCCTCAGCCAACCGGTCGTCGAGCTCCAGGTCGGGTCGGCGGCGGAACTTGCCGCGAGGGCCGGCCACGGCCAGCAGCAGTTCCGCCGTTTCCCGGCAGCGCTGCACCGGGCTGCTGATCACCGCAGCCAGCGGCACGCCCGCCAACCGCACCGCCAATGCTGCCGCCTGCTCGCGCCCGGTGTCGTCCAGGGCGATGCCCGGGGTCAGCCCGGCCAGCACACCCGCCGTGTTGGCCGTGCTGCGGCCGTGGCGGACCATGAGCACGGTGGGCATGGTGCGCAGCGTAGGTCAGGCGGTCAGGATGCCGGTCGCCAGACCGAGATAGACCACGGCTGCCAGCCCGATCCGGTAGGCGATGAACAGCCCGAAACCGCGGCTGGAGACGTAGCGCAGGAACCAGCCGATGACCGCCAGCGCGACGCCGAAGGCGATGAGCGTCGCGAGGATGGTCGGCCCCCAGGCGACCGGCGCCTGCGGGGTACCGATCCCCCTGAGCTGGTACAGACCGGAGGCGAACACGGCGGGGATGGCGAGCAGGAAGGAGTACCGGGTCGCCGCCTCGCGGGTGTACCCCAGCAGCAGGCCCGCGGTGATCGTGCCGCCGGAGCGGGACACGCCGGGGATCAGCGCGGCCGCCTGCGCGAGACCGAACAGCGCCCCGTCGCGCCAGCTCAACTCCGTCAGCGGCTTGGTGTCGCGGGCGACCGTGTCGGCCCACCACAGCACCAGCGCGAACACCCACAGGGTGGTCGCGACCAGCCAGAGGTTGCGCGCGGCGGTCTCGATCAGATCGGAGAAGGCGAATCCCAGGATGCCGATCGGCAAGGTGCCGAGGATCACCAACCAGCCCATCCGGGCGTCGGGGTCGGTGCGTGGCACCCGCCCCAGCAGCGAGAGCGCCCAGGCCTTGATGATCCTGACGATGTCGTGGAAGAAGAACACCAGCACGGCGGTCTCGGTTCCCAGCTGGGTGACAGCCGTGAACGCCGCCCCCGGGTCGGTGCCGAGCAGGTCGCCGACGATGCGCAGGTGGGCGCTGGAGCTGATGGGCAGGAACTCTGTCAAGCCCTGGACGACACCGAGGATGGCGGCGTCGACATAGCCGACGCTCACGGGGCCTCGTTCGCCAGTCGTAGCGCCTGCGCGGCCCCGGCCAGCATGTCCAGCCGTTGCGCCGCAGTGCCGCCGAACGGTGTCAGCGACAGCGTGGTGGCACCGGCCGCGGCGAGTTCCCGCATCCGGACCGCGATGCGTGACGGCGGGCCCAGCAGACTGACCTGGTCGATGAAGGCAGCGGGTACGGCCGCTGCCGCCTCCTCACGGCGCCGCGACAGGTACAGGTCCTGCACCGTGGCGGCCGCCTCGCCATGACCGAGGCGGGCGGCGATCTTGGCGTAGACGTTGTCCTCCCGCCCGCCCATGCCACCGACGTACAGCGCGGCGTGAGGCCGCACCGCGTCGGCGGCCGCCAGCGGATCGTCGTGCTCACCGGTGACGACCAACGGGCAGCTGACGGTCACGTCCAAGTCGCCGGGCACGTCCGCGGCACGCGCTCGACGACGGCCCTGCAGCCGCGCCACCGCCTCGGCCACCGACCCGGGATCGGCGAACGACGACAGCCACCCGTCGGCGACGTCACCGGTCAGGTCCAGCGCCCGAGGGCCCACCGCCGCCAGGTAGAGCGGGATCCGCTCCCGGACCGGTCGCATCGCCAGCGCCATCGATCGGACGTCGCTGCCCGGCGGCGGTACCGCGATGCTCTGCCCCGCATAGGTCAGAGGTTGCCGCGACAGTGCCAGTCGTACCGCCTCGGCGTACTCCCGCAGCCGCGAGACCGGTCGCGCGAAACGCACCCCGTGCCAGCCCTCGGACACCTGCGGTCCCGAGACGCCGAGACCGAGCCGGAAGCGGCCTCCCGACAGCGAGTCCAGCGTCGCGGCCGTCATCGCCGTCATCGCCGGGGTCCGTGCCGGGATCTGCCACACCCCGCTGCCGATGCCGATCCGCTCGGTGTGGGCGGCGATCCAGGCCAGCGGCGTCGCCGCGTCCGACCCGTAGGCCTCCGCCACCCAGATGACGTCGTAACCGAGCCGCTGCGCCTCGCGGCACAGCGCCAGTTGCTCATCCGCAGGCGCGCTGGTCCACGTGCCGAGGTTCAGGGCGAGCCGAAGCATCTGCTGCACGGCCGCCGAACCTAGCGTGAGCGTGCCGTGGCCCGGGCACGGCGTGCCAGTCGATGGCTCACTCGGAGATCCCCCCGTGAAGCAGCGCTACGTCGGCAGTAGCGGGCTCCAGGTGCCGGGCCCTGTCCCTGGGCGCGTGCCGGCGCAGGCCCGCAGCGACGACGTCCCACTGGCTGAGACGACGACCCAGCGGCCTGACCTGGCTACTAGAAGGTCTCCCGCGCCCGCGGCACTGCGGGCGAGAGGCCGTCGAGATCGACGACGCCGGCTTCATCCGCGTCGTCGAGTACGTCGTCCTCGTCCTCGTCCTCGTCGTCGTCGTCGTCGTCGAAGTCCTCGTCGTCCTCGGAGAGCACGAAGGGCGTCACCTCGTCGAAGGAGGTGAACAGCGCCTCGTCGTAGCGCTCGAACGCGGCGGCCAGCGCGTCGTAGGCCTCGACGACGGCCGGGTCGAGCTCGCTGCGGCGTTGTGACGCCGCCGTGAAGTGCCGCTCCAGCGATGCAACGAACTGGTCGAGCGCGGCGCGTGCATCGACGGTCATGGTGGAACGGTATCGCTGTCCGCCGCGTCCGACACCGTCCGAGCTGCCATCAGCGGTGCAGGTTTCACGTGCGGCGGCCCGGACGGCCAGAATGGCCCGTGATGGCACGCATGTCCGCCGGCCGAGGGAGCCGGGTTCCTGAGTACGAGTACCGAGTGGTGAGCATCCCCAGGGGGGTCTCCCGTTCGGAGATGAGACGGCGGCTGACCGACGACGCCGAGTACGGCCACTGGGAGCTGGCGCGTACCCGGATCTATCTCGGCGGCAGCCGCAAGGTGTGGCTGCGCCGCCGGATCCTGCGTGTCGAAGGGACGCTCTGAGGCTGCTCTCGGGCGGGCCGCTGTCGCTCAGGCGGCCGCGACGAAGCTGCGCAGCGTGGCAGCGCCGAACCGCAGCGCGTCCACTGGAACCCGCTCGTCGACACCGTGGAACAGCGCCGCGAAGTCGAGGTCGGGAGGCAGCCGCAGCGGCGCGAACCCGAAGCCGCGGACACCCAGCCGGCTGTAGTGCTTGTTGTCGGTGCCACCGGACAGGCAGTAGGGCAGCACCTGCGAGCCGGGGTCGGCGCAGGCGATGGCGGCGGCCATGGCATCGACCAGGGCTCCGTCGAAGGACGTCTCCAAGGCCACGTCGCAGTGCACCACCTCGATGTCGATGCCGTCGCCGGCCAGCCCGGTGACCGTCGCCAACGCCTCGTCGTGCTGACCGGGCAGGAACCGGATGTCGACCAGGGCGGTGGCGGTCCCCGGCACGACGTTGTGCTTGTAGCCCGCGCTCAGCACCGTCGGGTTCGCGGTGTTGCGGACCGTCGCCTCGACCCATCGGGCGGTCGAGCCCAGCTCCCGGCGCAGCACCTCGGGCTCCGTCAGCGGCAGCTCCCGGCCGGTGAGCTCCGCCCACCGCCGGGCCATGGCCCGCGGTGTCTCGGTCAGCACCACGGGCCAGGTATGGGTGCCGATCCGGGCCACCGCCCCGGCGAGCCTGGTCACCGCGCTGTCGGGGTGGATCATCGAGCCGTGCCCCGCCGGACCCCTGGCGGTCAGCCGCAACCAGAGGATGCCCTTCTCGGCCGTCTGGATGAGGTACAGCCGGCGCTCGTCGACGGTCACGCTGAAGCCGCCGACCTCGCTGACCGCCTCGGTGACGCCGCTGAACAGCTCGGCGTGGTGGCGGACAAGGTGCCCGGCGCCCAGCCCGCCGCCGGCCTCCTCGTCGGCGGTGAACGCAAGCACGACATCGCGTGGCGGCCGTGTGTCGGCGGCGGTCATCTCGGCCACGACGCTGAGGATCATCGCGTCCATGCCCTTCATGTCGACGGTGCCGCGTCCCCACAGGTAGCCGTCGATGACCTCGCCGGCGAACGGGTCCACGCGCCAGTCGGCAGCCATGGCCGGCACCACGTCGAGGTGGCCGTGCAGCAGCAGCGCGTCGCGGGACGGGTCGCTGCCGGCCCAGCGTGCGACCACGCTGGCCCGTCCGGGCTCGCTCTCGATCAGCTGTGGGTCCAGGCCGGCATCGGTGAGCAGACCCGCGACATGCTCGGCGGCGGTCCGCTCGCCCGGCCCGCTGCCGTCCCCGTAGTTGGAGGTGTCGATTCGCACCAGGTCAGCGCAGACGTCGACCACGGTGTCCTCGGCGGTGCTCACCGACCGACCCTATCCCTCGCCTGCGGGGAAGGGCCGCGTGACTCCCAAGCTCTGGGGTGCCGCGTCGCGTCCTGGTGACCAGGTTCGCGGCCGAGTGGGACCACAGCCCGCGCACCAGGTTCGGGTCGGTCAAGCACGTTTACCCGGAGCCGGTGATGAAGGAGCTGCGCGACTGGTTCAGCGGGGCGCTCGCCGAACGGATTCCGCAGGCCCGAGTTCTCTACTGGACCTGAACCCTGCTGCTATCCTGCTGGCTGCTGTACGGCCCTGTCGGCGACGCCGGTGACCCGTGCAACACCCTCGTCCGGGTGGCGGAATTGGCAGACGCGCTAGCTTGAGGTGCTAGTGCCCGCAAGGGCTTGGGGGTTCAATTCCCCCCTCGGACACTCCAGACCTCCTTGGCGTCACCTAGGCCGATCCACCTGGTGAGGAGTACACGCAGCGACAGTCAGGGCTGGGTCGATGACAGATCGGGCCTCGGTTGTGCTGGCGACGGGACGGGTGGAGCAGACGGTGTGGTCTCCCGTCGCGCCACGAGAGCTCGCAACGCGTCGGCGGTGGCGTCGTCGACCGCCGCCGCCGCCCGGTTCGCCTCCTGGACGGCCTGGAAGACCTCGGCCCGGTGTACCTGGATGTCGCGGGGGGCCTCGACGCCCACCCGGACCACGTCGCCTCGCACATCGAGAATGGTCACGACGACCTGCCCGTCGATGACGATGCTGTCACCGGTACGGCGGGTGAGGACCAACACGCTCGCAGCATAGGTGTCACACCTGGTGTGCGTGGTCTAACTGACGGTGCTGGGACCGGTGTCGCTCGGATATCCCACGGGGGGGCCGGAGTCGGCGCCGGTCTCGCTGTTCGCCGTGACCGCTGTGGGTGGCGGCGAAGCACGCGCGGCCAGACCCAGCACCCACAGCGCCACGGCTGCTGTCAGGACGCCGATCAGCAGCGCGGTCAAAGCCTCGTCGATGCCCCGCCGGCCCCGCAGCGCGTCAACGACCACGGGAGAGGCCAAGATCAATCCGAGAGCGGGCGCGAACTTCGTCATGAGATGCCCTGCTCTCACCGTCGTGCCGGCAGGCCGGTACCCAGGATCTGGTCGAGCCGGTCGACCAGCAGGGCGGCCCACGCCCCCGTGGTGGCCGGGCGTCCGTCGAGCAGCACGACGGCGCAACCGGCGGTCGCCACGGCAGCGACCGCGCCGGCGTCTGTGCAGCCGGTGACAGCCAGTGCCGCGAGGGTGCCGTCGGCGGTCGCCGTCATCGTCGCCAGCCAGCGCTGCGCGTCGTAGGCATCACGGCCGCTGTCCCAGACCCCCACGACCGCCGCGGCGCTCAGCGCCGCCACGACCCGCGCTGTCCGTCGGGCGCCGGTGACCGTTTCCGGCGTGGCGACGGCCACGACCAACGGCGACAGGGCAGCTTGAGCGGCTGACACCGCGACGGCCACCTCGGTGGCGGTGAGCACGCCGGCCGACGGCAGCCCGGGCAGCGGCTCACCGAACGCCCACAGCAGGTTGGCGTCCACAGCCATCAGCTCGGCGACCGCCAGGGCTTGGTCTGCCAGGTCGCTCTCGGGACCGGCGACGATGACGACGGCACCGGGATGTGTCGGCAGACCGACCGTGCTACGCAAGCGTCGGGCAGCCAGCACTGCTACCGCCTCCGGAGCCAGCGGACCGGCGGCGGTGGCCCGCTCGGCGAGCTCGGCGGCGATCGTCGGCGACAGCCCGGACAGCGACAAGGCGGAAGCGAGTGTGGTCGCGTCCAGTGTCGGGAAGGCGGGCCGGAGCAGTCCCGGGGCCCGAAGGCCGCCGAGCATCTCGTCCAGCAGCGGCGTTGCCGAGGATGGCCGGGCTGCTGGTGCCCCGTCGGGTGCGGCCACCAGATCGCCGTCCGAACTGGTGTCTCCCGTGGTGGCGACAGCCGTGCCAGGGCGATCCAGCGCTACGGCGAGGCCGCGCGGCGCGAGAGAGCTCCAGTCGGTATCAGAACCGACCGGTGTCGGCTCGTCATCCAGGATGCGGCCCGCGGACGACGTCAGGTCGACCACGTCGATGAGCATGGGGTCGGCTGCCGGCTCGATCATTCCCGCCGCTTCGTCGTCCTTGAGCTGCTTGTCCGTCACGCGGGCCCAGATCGCGGCGAGCACCTCGGCGTCCGGTGGGTCCACCGACTCAGCCGTGACGACGTGATCGATGGCGGCGTGATCGATGGCGGCGTGATCGATAGCTCGTTGCTCCCCATCGGGTCGATCTCGTTGATCCCCATCGGGTCGATCCACGGCGGGGGTCGCCGCTGGGAGCGGCACGGGCTCCTCGCGGATGATCCGCGGCGGCTGCCAGGGGGTACCGGCGGAGGAATCGACCGGGCTGACCCGCGACTTCGGCTCGGGTGGCTGCACGGCCTCTCCCCCACCGAGCTGCGCTCGCACCGACATCAGGATCTCGTCGAACGCCGACCGCTGGGTCGACACCGCCACCCGCGAAGCGCTCGGCGGTGGTGACACCTGGGCAGGCAGCCGGACCCCACGGGAGGCCGTTACGTCGGGGGCGGCCGTCACGTCAGGGGCGGCCTCGCGGGGCCGCTGGTGTAGGGCCGGGATGCTGCCCGGGTCTGACCCGTCTGGCGCCGTCGGCTGCTGGACGGGGACCGACGAACGGTCGGCGGCGTCCATCCGGGCCAGCAGCGCGGCGATCTCGTCCTGCGGGGCCGGCTGCGGACTCGCCCAGTCGGGTCGTTCGACGGCGCTGCTGGCAGGCGCACCACCAACGGTTGCGGTGGGCGCCACCCGGGCCGGCGACACCGCCGCACCGTCCAGGGCGACGGTCAGCTCGTACTTCTCCTTGGCGAAGAAGCCACCGACACCACCGGTTCGGACCCGTTCGGCTTTGACGATGCGGGCCTGCTGACCGTGCTCGGCGCGGACCTGCGCCAGCAGAACCTCCAGATCGGCGCCCTCAAACAACAGATGCTGTGGCACAGCTCACCGTCCCTAGGGTTTCCACCCGAGGCGCCAGTCCGGCCTCGGCATACGACAGAACTGGTAGTCGGGGCGAGGATGTAGCGGTCAATCGCCGCACGGAGGGTCGCAACGCGGGTGCGCAGGCGAGCACGGGGACCTTGCCCCGCTCCTCCAGCTCGGTGGCGTGCAAGGCCAGCGACATCAGGAAGCGCTCCGCGGTATGCGGGTCCAGGGCCAGCACCGATCGGGAATCGACCTGCCGCAGCGCCTCGACGAAGGACTGTTCGAGCAGCGGATCGATGGTCAGCGCGTGCAGCACGCCGTCGGTGGTGAAGGCGGCGGCCACGGCGGGACCCAACGAGGCCCGGGCCGCCTCGATCAGTGAGTCCGGGTCGACACCGCTCTTGGCCTGCGCCGAGATCGCCTCGAAGATGCGGGCAAGGTCGCGGACCGGGATCTGCTCGTCCAACAGGGCGCCGAGGACGAGTTGCACGTCCGCCAGTGAGGCGGCGCCGCCGAGGAGTTCCTCCACGACCACGGGATGCGTGCGCTTGAGGGTCTCCGACAGCGCTTTGACATCCTCCCTGGACAGCAGCCGAGAGGCGTTGCACCGCACGATCTCGGACAGGTGCGTGATGAGGACGGAGGCCCGGTCGACCACGGTGGCCCCGGTCAGCTCGGCCTGGTGGCGCAGCTCTTCGGGGATCCACTTGCCGGACAGCCCGAAGACAGGTTCGACGGTGGCCAGTCCTGGGAGTCCGTCCAGGTGGTCCCCCAGCGCGAGCGCTTGTCCCGGCGGTGCCTGCCCACGGCCCGCCTCGATCCCGGAGATCCGCACGGCGTACGTCGAGGACGGCAGGTCCAGGCTGTCCCGGGTCCGCACCGGCGGCAGCACCAGACCGAGGTCGAGAGCCACCTTGCGCCGCAGCGACCGCACCCGGTCCAGTAGGTCGCCACCCGTGGCGGAGTCGACGAGGTCGATCAGGTCGGGGGCCAGCACGACCTCGAGCGGGTCGACGCGCATGTCGTGCACCAGCGCCTCTGCACTGTCCGGCTCGACCGTCCGCGGTGGCTCGGCGTCGGCGGGCTCCTCGACGTCGGATCGGGTCCCGGCGCGTGAGGCGAGGAAGCCGATCACGGCCGCGGTGATGAGGAACAGCGGGGCGGGCAGTCCCGGGACCAGCGCCAGGCCGGCGATGGCTCCGGCGGTGATGTAGAGCGCGCGAGGGTTCTGCAGCAGCTGCTGGGCGGTGTCGGATCCCATGTCCCCGGACGTCGCGGCCCGGGTGACGATGAGACCGGTCGCCACCGACAGCAGCAGCGCCGGGATCTGTGACACCAGGCCGTCCCCGACGGTCAGCAGCGAATACTTGGTGATGGACTCCGACGCACTGAGGCCCTGCTGCAGCATCCCGATCGCAAAACCGCCGATGAGGTTGATCAGCGTGATGATGATGGCGGCGATGGCGTCGCCCTTGACGAACTTCGAGGCACCGTCCATCGCGCCGTAGAAGTCGGCTTCGGCGCCCACCTCCTCGCGGCGGCGACTGGCGGTCGCCTCGTCGATCGCCCCGGCGTTCAGGTCGGCGTCGATCGCCATCTGCTTGCCAGGCATCGCGTCGAGGGTGAACCGGGCGCCCACCTCGGCCACTCGGTTGGCACCGTTGGTGACGACGGCGAACTGGATGACGACGAGGATGAGGAAGATGACCAGGCCGATGATCACCGAGGAGCCGATGACGACGTGGCCGAAGGCCTCGATGACGTGACCGGCGAAGCCCTGCGACAGCACCAGCCGGGTCGCGGCGACGTTGAGACCCAGCCGGAACAGGGTGAGCACCAGCAGCAGGGACGGGAACACCGAGAACTCCAGCGGCCGCTTGACGTACATCGCCGTCAGCAGCACGACCAGCGAGATCGAGATGTTGATGACGATGAGGACGTCGAGCAGGGCGGCGGGCAGCGGGACGACGAGCAGCAACACGATGCCGACGACGCCGACGGGCACCGCGTACTGCCCGAACCGTGACGCCATCACGTCAGGTGCCTTGCCATGTCTGCTGCCTCTCGGCGGCGCGTGGGTAGCGCCGTGCGTGGTCGAGGCAGATCCGTTGCCGTCGAGGTGCCGTCCTGGCTGGTGCCGTGCTGTGAGCGTCGCTCGTACTGTCGCTGGGCGTATCGACGTCCTTCGCCGCGCACTTGAGGTGCTGCCCCGTCATCCTGCCCGCGGCGTCACCGGTTGTCAGTGACGCCCGGCCGGTTGCGGCAGGGCCATCGGCTCGGCTGCCGTCACGACTCGCCCGGATCTACGCAAGGAAACCAGGAATGCGAGGACCTCGGCCACCACGCCGTACAGCGCGGCGGGGATCTCCTCGCCGACCGCGCAGGTGTCGTGCAGTGACCGGGCGAGCGGCACGTCGGCGACCATCGGCACCCCGTTGGCCGCGGCGATCTCGCGGATCCGCCGGGCCAGGTGGCCCTTGCCCTTGGCGACCACCCGTGGCGCGCCACGCGTCGGGTCGTAGGCCAGGGCGACGGCCACATGTGTCGGGT
>CAZEYA010000077.1:0-16214 GCA_964516515.1 uncultured Kineosporiaceae bacterium | reverse complement strand
CGAAGGCGCCTCGCTGGTGATGGCAGTCGGCGGCGACGGCACGGTGCGCACCGTGGCCGGAGTGCTCGCCGGCACCGGGATCCCGCTCGGCATCGTGCCGATGGGCACCGGCAACCTGCTGGCCCGCAACCTGTGGATCCCGGTCAACGACATCGAAACCGCCATCGAGCAGGCCGTCACCGGCCGCACCGCGCCGATCGACGTCGCCCGGGTGACCGCCACCCGCGAGAACAGTGAAGTGATCAAGGAGACCTCGGTGGTCATGATGGGCGTCGGCTTCGACGCCGAGGTGATGACCGAGGCCGACGACAGGCTCAAGGGGCGGATCGGCTGGGGGGCGTACGTCGCCACCGGCTTGCCCAAGCTCGCCGGCGAGCGGGTGCCCGTGCAGCTCGCTCTCGACGGCGGCCGGCCGGTGACCCGCAAGGTGCGGTCCATCGTCATCGCCTCCTGCGGCACCCTGACCGGTGGGATCGTGCTGTTGCCGGACGCGCACTACGACGACGGGATCGCCGATATCCTGGTGGTGGCGCCGAAGGGCATCGCCGGCTGGCTGTCCATCATCGGCTGGGCGTTGCGCAAGACCCGCGCCAAGCACGGCCTGGTCCGCCACCTGTGCGCGCGGACCATCCGGCTCGAGTCGACGCGCCCGATCCCCGCGCAGATCGACGGCGACGCGATCGGCGATGTGGTCCGGCTCGATGTCGAGATGGAGCACCGCACGCTGGACGTCAAGGTCTCCCGGATCGGCGAGGTGCCGATCGAGGCCACCGCCGGACCGACCAACTGAGCATCACCGCCACCTAGCCGGACCGGACCGGGCCGGGCCGGGCCGGGCCGGGCCGCTCAGCGCAGCCGGTCGAGCACGTCGCCGACCATCTCATCAGTGGTGCCGGGATGCAGGAACGAGAACCGCCCCACCGTCTCGCCCTGCCACGCCGACGGCGTGACCAGCGCGATCTGGGCGTCGAGCAGCTCCTCCTGCAGCTTGTGGTAGTCCGCCAGACCCCAGCCCAGCCGTCGCCACAGCACGACTCCCAACGAGGCCGGCCGGACCAGTTCCACGCGCGGCATCGCCTCGATCCTCGCCGCCGTCCGGTTGGCCAGGTCGATGGATGCCTGCACCGCGTCGCGGTAGGCCTGCACGCCGTAGACCGCGACCGAGAACCACAGCGGCAGCCCCCGCGCCCGCCGGGACAGGTGATAGGCCAGGTCACTGGGGTTGCGCATCGGAGTGTCGGCGGTGTGCAGCACGTCGAGGTACGACGCGTCCTGGGTCAGCACCCCCTGCGCGATCGCCGGGTCACGCCACAGCAGCGCGGCGCAGTCCAGCGGCGAGAACCACCACTTGTGCGGGTCGGTGACGACCGAGTCGGCGTGCTCGATGCCCGCGAACCGGTGACCGTCGGTGTGCGACAGCACGGCAGCCCCGCCGTACGCCGCGTCGACGTGCAGCCACAGCCCGCGCTCGCGGGCGACGGCGGCCAGCCCGGACAGGTCATCGACGATCCCCGCGTTCGTGGTGCCGGCGGTCGCGGCCACGGCCACCACCGGCGGCAGGCCGGAGCCTGCATCGGCGTCCAGTGCCGCCTGCAGCGCCTCGCCGGTCAGCCGGTGGTCGGGGGTCGGCACGACGAGCGGTTCGATGTCGAGGATCATCAGCGCCTTGCCGATCGAGGAGTGCGCCTCCCGCCCGACCGCGACCCGGACGGGCTGCCGGGGTCGGCCACTGCGGTTGCGGGCGTGCTCGCGGGCGACCACCAGGCCGTTGAGGTTGCCCGCCGAGCCACCGGAGACGAAGGTGCCGCCGGCAGAGGCGGGCATGCCGAACAGGTCGGCGAGCCAACGCAGGATCTGGTTCTCGGCGGCTACCGCGCCGGAGGACTCCAGCCAGGACACCCCGGACATCGACGACGCCGCCACGACAGCGTCGAAGACCAGCGACGCCTTGGTAGGCGCCGCCGGGATGAACGCGAGATACCGCGGCGAGTCGGCAGAGATCACGGCGAGCGCGAGGGAGTCGACGAACAGCCGCAGCACGTCCTCGACGGGTCGGCCGCCATCGGTAATCAAGCCGCTGAGCAGGGCGTCGAGCGCGGCGGGCGTGGCGGGGCGGTCCAGCTCGGCCTCGGGCATCAGCAGGCGTTCGCGCAGGTAAGCCAGCACCGTGTCGACCAGGTGCGGGTCGGGCACGTGCATCGACGCTGCTTCGGGGCCGGACACGGGGGTGGGGGTCAGTAGGGACATCGTCTGGTCTCCGTGGGTCGGAGTGGAAGTGGCTGCAGTGCGCAGACCAGGCGTCGCTCATCGAATCATGCCGAGCGGTGCAGTCGGTGCCGGGGCGCCCCGACGCCCTCGGCGGTGATGTTACGAGAATTTCACACGGCCGCTATTTACACCCGGCATGTATCTGAGATTTCATCAGAGGCCTGACGCCCGCTGCTGCGGCGCCATCGAACCCAGGAGGCAACGATGGCTACTGACACCCCGACCGGCACCCCCTCCCCGCGGCTCAGCCGAGAGCTCAACGTCTGGGAGACCATCGGCATCTCGATCGCGCTGATGGCCCCCTCCATGGCGGCCAACATCAACCCGCAGGGCACGGTCGGCAGTGTCGGCCGCGCCGTACCGCTCGCCTTCGCGATCGCCCTCGTCGGCGTGCTGCTGATCTCGTGGACGTTCGTCCGGCTGTGCCAGCGGTTCAACCATTCCGGCTCGGTCTACGGCTTCGTCGGGGCCACCCTGGGCGCCCGCACCGGCGTCGTCGCCGGCTGGGGCCTGCTCGGCACCTATACGTTCTACGGCGTCGTCACCGCGATGGCGACCGGCATCTTCGGCACCACGTTCCTCGACATCATCGGCGTCTGGAACTCCCCGCCCGAGTGGGCGCCGTTCCTGGTCGGCGGGATCGGGCTACTGGGAGTGCTGTGGCTGACCATCGCGCCGGTGCACCGCAGCACTCGGGTGCTGCTGGTCGTCGAGGTCGTCACGGTGCTGCTCATCCTGATCGTCGCGCTGGTCGTGCTGATCCGAGTGGCCAACGGTGATGAGGGCAAGACGCTGACGCTGTCGCCGTTCACGGTGCCGTCGGGCACGGACGCCTCGGCGCTGTTCCTCGGCGTGGTCTTCGGCTTCCTGTCGTTCGCCGGGTTCGAGGCGGCTGCGACGCTGGGCGAGGAGTCCAAGCGGCCACGGCGGGACATCCCGCGCGCCATCCTCGGCACTGCGATCTTCGGCGGCGTGTACTTCGTCTTCGTCACCTGGGTCGAGGTCATCGGGTTCGGCACCGACGAGGCGGGTCTGGAGGCCTTCGCGAACTCCGGGGCGCTGATGGGCGACCTCGGCACGACGTTCATCGGGGCCTGGGTCGGCGACCTCATCACCCTCGGCGCGGCGGTCAGCGCGTTCGGGTGCGCGCTGGCCTGCTCGGTCGCCGCCTCCCGGCTGGTCTACGCGCTGTCGCGAGACGGCGTGCTGCCGAAGGAGATGGCCACGGTCTCGCCGGTGCGGCGCACCCCGGTCACCGCCGCGCTCGCGGTCGTCGTCACCATGTTCGTCATCATCGCGGTCATGGCGCTGGTATTCAGCGCCGCCCCGTTCGACGTGTTCCTCTACAGCGCGACCATCGGCACCCTGATCCTGCTGGTCGCCTACGCCCTGGCGACGATCGGCGCGATCCGCGTGGTCTTCTTCAGTGGTGACAACCGGATCGCCCGCTGGGAACTGATCATCCCCGTGCTCGCGCTCGTCGTCCTCGGGTACACGCTGCTCCGTAACGTCTCGCCCTACCCGAGCGGCCCCGCCGCCTGGCTGCCGCTGGTCTGCGCTGTGTGGCTGCTGCTGGCGGTGGCCTTGGTGCTCACCCGGCCGGACGTCTCCCGGCGGGCCGGGGAACGGCTGACCGCCTCGGAGGGCCTGCGCCCCGGCGGCGACGACTCCCGCGCCGGGACGACGACGTCGGAGGTGGCGTGACGACGCTGGACCCCGTCCCCGGCGGTCGTCCTGGGGACGTCGCCCTGGCCGGTGAGCTGAGCGAGCAGCTGGCCAGCCAGGGGGTTGCGGGCGTGGTGCTGTCATGGGTCGACACCGCGGGCATCAACCGGATCAAGGCGATTCCGGTGACCGGCCTGGTCAGCGCGGTCTCGTGGGGGGTCGGGATGTCGCCGGTCTTCGACACCATGCTCTCCGACGGTTCGCTGGTCAGCACCGACCTGGCCGGCGGGCCGCAGGGGGACCTGCGGCACTTCCCGGACCTCGACGCCCTGGTGGTGTTGGCCGCGCAACCCGGCTGGGCGTGGGCGCCGATCGACCGGCTGACCCAGGACGGCGAGGTTCATGCAGGGTGCAGCCGTTCCCTGCTGCGTCGGCTGGTCGCCGACCTGGCCGGCCACGGCGTCACGTTCCGGGCGAGCGTCGAGATCGAGTTCGCTCTCGGCCTGTCTGACGCCCCCCCGGCCCAGTTCGAGCCGGCCTGCACCGGTCCCGCCTACGGCATGACCCGGCTGGTCGAGCAGAGTGACTTCTGCGCCGACGCGCTGGCCGCGCTCGCCGAGCAGGGCGTCGACGTCCACCAACTGCACCCGGAGTACGCGGCCGGGCAGTACGAGGTCTCGGTCGGCGCGCTGGACCCGGTCGGCGCGGCCGACCGCAGCGTGCTGGTGCGCCAGACGCTGCGGGCCGTCGCGCGCAACCACGGGCTGCTGATCTCGTTCGCGCCGTCGGTCGTCGCCGGCGGGGTCGGCAGCGGCGGGCACATCCACCTCTCGGCGTGGCGGGACGGCGAGAACCTGCACGCCGTGGGCGACGGCCCGCTCGGTATGACGCCCTACGCGCAGTCCTTCGTCGCGGGCATCATCGCCGAGCTGCCAGCGCTGTCCGCGCTGCTGTCCCCCAGCCCGTCGAGCTACCTGCGGCTGCTGCCCTCGAACTGGTCCGGTGCCTACGCCTGCTGGGGCCACGAGAATCGCGAGGCGGCGGTGCGGCTGGTCGCCGGGATGGTGGGCAACCGCGATCGGGCCGCGAACGTCGAGATCAAGTCCACCGATCTCGCGGCCAACCCGTATCTGGCATTGGCCGGGCTGCTGGCCGCCGGGACCTCCGGTGTCCAGCGTTCGCTGCCGCTCGGGGACCCGGTCGACGGCGACCCGGCGGCGCTGAGCGACGCCGAGCGCGCCAGGCTCGGCATCAGGCGGCTGCCCACCGACCTGTCGGCCGCCGCTGACGCGTTCGAGGCGTCGCCGGTGCTGCGGCAGGCGCTGGGCGATCTGCTCGCGGGTGCCGTCGTCGCGGTGCGCCGCGGCGAGGTGGCCAGAGTGGCCGAGGAGTCGCCGGAGAACGTCGCCCGAGCGTTCCGGTGGGTCTACTGACGCCCGCGCGCGCCGAGACCGTTCCGGAGCTGATCCGACGCAGCCTGCCGGCGCTGGCGCCCGCCGAGTCGCGGGTGGCGCGCACCCTGCTCGCCCGCTACCCGCTGTCCGGGCTCGAACCGCTGGCCAGCGTCGCCGAGCAGGCGGGCACCAGCAGCCCGACCGTGCTCCGCCTCGTGGTCAAGCTGGGGTTCGCCGGGTACCCCGACTTCCAGCGGCACCTGCGCGAGGAACTCGCTCAGCGCTGGACGTCACCGCTGGACGTGCTGCCCCGCGAACCCGCCGCCGGGACCGTCGAGGCGGTGCGGCGCGCCATCACCGAGGCGGTGGTCGGCGACCTCGACCGGCTGGCGGCCGATGCGGACCTGGCCGCGACGGCGCGCCTGCTGGTCCGCCCGAAGCGGGGGGTGTGGCTCACCGGTGGACGGTTCAGCCGGGTGCTGGCGGAGTCGCTGGCCCTGCACCTGCAGGTGCTGCGCACCGGTGTCCAGCTGATACCGGGCGATCCCGGTGCCCGGCACAGCGCCCTGCTGGACATCGACCGCCGTGGCGTGGTCGTCGTGTTCGACTACCGCCGTTACCAGCGCGACACCATCGAGTTCGGTCGCGCCGCAGCCGAGCAGGGCGCCACTCTCGTGCTGTTCACCGACCATCTGCTGTCGCCGCTGGCGGCGGTGGCCCATCACGTGGTGGCGACCACGATCGAGACCGGCTCGCCGATCGCGATCATGACGCCGGCCTACGCGGTCGTGGAGACGCTGGTGGCGACGGTGGTCGACGTCCTCGGCGGGGCGCCGCGGCGGCGGATGGAGCGCTACGACGCGCTGTCCACCGAGGTCGAGTCCGAGCCGTTCCACGCCGTCCCCGGCACGAAGGAGCCCCGACCATGACCGAGCCGCTGGCCGACGTGATCGACAGCATGCCGCTCATCGACCACCACTGCCACGGCGTGGTGAGCGGCGAGCTGGACGCCGCGGGACTCGAAGCGCTGATCAGCGAGGGGGGCGCGCCGGCGGCGGGGATGACCAACTTCGACGCCCCGGTGGGGCTGGCGATCCGGCGGCACTGCGCGCCGCTGCTCGACCTGGAACCGCACGCCCCTCGCGAGGCGTATCTGGCCCGCCGCGCGGACCTGGGCGGCGCGGAGGCGACCCGACGGCTCCTCGCGGGCGTGGCGACCTCGGACTTCTGCGTCGACACCGGGCACCTGCCGGATGGGCTGAGCACACCGGAGGAGCTGGCGGCGATCGCCGGTGGCCGGGCGCACCACATCGTGCGGCTGGAGGCGGTCGCCGAGTCGGTCGCCGCGGCGGGAGTAGAGCCGTCAGAGTTCGCCGCGACGTACTCGGTCGCGCTGCGGGCCGCGATCGACGAGGTGGGGGCCGTCGGGGTGAAATCGATCGCCGCCTACCGCGTCGGCCTCGACCTCGACCCCACGCCGCCTGAGCCGGCCGCCGTCACTGCTGCCGCCGCCCGCTGGCTGAGCGATTCGCCGTCGCCGGACGGGCGATGGCGGTTGGCGGATCCCGTGCTGACCCGGCTGCTGCTCGAAACCGCCCTGGACGTCGGTTTACCGATCCAGTTCCACGTGGGGTTCGGTGACTCCGACATCCGGATGTTCCGGGTGGACCCGACGCTGCTGACGGACTGGCTGCACCGCCACCGGGTGCCGGTGATGCTGCTGCACTGCTGGCCGTACGCGCGGCAGGCGTCGTTTCTCAGCCTCATCTTCGAGCATGTGTACCTGGACGTCGGGGCCTCGACGCACTATGTCGGTCCCACCCGGGCTGCTGCGTTGCTGGCCGAGGCGCTCGACGTGACCCCGTTCTCGAAGCTGCTGTACTCCTCTGACGCGTTCGGTGCGCCCGAGCTGTACACCCTCGGCGCGCTGTGCTTCCGTGCCGGGCTCACGGAGCTGTTCGCGGCCCGGGTCGATGCGGGCGAGTGGTCGGCGGCCGACGCCGCCCGGGTTGCCACGATGATCGGGCGGCGCAACGCTGCTCGGGTGTACGGGCTCGCCGAGTGACTCTTTCGTCATGAGCGACAGCCTGGAGAAGCTGGCCCGGCAGTGGACGCAGGCCCTGGCGGTCGAACTGCCGGGTGCGGTGGCGCTGCGACACGAGCTGCACGCCTCGCCGTGCGTCTCCGGGCAGGAGGAGCCGACCGCGCTCCGGGTCACCGAGGCGATCGGCGCCGACCTGGTGCGTGAGGTGGTCGCCGGCACCGGACGGATCCTGCGCCTGGGCCCACCAGGACCGGCGATCGGGCTGCGGGCCGAGCTGGACGCGCTGCCCATGGTCGAGCTCACCGGCGCGGCATACGCCTCGACCAATGGTGCGATGCACGCCTGCGGTCATGACGTCCACCTCGCCGCGATCACCGCCCTGGCCCGGGCCGCGCGCGGGCTGGACCTGCCGGTCGGGCTGGCGGTGGTGCTGCAGCCGCGGGAGGAGGTGGGCCCGACGGGGGCGCAGGACATCGTCACTGCGGGCGCGCTGGCCCGGCACGAGGTGGTCGCCTTCGTCGGCGCGCACGTGCAGCCGCAGGTCGCGGCGGGTCACGTCACCTCCGACGCCGGGCCGGTCAATGCTGCGGTCGACGAGGTCGAGATCTCGATCACCGGACGGGGCGGGCACGGCGCCTACCCTCACCTCGCGGTCGACCCGGTGCCCGCGCTGTGCCGGGCGGTGCTGGCGATGCAGGACGCCGCCCGTTCGGCGGTAGACCCGATGCAGCCAGTCGTGGTGACGATGACGCAGCTGTCAGGTGCCGGGGCGCCGAACGTCATCCCGGACCAGGCGAGCGCAGCGGGGACGGTGCGCACGATGCGGGCCGAGGATGCCGACCGGCTTCACGCCGACATCCGGCGCACCGTCGAGGGCATCGCCTCCGCCCACGGCTGCACGGGGACCTATCACATCCGGCGAGGGGAGCCCGCGCTGGTCAACAATCCCGCACTGGCGCTCGCTACCTCGCGGTGGCTGACCGAGCTGGACGTGCCGGTCGCCTCGTTCGCCTCGTGCGGCTCCGACGACTTCGCCACCTACGGGCTGCAGGTGCCGATCCTCATGCTGTTCGTCGGGACGGGTCAGGGTGCGGCGGGCCCGATGCTGCACGACCCGCGCTACCTGCCAGGCGACGAGGTGGTCGCCCTCGTCGCCCGCACCCTGCTGACTGGTTGGCTGGGCGCCGCGCAGGTGCACGCCGCCGCCTCCTGAACCCGCCATTTGTCGACAAAGGGAGCCCGGGAGCACCCCCAACCCCGCCATTTGTCGACAAAGGGAGCCGGGAGGGGGCCCCAACCCCGCCACTTGTCGACAAAGGGAGCCGGGGGCTGTGAACCGGTTGGGGCACTCGCCACGTACCAGAAGCAGAAGCTCGTCCAAGCTCTGGAACGGAGGACCCGTGAAACTCTCAACCCCCCTCGTCACACTCGCCATCGGCGCCGTCCTCGCCGGCGGTCTCGTCGTCGCGAACGTCGTCAACTCAGCCCGTCCCGAGACGGCCGTCGCCGCGACGGTGCCGAACCCGGACCCATCCGACTCGCAGACCTCGATCGCAGGATCGGATCCGGTGAAGGATCCGGCCGCCGAGCGCGCCGCGAACCGTCAGGCCGCGGCCGAGCTCCGCGCGCAGCAGGCGAAGGCCACCCAGGACGCTCCCGCCCCGGCCGCCGCGACCGTCACCTGGACCTACAAGGGGGCGGTAGCCGGAACCGATCTCACGGCCGCGATCAGCGTGACCGGCGAGGAGGCGGTCGCGTACGTCTGCGACGGCGAGTCGGTCGAGATCTGGCTCTACGGGACGGCGACCGACGCCTCCCTGGACCTCGCCGCAGCGAGCGGCGAGACCGTCACGGGCACCTTCACCCCTGATCTCGTCGGCGGGGTCTTCACCAGCAGTGACGGCCAGTGGACCCTGTCGGCGGCGTCGGCACAATGGCCGGACTGGGCTCCGCCCATCGCCGACGGCCCAGGTCAGGCGTGACGGCCGTGAGCGACTCGTACCTCCCCACCGCCGCGCCCACACCGGCTCGCGCAGCCGGCGCCCTCACCCTGCTCGTCCTCTTCGCGGCGGGCGCCGCCGTGGCGATCGGCACCGGCGTCTACGGGAGTCTTCACGAGCCCGCGGGCATCGCGGTCAACATCGCCGGATTCTCGGGCCCGCTGGAGGTCAAGGTCTGGCTCACCTCCCTGGCCTTCGTCCTCGCGATCGTTCAGCTCGTATCGGCGCTGGTGATGTACGGGCGACTGCCCCTCGCCGCCGGAGCGCGCTGGTGGGGACCGCTGCACCGGTGGTCGGGTCGCCTGGCGTTCCTTACCACGGTTCCGGTCGCCATTCATTGCCTGTACGCCCTGGGCTTCCAGTCCTACGACACCCGAGTCCTCGCCCATTCGCTACTCGGGTGTGCGTTCTATGGCGCCTTCACCACCAAGATGCTCGGCCTGAGCAGGAAGGGTATGCCGGGCTGGTTCATGCCCGTCCTCGGCGGAGCCGTCCTCACCGGGCTCGTCGGGCTCTGGCTGACGTCGTCCCTGTGGTTCTTCACGACCTTCGGCATCCGGTTCTGATCCCTTCCTACCCGACTTCCCTGTCTGAAAGGTGACATCCATGTCCGGGACATCCCATCCCTGCGTCGCATGTGTCAGCCGCCGCACCGTCCTGGCGGCCGCCGTCGGCGGCGTGAGCGCAGCCCTGGCGGGGTGCGCCAGTTACGGCGACGCGCCCGCACCCGCGCCGGTCGCCGCCGGCACTGGATCGACACCGCCCGCGGTCCCGTCCGCCGCGACGGCCGGCGGTAGCGCTCCGGCCACACGCCTGGCCGCTTTGGCCGACGTCCCCGTGGGCGGCGGGATCATCCTCGCGGATCAGAACATCGTCCTCACCCAGCCGACCGAGGGCACCATCGCGGCCTTCTCGGCGACGTGCACGCACGCCGGCTGCGCGGTCAATGAGGTCAGTGACGGCCTCATCCGTTGCCCCTGCCACGGCAGCGTCTTCGACATGGCCACAGGAGAGCCCACTGCTGGTCCTGCCAAGAGCTCCCTGCCGGCCGTGGCCGTGGCGGTCGCAGGTGCCGACGTCGTGCTCGGTTAGCTCGTTCCGTAGCGTCTTGATGATGATCGCCGCCACCGCCGTCCGGCACATCGTGCCGATTCGACGCGAAGTCCCGCGGATCCGGCACAATCGGCACGCCTACAGCGAGCCGAAGGGGTGCAGATGCCGACCGACGACCATCGGCCCAAGCGACGGCCAGTCCTTGCCGAGGACACGCTGGCCGCGTTCCGCGCAGGGGACCCCGACGCCCTCGGGGCCGTCTACGACGCCTATTCACGAGCGGTGTGGTCGGTGGCCATGCGCGTGCTGAGGGACCCGGTGCTCGCGGAGGACGCGACGCAAGAGACGTTCCTGCGGGCCTGGCGCGGGGCGGCGGGGACCGACGCCGCCCGCGATCTCGGGCCGTGGCTGTTGACGATCGCCCACCGCACAGCCGTCGACGCGTGGCGCCGCGAGTCCCGCCCCACACAGGGCGGTCACGCCGATGAGCGGGACGTCATCGTGGATCTGCCTGGGATCGAGGGCGTCTGGGAGGCGTGGCAGATCAGCTGCGCCCTCGACGAACTCGCGGCGGACGAGCGCGAGGTCGTGCGGCTGGCCCACTACGGACAGCTGACGCACAGCGAGATCTCGACGGCCATCGGCGTGCCCGTGGGCACGGTCAAGTCGCGGTCCCACCGGGCACACCGCAAGCTGGCCGGTCTGTTGGGGCACCTGAGGGCGACGAGCGACCAGTCGACTCCGTCCGGATCCGGGCAGGCGTGGAAGGCAGCGCCATGACACAGCCCGACGCGTGGGCCGGCCTCGACCCGAACGACGAACCGGGGGACCGCCACCTTTCGAGCGAGGACCAGGCCGTGGTTCACCGCGTTCGCTCGCTGCTGGCCGATCCCACGACCTGGAGCGGCCCCCCGCCCGCGCTGCGGGAACGGTTGTTGGCCACGGTTCGCGCGGAAGCTGCCGAAGCTTCTGAGCGGAACCCGGTGCCCGCGATGGCCGCGCCCGCCGCCGACCGCGCCTCGACGGAGCAGGCAGTGGTGCTCGCCTTCCGCCGATCGCGTCGCGCCCGTTGGCTGGCTGCAGGCGGTGGCTTCGTCGCCGGTGCGGCAGCCGCGGCAGCGGTCGCCCTGGTCGTCCTGACCGGCCCCTCCGGAGGCGGCGATACGTTCGAGCTCGCGGCGACCTCTCGCAACCCTGAGGCGGTCGTGACGGCGCTTGTCGATCCGCAGCCCGCCGGGGTCGCGATCACGCTCAACATCCAGGGCCTACCCGCCGCGCCGCCGGGGACGTACTACGCGGCCTGGCTGGAGGGCGAGGCGGGGACCGTTCCCGTCGGCACCTTCCACTGGCGTACTGGGGGGGTGCCGATCGAGCTCTGGAGCGGGGTCACGACCGACCGGTACCCCCGGCTCTTCGTCACTGTGCAGGACGAAGGCGGACCCGCAGGCCCATCGGACATCATCGTCCTTGACGGGAACCTCTCCTGACGCTCGGTCACGAACTTGCCCCGATCTTGGCCCCCAGCAGGATGAAGGCGGCCATCGCGCTTCTCGTCGGTGGGGCCCCGGCACCGCTCGCGTGCCGCCTGGGCGCTGGACCCTCCGGCCGCTGGATCGCCGGGCCGCAGAGACTGGGAGCGGGGGGTCCGGCCACCTCACCCTCGCGGGTGGTCGCCCCCCGCCGGGCGCGGGGTGGCTGGCCCGGCTGTGCCGTCCCTCACACCACCGGGCACCTGCCAGGGTGACGCCAAAGGCGTGACGGGCCCCGCGCGACGCCGTCCAGCCGAGACGATGCACGCCTGGGGTCAGGGTGACGTCCGCCCGCTGTCGCTCGTCAACCTGACAGTGCTGCTGCGGTGACCCAGGGCTCCCGCGGTGTGCCCAATGCCCCAGCTGGGCCTCGATCCGCGGACCGGCGCTGAGTCGCTGACCTGCCGGAGGTACGTCCGGCACGCTGAGGCCACTAGTGGTCTGCGCCGAGGAGGGCGTCGAGAACCGGGTTGTCCACCGTCGCGCCGAGGGCATGTGCAGCGTCATGCGCGGCCGGGTCCCCGAGCTGCCACCGGTGCACCTCCGCTCGCGCCGCGAGCTCGGCCATGCCGCACCGCCCGGCCAGGGCGGCGAGCGCGGCCACCCACTCCAGGGTGTGCGGCAGCCGGCGCGCCACCCCGACTGTCGCGAGCGCGTCGAGCACGTACGCGTGGACCCAGACGTAGCCGTCGGGCAACCGCGTGACGCGGCGACGAGCGTCGAGCAGGGCCGCCACCGCGGTGTCGGTCTCCCCGCGGGCGGCGTGCACGAGGCCCACACCGCGCGCGGCCAGGCCCTCCCAGCACGGGTCGCCGATCTGGCAGCCAAGGGCGAATGCGTGCTCGAAACGGGCCGCGGCCGCGTCCAGGTCGCCGCGCTGCAGGTCGACCTCCGCACGCAGCGCACCGGGGGCCAGGGCAGGAACGAGGTCCAGCCCGCGAGCGTGCCGCGATCGATCGACTCGTCGAGCGCCGCGGCCGCAATGCCGTGCTCGCCGCGCAGCAGGTGCACCCGGCCGATCATGGACAGCACGTAGGCTCGACGACGCTCGCCCTGAACGGCATCGAACGCCTCGCGCAGCGCCCCCAGCGCGGGACCGTAGCGGCCGAGGTCACTGAGCGTCCCACCGCGCACGGTCAGCGCGGCCGCCCGCTGCGCCGGGTCGACGGCCATCCCGTCCATCCGGGCGAGCCATACCTCCACGCGGTCGTACCGGCCGCGCAGGAACTCGACGTAGGCGAGCTCGCTCAGCGCGTGCGCCGGGCGGTAGGGCTGGCTTGTGCCGAAGGGTGGCCAGGTGGAGCCACCGGCAGGGGCCGGGTCATCGCAGGCAGGATGAGGCGGACATCATCGTGGGGTGACGACCACGCAGATCTCGTACGTGATCATCGACTACGGATGCGTGATCAGCTATCCACAGCCCCCCGCAGCAGTCGATGCCCTGCTCGTAGCAGCTGGAGGCGATTCGGCGCAGACGCTGGAGAGATTCTGGCGGCACCGGCTGGCCTACGACCGGGGCGACCTGGTCGAGCACGAGTTCTGGTCGCTCGTGACCCAGCGCGAGCTCGTGCCGGACGACCCGCACGTGACCACGCTCGTCGACCTCGACGTGGCGAGCTGGTCCCACGTTCGGCCCGAGACGTTGACAGCCATGAGGGAGTTCCAGGCTCGGGGCCTCCCACTGGCGCTGCTGTCCAACACCCCGGCCCCCCACGCCAACTGGATGCTGTCCCAACCATGGTCGGAAGCGTTCTCGGCTCACGTGTTCAGCTACCGGCTGCGGACCGTCAAGCCCGATCCGGCGATCTTCAGCCACACCCTGGAGCAGTTGGACTGCACCGCCGAGCAGGCGGTCTTCGTCGACGACCGCGCAGAGAACTGCGACGGCGCCCGTGACATCGGGATCGCGGCGGTCCACTTTCGGGGCCCCGACGATTGGGACCGGGTCCGCGCCCTGCTCGGGTGACCCGCACCGCGCCCTCCCCCGCCCCCCTTTCCCGCCATTTGTCCACAAGTGTGGGCCGCTGACGCCCGCCGAGCCGCCGTTTGTGGACTAATGCAGGCAGCGGACGCCCTCAACTCGCCGTTTGTGGACAAAAGGGGGCAGTTAACGCCTCCTCAGGCGCCATTTGTCCACAAATGGGCGACGGGCGGGTCAGGCGCCGAGGAGGGTGAGGACGAGCGGGGTCGTGATGGCGGAGGCGGCGGTCGACATCACGATCGCGCCGGCGACCGGGCCCTGCAGCACCTCGAATCGCCGAGACATCAGGTAGACGTTGGCGCCGGTGGCCAGCGATGCCAGCAGCACCGCGACCTGGGTCTCCAGCCGGTCCAACCCGAGCAGAACGGCCAGCCCCAGCACGACCGCGGGCTGCACCACCAGCTTGACCAGCGTGATCGCCGCGCTCACCCGCCAGCGGTCCCGCACGCCGTACTCGACCAGGGCCATCCCCAGGGCGACCAGCGCCAGCGGTGTCGCAGCCATACCCAGCATCTCCAGCGGCGCATCGACCACCCGCGGCAGCCGGAGCCCGGTCAGCCCGAGCAGGCTGCCCACGACGATGGCGCTGATGATCGGGTTGGCCAGCACCGCCCTCGTGGTCAGGGCGAAGCCGCGCAGCGTGAGGCTGCCGTGCCGCGACCACTCCACCGACACGCTCACCAGCGTCCACAAGATGAGCGAGTTGAACACCAGCACCAGCGCGACGGCGGGCAACGCCGCCGGCCCCAGCGCCGCAGCAGCCAGCGGCAGCCCGAGCATGACGTTGTTGGAGAAGATCCCGCCGAGGGCGAACAGGGACTGCTCCGCGCCGTCGAGCCGGAACACCGCCCACCCCAGCAGCCGACCCAGCACGAACACGATGAGGCAGCCGCCGAAGAACGCCAACAGCAGTCGGGCATCGAACGAGCTCACCGCGGACCGGTCGGCCATCAACCGAAACAGCAGCGCCGGGATGGCCACAGCAAAGGTGAACCTGGTCAGCGCCGCGGACACCTCCACCGGCCAGCCCCGCCATCGCGCGAGCGCATATCCCAGCGCGACGAGAGCGAACAGCGGCACCGACAGCTCGACCTGGCCGAGGAAGCCGCTCACCGCATGGCCGATTCAGCCACCCAGCAGTTTTGCCAGCCAGATGTCGGCGTCGACGAAGGCGGCCTCGTCGGTCCACTCCAGGACGTCGGCGGGCGCCGCGTCCGCCCGGGGGTAGGACCCCAGGAAGCGGGTGTGCGGGCTCAACCGCCGCAGGCCCTTGAGCGCCTCAGCCACCCTCGGCTCGCTGATATGCCCCGCCAGGTCGATCGAGAAGCAGTACTCGCCGAGCGCGGACCCGGTGGGCCGCGACTCGATCCTCGTCAGGTCGACGCCCCGAACCGCGAACTGCTCGAGCAGTTCCAGCAGCGACCCGGACCGGTTCTGCCGCAGGTACGCCACGAGGGTCGTGCGGTCGGCACCGCTGGCGGCCGGCAGGGTGCCGGCACGCGCCACCACGACGAAGCGGGTGTGACCCGGCCGGTCGCCGATCCCGTCGGCGACGACGTCGAGGCCGTACCGGGCCGCCGCCCCCGGCGCGCAGATCGCTGCCTCGTATCCCGGCTCATGACCAGCGTCACCCGGCGCGAGGGCCGCCGCCGCGCTGGCGGTCGACAACGCCGGGATCACCACCGCCGCAGGCAGGTGCTCGGCCAGCCAGCCCCGGCACTGCGCCTCGGCGTGGGCGTGGGTGGCAACCCGGTGCACCGCGGCCAGCGGCACACCGGGCCGAGTGGCGAGCACGAACCTCACCGGCACGATCTCCTCATCGATGATGACGAGTCCGTCGTCGCCAGTCGCCAGCGCGTCCAGCGTGGCCGATACGCCGCCTTCGACCGAGTTCTCGATCGGCACCACGGCGGCAGCGACGTCACCGGCGCGTACCGCGGCCAGCGCGAGGGCGACGGTGGCGATGGGGACCCGTTCGATATCGCCCACGGGCGCTGCGAGGCGCCGCAGCGCCTGTTCCAGCGCGGTCTCGGTGAACGTGCCGGCGGGGCCGAAGTAGCCGTAGCGGACCGGCGGGGACCGATACGCGCTCACCAGCGGGAGCATACGTCCGCAGCATCGCGACAATGCGACACTTCCCCGGTGGACGCGGAGATCATCGACCTCGGGTACGCCAGGCTCGACGCAGATCGGCTGGCTCGCACCGGGGACCCCGAGGTCGTGCTCGGCCAGGGCAAGACGCCCGATCAGATCGTGGGCACCCTGCGAGCCCTGGCCGGC
>CAZEYA010000076.1:6212-16245 GCA_964516515.1 uncultured Kineosporiaceae bacterium | reverse complement strand
TTTTTTTTCAAGCAGAAGACGGCATACGAGATCTAGTACGGTCTCGTGGGCTCGTCGGTGGGCTCGTCGGTGGGCTGGTCACACGTGTTCTGACCCTCGTTGTCGAGCAGACACGGAGCGAAGTCGTCCACACCTGCGGCTCCCGGGTTGGGCGCCGGGTCCGGGTCCGGGTCGGGCTGGGGCCAATCGGGCTCGACCGTCGCGGGTGCCAACTGGTCGATGTCGACGGGAACAGCTCCGGCATCACTGGCCGACCACACGCTGGTGGTAGCAGCGACCACGGCGGCCGCCGCCAGTGTGACGAGGATGCGGTGGGGGCGGGTAATGGTATGTGTCATGGGGTCCTCCTTCGTTGGTCCCGGTCGCGTGTGCCGGGTTCGAAAGAGGAGACGTGTCAGGTGGGCGAACCTGACAGTTTTTCGTCAGGAGTTCTTGGCGGTCCTGGGGATGAGCTCACGGACGAGTTGTTCGACGCGGGCGCGGATGTCGTCGCGGATGGGGCGGACCGCTTCGACAGTCCTTCCCGCGGGGTCGTCCAGCTCCCAGTCGAGATAGCGCTTACCGGGGAAGACTGGGCAGGCATCCCCGCACCCCATGAGGATGACGACGTCGGAGGCTTCGACGGCATCCGTGGTGAGGATCTTGGGTCGCTGGTCGGAGATGTCGATGCCGACCTCAGCCATGGCGGCCACGGCGGCGGGATTGACTCGGTCCTTGGGTTCGGACCCGGCGGAGCGGACCTCGACGGCCTCGCCCGCAAGGTGGGCCAGCCAGCCGGCTGCCATTTGGGACCGGCCCGCGTTGTGGACACAGACGAACAGCACGCTCGGTCGGCTCATGGTGCCTCTCCAATGACGGTCGGATAGCGAGTCGGATAGAGAACGGTTGCGAGGGCCGCTGCGAGCACCCCGCCGACAGCTTGGGCGGCGATGAATCCCGGCACGGAGGACGGGGCGATGCCGGCGAAGCTGTCACTGAACATCCGGCCGACGGTGACGGCCGGATTGGCGAAGGAAGTGCTGGAGGTGAACCAGTACGCCGAGCCGATGTAGCCGCCCACGGCGGGAGCGACCCAAGCCGCGCGCCCGGATCTCGTCAGGGCGAGGATCACCAGGATCAGGCCCGCCGTCGCGACGACCTCAGCGATCAGCAGCCGCCAGTCGTCACGAGCCGCGGTGGACATCCCCGCTGGGACGGCGAACATGACGTTGGCCAGGAGGGCTCCGGCGACGGCTCCGCTCGTCTGCGCTGCGATGTAACCAGCCAGTGCCACCGCCCCCAGCCCAGCGGCGGTGCGTCGGCCTGTCCACCAGTCGACCGCGGACACGACCGGATTGAAGTGCGCCCCGGACACCGGCCCCGCGATGAGGATGAGGACCGTCAACCCGAGCGCGGTCGCCGTGGAGTTCTGCAGCAGCTGCAGCCCGCGGTCGTCGGGGGAGAGCCGTTGGGCCGCCACGCCCGACCCGACGACGACGGTCACCAGCAGGCCGGTACCCACGAACTCGGCGAGCAGCCGCCGTAGCAGCAAGCCCGGCGCGGCGGCCATCAGCACTCGCGCCGGGTAGCGCCGCGCGCCGTCTCGGCCAGATCTCGCAGTTGCGCGCCGAGCCCGTCGACCACCTCGGGTACCAGGCGGTAGTAGGTGTAGCGACCGGCGACCTCTCGTTCGACGACCCCGGCCTCGCGCAACTGCCGGAGATGGTTCGACACCGTGGTGGGCAGCGCACCTGTGGCATCCGCCAGATGGCAGGTGCACAGCTGCTCACGAGCGAGCAGGCTCACCAAGCGCGCGCGGAGTGGGTCGGCAAGCAGACGGAGCAGCCGCTCGTCCACCGAGGGCTGCATCGCCGGATCCATCGATCGAGGATTCATTACAGGATGAGTAGTCATGCTGTCGTGAATAGTGGCGCTCGTGCGGCGCTGTGGCAAGTGCTCGAACTCCCAGCGGCCGGCTCAGACGTGCTGAGTGGTTTCGTGGTCGCGGTGGCCCCTCGGCTCCAGCTGGAAGGTGCAGTGCTCGACGTCGAAGTGCCCGGCGAGGCACAGCCCGAGGCGGTCCAGCACCTCACCCGATCGGCCCAGCGTGATGCAGTCCTCGTCCACGACCACATGGGCCGACAGCACGGGCACGCCGCTGGTGATGGTCCAGGCGTGCAGGTCGTGAACGTCGACGACACCGTCGACCTCGCGAATGTGGCGGCGCACCTCGTCCAGGTCCACGCCCCGGGGTGTTGCCTCCAACAGCACGTCGAGTACTGCGCGCAGTAGCGTCCACGCCCGCGGCAGGATCATGAGGCCGATCAGCACCGAGGCGAGGACGTCGGCCCGGAGGTAACCCGTGGTCGCGATGACGATGCCCGCTGCGATGACGGCCAGGGAGCCCAGCAGGTCACCGAGGACCTCCAGGTAGGCCCCCCGCACGTTGAGGTTGTCGCGCTGGCCGTCGTGCAGCAACAGCAGGCTGGTGGCGTTGGCGATCGCCCCGACCAGGGCGACCGTGATCATCAGGCTGCTGCTGATCTCGGGTGGGTCGGCCCAGCGCCGGATCGCTTCGACGATGACCCACACCGCGATGGCGCCGATCAGCAGGGCATTGGCCAGGGCCGCGAGGATCTCGGCTCGTTGCAGGCCGAACGTCCTCGCCGCCGAGGCCGGCCGCTGGGCGAGTGATCCTGCGATCAGGGCGAGGGCGACCCCCGCGGCGTCGGTGACCATATGGCCGGCATCGGCGAGCAACGCGAGCGATCCGGACAGGACGCCGCCGACCACTTGCGCCACCGCGACCGACACGGTGATGACGAGCACGGCGACCAGCCGCGGCCGGTGACGGCCCGCCGCCGGCCCCGACCCGGTCGAGTGGCTGTGCTCGTGGCCCATCCGTCTCACCCTCGCCGCTCAACCGCCGTGATCATGGAGAAGCGTCGGCGACACTCCGATGACAGCCGCAATTCGTCCATGATCACGCAGTCGGGGGCCGCTCCGTGGGACGTCACTGCCGCCAGCTGGGCAGCCAGATCAGCAGCTGCCAGCGCTCGATCGTCATGGCGCTGTACACCCACATCGGCCAGAACAGCACGAACACCGCGGTCGCGAGCACGACGAACGCACCGACCAGAGCCGCTCCCCAGGTGCGTCGGCGGACGTCGGCGCCCGGCGGACCCAGCAGCATGCCCAGCACGAACGTCAGCGCCAGCACCACGTAGGGCACGAAGGCGACCGAGTAGAAGTTGAAAATGGTCCGCTCCTGATACATCAACCAGGGCAACCACCCGGCGGCAAGCGGGACCAGCACGGCGCCGGCCCGCCAGTCGCGCTGCAGCAGCCACACCAGGGCGACGATGACGATGGCGATGGCGCCCCCCCACCAGATCACCGGGTTGCCCACGTTGAGCACGTCGAGCTTGCAGGTGTCGGCGCTGCACCCCGCCTGACCGCGGCTGACGTCCTGATGGGCGAACAGCGTCGGGCGACCCTGCACGAGCCACGACCACGGGTTCGCCTGGTAGATGTGGTCGTCGGTGACGTTGACGTGGAACTGCCACATCGCCTGGTGCCAATGGGCGAGGCTCGCGATCGGGTCGGGCAGCAGCCGGGCGAGGATCGAGTCGGGGTTGTCCCGCGCCCAGTACCGGTTGAAGCCATCGTCGGAGCGGAACCAGCCGATCCAGGTCACGCCGTAGGTCAGGAAAGCCACCGGCACCAGGTGCAGGAAGGCGATCGGCCCGTCGCGCAGCACGCCGGCGGTGAACCAGCGCTTGATCCCCGCGGTGTGCCGTGCGCCGACGTCCCAGGCCACGACCAGCAGGCCGAAGGCGACGATGAACCACAGCCCGGACCACTTGATGGCGCTCGCCGCTCCTAGGGCCACGCCGGCCGCCAGCAACCATGGCCGGAAAACGAACCATGGCCCGTAGCGCGGCGGCCCGCTGCCGCCGGCCGTCAGCTTGGCGACGCGATCGGCGAGCCGGGCGCGCAGCCAGTAGCGGTCGCCCAGGAGCAGGGCGAAAGCCACCAGTGCCCAGAACGCCAGGAAGATGTCCAGCAGCCCGATCCTGCTGCTCGTCAGGTGGTTGCCGTCGATCGCCAGCAGGAACCCGGCTATCCCGCCGAGCAGGGTCGAGTCGAAGAGCCGCCGGGCGACGAGGACCAGGATGACGACCATCAGGGCGCCGCAGATGGCGGACGCGATCCGCCAGCTGGCGGGGTCCTCGGGGCCGAACACCCGCATTCCCAAGGCGATCATCCACTTGCCCAGCGGCGGGTGGACGATCGTCGGATCGCCCTCCCGTGTGAACACGTCAAGGGTGCCGGCGTTCCAGATGTCGTCGGCGGGAGGCGTCGAATCGTTGGTCCATCGCCACTCCACGTCGCCGGACAGCAGCAGCGAGTACGCCTGCTTGACGTAGTACGTCTCGTCGAACATCAGCGTCGGCGGGTCACCGAGTCGCCAGAACCGCAGCATCGCCGCGAAACCGCCGAGCACCAGCGCGACACACCAGGCCCACCAGGCCGGCTCGGGGTGCTCGACGCCGAGCCGGCGCCGAAGCCGGGCGCGCATCGGGCCGATTCCGCCGGCAGGGGCGGGGCTGGTGGTGGCCCCGGTCATGGGCCGGGCAATCGACGTGGACCCGGGTCGGGTCAGATCCAGCTGGGCCACCACATCCTCAACTGCCACTGTCCGTAGGGGATCACCTCGGCGGTCCACACCGGGTAGAAGAACACCAGGCATCCCACCGCGAGGATGACGACGATCCCCGCGACCGACGCTCCCCACGATCGTCGGATCGCGTCCGCGTCGGGCCTGCCCATGACCAGGCCGAGGGCGTAGGTCAGGGCGAGGACCACGTACGGCACGAACGCCACGGCGTAGAAGGTGTAGACGGTCCGCTCCTGAAAGGCGAACCACGGCAGCCAGCCCGCCGCCAACGGGACCAGCAGTGCGCCCGCCCGCCAGTCGCGGCGCACCAGCCACACCACGAGCGTTACGACGATGGCGATCGCCCCGCCCCACCAGACGACGGGGTTACCGACACTCGTGATCGCGCGCGAGCACTTGTCGACCTCGCAGCCGAGCTGGCCCAGCGACGGCGACTCGTAGAAGAACGAGGTCGGTCGACCCATGACGATCCACGACCAGGGATTGGCCATGTAGTCGTGAGGCGTGGCAAGCCCACGATGGAAGTCGTATATCTGCTGGTGGTAGTGCGCCAGGCTTGCGAACGAGTCGGGCAGCAGCCGTGTCCAGATCGAGTCCGGGTTGTCGGCGGCCCAGTACCGGTTGTAGCCGTCCGTCGAACGGAACCAGCCGATCCAGCTCAGCAGGTAGGTGACAAAGGCGACCGGCACCAGGTGGAGGAACGCGATCGGCGCGTCGCGATAGAAGCCGCCGAACAGCCAGCGGCGCACTCCGGCCGCCCGGCGTGCTCCGATGTCCCACGCCACGACCAGCAGACCGAACGCGATGATCGTCCACAGCCCGGACCACTTGACCGCGGTGGCACAGCCGAGCGCGATGCCGGTCGCCAGCAGCCACGGCCGGAACCACGTGACCGGCCCCCAGTACAACTGCCGGGAACGGCTGTCCGGATCGCGGCTGATCCGCCGGGCCAGCGTGTCAGCGAGCCGGGCGCGCATCCAGAACCTGTCGGCCAGCAGGAATGCGAAGGCGACGAGGATCCAGAATGCCAGGAAGATGTCGAGCAGTCCGGTACGGCTGTGAACCAGGTGGTGCCCGTCGACGGCCAGCAGCAACCCAGCCACGCCCCCGAGCAGCGTCGAGTTGAACAGCCGCCGGGCGACGAAGACCAGGATGAACACCATCAGCGAGCCGCACACCGCCGAGGCGATGCGCCAGCTCTCCGACTGCGCAGGATCCGACAGCGACATGCCTGCCGCGATCATCCACTTGCCGAGTGGCGGGTGGACGACGAAATCCGGCTGCCGGGTGAACACGTCGAGCGTTCCCTGGGTGAACCGGGCGTCGGCGCTGGGGGTGGTCTCGTTGCTCCACTGCCACTCCACGCCGCCGGTCAGCAGGAACGAGTACGCCTGCTTGACGTAGTACGTCTCGTCGAAGACCAGCTTGCCGGGGTTGGCCAGGTTGAGGAACCGTAGTGCCGCCGCGATGGCGCCGAGGCCCAGGGCGACCACCCACACCCACCACTGCGGCTCCGGGTGGTCCACCCCCAGGCGGTCCCGCAGCCGGCGGCGGATGTCGATGAACCGGGCCAGCCGTGCCTCGCGTTGCATCGCTGCCGCGTCCTCAGCCGGCCCGACAGCCACGTCCGCCCGCGGTTCGTCCAGGGTCGTCGCGGCCACGCGGCGATGGTACGGGCCCTACCGTGACGATCGTGCTCGTACTGGCTGCCACTCCGATCGGCGACCCGGCGGATGCCAGCCCCCGGCTGCGCCGCTGGCTGCGCGAGGGCGACATCCTGGCCGCGGAGGACACCCGCCGATTGCGGCGGCTGTGCACGGCGCTCGAGGTCGAGCCATTGGGCCGCATCGTCGCCCACCACGAGCACACCGAGCAGCTGCTGCTCGCCGATCTCCTGGCTGAGCTGCGAGCCGGGCGGTCCGTCGTGGTCGTCACCGACGCCGGCATGCCCACGGTCTCCGACCCCGGCTACCGGCTGGTCGTGGCGGCCGCGGCCGAAGGGTTGCCGGTGACCGTTGTGCCGGGCCCGTCGGCGGTCGTGGCCGCGCTGGCCGTGGCCGGCCTGCCCACCGACCGCTTCTGCTTCGAGGGTTTCCTGCCCCGCCGGGCGGCCGAGCGCGCCGCTGCCCTCGCCTGGCTCGCGGCCGAGGCCCGCACGATGGTCTTCTTCGAGTCGCCCCGCCGCCTGGGTGCCAGCTTGCTGGCCATGGTGGACGCCTTCGGCGACCGGCGCCCCGCCGTGATCTGCCGAGAGCTGACCAAGACCTACGAGGAGGTCCGCCGCGGCCCGCTCGGCGAGCTCGCGGTCTGGGCCGGAGCTGCCCCGGTGCTCGGTGAGATCACAGTGGTCGTCGCGGGCGCCCCGCGGGGACCCGCCGTGGCGGCGGTCGACGCGGTCGCCGACGTCGAGGCGCTCATCGCGCAGGGGCAACGGCTGAAGGAAGCGGTGGCCGAGATCGCCGCCCGGACCGGTGCCCGCCGCAACGAGCTCTACCAGGCGGTGCTCACCGCACGCGCAACGGTATGAGGGCGGCACCGTATGAAGGCAGTCCGCCGGGGGTATTCGCCGATCATGCGAGCAACCGTCCTCAACTGCACTCTCAAGCCCCATCCCGAGCCGTCCAACACCGAGGACCTGGCCGGCCATGTGGTCTCGGCGCTGCGGGATCACGGCGTCGAGGTCGAGTTGATCCGGGTCGTCGACCGAGACGTCAAACCCGGCGTGCTGACCGACATGGGCGCCGGCGACGACTGGCCGGCAATCCACGCCAGCTTGGTGGCCTCGGAGATCCTCATCATCGCGACACCGACCTGGATGGGTCATCCGTCCAGCATCGCCCAGCGGGTGCTGGAGCGGATGGACGGGATGATCTCCGAGCAAGGCCCGCAGGGCGCGCCCATCGCCTACAACCGGGTGGCCGGGGTCGTGGTGACCGGCAACGAGGACGGTGCCCACCACTGCATCAGCGAGATCACCGGCGGCCTGCAGGACGTCGGCTACACCATCCCGGGGAACGCCTGGACGTACTGGAACAAGGGCCCGGGTCCCGGCCCGACCTGGTCGGACACCGACGAGGGCCACGAGTGGTCGATCTCCACCGGCAAGACCATGGCCTCGAACCTGGTGGCCGTCGCCCGGGCGCTGGTGGCTAACCCGATCCCGGCGCCGCCCAGCTGAGCACGGGACCGCGGCCACCCGCCGGTCGCTCGGAGCAAGTCGGGCGGCCCCTGAGCATCGTGGGAATCGAGATCAAGGCAGCGGGGACGGTGTCGGCGAGCGCGGCGCTCGCTTCGTCCCCATGTGACGGCGCTGCCGCTATCGACGCTGTGGACTGCATGATCGGCGCCGTAGGGTGACGGGCCATGACCCACGTGCTCTCCGCAGTCGCCTGGCCGTACGCCAACGGCCCCCGTCACATCGGCCATGTCGCCGGGTTCGGGGTGCCCTCGGACGTCTTCAGCCGGCACATGCGGATGGCGGGTCACGACGTGCTGATGGTCTCGGGCACCGACGAGCACGGCACCCCGATCCTGGTACAGGCCGAGCGCGAAGGGGTCAGCCCACAGCAGCTCGCCGACCGCTACAACCGGGTGATCGTCGAGGACCTGCACGCCCTCGGGCTGTCCTACGACCTGTTCACCCGGACGACGACCCGCAACCACTACGCAGTGGCGCAGGAGCTGTTCCGCGGCGTGCACCGCAACGGGTACATGGTCGCCCGGGCGACGATGGGAGCGATCTCGCCGTCGACCGGGCGGACCCTGCCCGACCGCTACATCGAGGGCACCTGCCCGATCTGTGGCTACGACGGTGCCCGGGGCGACCAGTGCGACAACTGCGGCAACCAGCTCGACCCCACCGAGCTGGGCAACCCCCGCAGCCGGATCAACGGCGAGACGCCGGCATTCGTCGAGACCGAGCACTTCTTCCTCGACCTGCCCGCGCTCGCCGACGCGCTCGGGTCCTGGCTGGCGACCCGCTCCGACTGGCGGCCCAACGTGCTGAAGTTCGCAGCCAACCTGCTCGATGACATCCGCCCGAGAGCCATGACCCGAGACATCGACTGGGGCATCCCGGTGCCACTGCCCGGCTGGCAGGACAACCCCAACAAGCGGCTCTACGTCTGGTTCGACGCCGTCATCGGCTACCTGTCGGCGTCGATCGAGTGGGCACGCCGCACGGGTGACCCGAATGCCTGGCGGGCGTGGTGGACCGACCCGGCGGCCGTCAGCCACTACTTCATGGGCAAGGACAACATCACCTTCCACGCCCAGATCTGGCCGGCCGAGCTGCTGGCCTATGCCGGGCGCGGCACCCTGGGCGGGGCGCCCGGCGCCTTCGGCGAGCTCAACCTGCCGACCGAGGTGGTCAGCAGCGAGTTCCTGACGATGGAGGGAAAGCAGTTCTCGTCCTCGCGGGGTGTGGTGATCTACGTTCGGGACATGCTGGCTCGATACCAGCCGGATGCGTTGCGCTACTACATCTGTGCGGCGGGGCCCGAGACGGCCGACTCCGATTTCACGTGGTCGGAGTTCGTCCGCCGGACCAACACCGAACTTGTGGCGGGATGGGGGAACCTGGTCAACCGCACCGCCACCCTGGTGCACAAGAACATCGGGGAGATCCCGGCAGCCGGCGTGTTGCTGGACGCCGACCGTGCGCTGCTCGCGGGGTCCGCCGCCGCCTTCGACACCGTGGGGGAGTTGCTGGCCACGCACCGGCAGAAGCAGGCCATCGCCGAGGCGATGCGGGCGGTCAGCGAGGTCAACGCCTACATCTCCGGTCAGGCACCGTTCAAGCTGACCGTGTCAGACCCTGACCGGATGCGGACGATCCTCCACGTCACCACACAAGCGGTGAGTGATTGCCGGACCCTGCTGGCGCCGTTCCTGCCGCACTCGACGCTCGCGGTGGATCAGGCGTTCGGCGGGTTCGGGGTGACGCAACCGGGCGCGAGTGTCCCGATGCCGCAGCTCCGAGAAGTCGACGACCTCGACGGTGGGGCCGGGTATCCCGTCCTGATGGGTGACTACGAAGGTTCGCGAGGAACGTGGCAGCAGGTACCGATCGTTCCCGGCACCCCCGTCGGCAAGCCCGCACCGATCTTCACCAAGCTCGACGACTCGATCGTCGAGGCCGAACTGGAACGCATGCGGGCAGGCACCGACTGACCGATCAGGAAATGAGGTCCTCGCGTTCGTCCTCCCGACGACACCTCCTGACCGCGAGGCGAGCGCCGCCGGCTAGGCGAACAGCTCGGAGATGAAGGACTTGCGCTTGCGGCGGCGACCCCGTTCGTAGCGATCGTCGTCATCGTCGTCGTCATCGTCGTCGCCGTACCGGCGGGGCGGGTAGCCCTGCCCGGTGGGCGC
>CAZEYA010000076.1:0-6112 GCA_964516515.1 uncultured Kineosporiaceae bacterium | reverse complement strand
CGTCGTCATCGTCGTCGCCGTACCGGCGGGGCGGGTAGCCCTGCCCGGTGGGCGCGGCGACCGGAGACGGACGCGCACCGGCCCACGTGTCCTCGGCGGCGACCAGGCGTTCCAGCTCGCCGCGATCGAGGAACAAGCCGCGGCAATCGCTGCACTGCTCGACGGTGACACCGTTGCGCTCGTAGGAATGCATCGCGCCCCGGCACTTGGGACAGACCATGGTCGTCATGCCGGGGCGACGTGTCGAGACCGGCCGTAGTTCCGCCCCCGCGAGCGGCGTCTCGAGGACGCGACGGCGCGTCCATCTCAACCTAAATCATGATAAGGAACACGCTGCGTAGGCTCCGGGTGTGGGGACTGTGCTCGACCAAATCGACGCACTGGGCCTACCGAGATTGTCCGATTTCGGACTTCCGGACACGCCGTGGATGGCGGCCATCGCTTTCTTCGTCGTGGCGCTGACCGCGATCCTCTCGTGGAGAGTGCTGCGGCTCGCCTACGATGTTCTCTACGGTGCCTGGTGGCGCAATCTCGCGACCGCGTCGGTGGCGTTCGGATTCCGATTCTACGCCTGGAGCTCGCAGTCCGGAATCTTCGCGGCGGTCACTTTCCTGCTCTTCGTTCCGGTCACAGCCGAGGCCGTGATCGCGTAGAAGAAAGCCAAGGCAGCCGCCAAGTAGGACTCCGGGCATCCCCGCACCAAACGCACTGGTGCCAGCCCCCCGGCTATGGTCGGGACCGCCGGATACCGGATCGGGCGGACTACCGGATGGGGTTGCCCGCGCATCCCCGACAGCCTCGTGGACATGGCCGACACCCCGCCCGTGGTCCCCTCCGTGCCCCGACGCCGGCGTCGGGGGCTGCTGGCCGTCCTGCTTGTCGTCACCGCCGTGACCGTCCTGACAGCCAGTGGCCTCGGGACTGCTCTCGCGGTCACCTATTCCCGAGCCGCGGTCAGCACCGTCGGCCAGGTGCCCTTCGAGACCCCGTTGGCCATCCCACCGATCGCCGAGGGCACCGTCGACGCTGCCGGCCGCCGGGTCTTCGACCTCACCGTGCAGCCGGGCAGCACGGACTTCGGGTATCCGTCACCGACTGCGACCTGGGGAGTCAACGGCGACCTGCTCGGGCCGACGCTTCGGATGCGAGACGGCGAGCAGGTGCTGATGAACGTGACCAACGAGGTGGGGGAGCCGACGAATCTGCACTGGCACGGCATGCACCTACCCGCCCGGATGGACGGCGGACCGCACCAGATGGTCGATCCCGGCGAGACCTGGTCGCCGACGTGGCAGGTCGACCAGCAAGCGGCGACGCTGTGGTACCACGCTCACCTGCACGGGACGACGACGCAGCACGTGTACCGCGGCGTGGCAGGCACGATCATCGTCGATGACGACCGGTCCGCCGCTCTTGGGCTGCCGTCCGACTACGGCGTGGACGACATCCCGGTGATCATCCAGGACCGGAAGTTCCGGGCCGACGGGAGCCTGGATGAGGGGGAGGGCTTCATGCGGTTGACCGGCCTGCTGGGCGATCAGGTCACGGCCAACGGGACTATCGGCGGCTATGTGAACGTGACCGCCGCGAGCACTCGGCTGCGGCTGGTGAATGCGTCCACGGCCCGGGTCTACAACCTCGGCTTCGACGACGATCGTGAGTTCTCGTTGATAGCCACGGACGGCGGGCTGCTGCCGCGCGCTGTTTCGATCGATCGGCTGCAGCTGTCGCCGGGTGAGCGGGCGGAGATCATCGTGACGATGAGCCCGTCGGACAGCGTTGTGCTTCGCAGTGACGAACCCGACCTGGCCTCGTTCGCGCTCCAGAACCGTTTCAGTGGAGGCGACGACGACTTCGACGTCCTGGAGCTTCGAGCCGCGGACGTCCTGGCGCCCGGCACCGATCTGCCACCCGTGTTGGGCGGTGAGATATTCGGTGACCTGAGCGCGGATCAGGCCGCCGAGACCCGTTACTTCCAACTGCAGGGCAACGAGATCAACGGTCGCACCATGGCGATGGGCCGAATCGACACCGTCATCAGCGCCGGTGCCACGGAGATCTGGGAGGTGACCAACGGCGACGGCTACCCCCACAACTTCCACGTTCACGACGTCCAGTTCCGGGTGCTCGATGTCGACGGCGAGGACCCCGGCCCAGTCGCCTCGGGGCGCAAGGACACGGTCTTCGTTCCACCGGGCGGGACGGCGCGACTGCTCATCCGCTTCGGCGACGAGACCGACCCGGATCACCCGTTCATGTACCACTGCCACCTGCTCAGCCACGAGGACGACGGCCTGATGGGCCAGTTCGTCGTCGTGGCACCTGGCACCGAGCCGGGCGTCATCGACCCCAGCCACACCCATAGCTCCGCCACCGGGAACTGAGGGGCCACGCCTGGCAGACTGCCCGGCTGTGACCGGGCCCATCCGCACCCGCAGCGAATTGGAAGCAGGCTCGGGCCGGCGGCGCGACCTGTCGCTGCCGCCCGAGCCGGAGCCGCTGCCGCTGCCGGTCGCGGACAACCACGTGCACCTGGACATCGCCGATGGTGACTCCTCGGGAGTGGCCGACCTGATGGCGGCCGCGGCGCGCGTGAATGTGCCGCATGCCGTTCAGATCGGGTGCGACCTGCCCGCGGCTCGGTGGACCCACCGGCTTCTCGACAGCCGGGACGACCTGCTCGGGGGCGTGGCCATCCACCCCAACGACGCAGCTCGGATCGTCGCCGACCAGGGGGTGGCCGCCCTGGACGAGGCCGTCGAGGAGATCGACTTGCTGCTCGACCACCCGCGGATGCGGGTCGTCGGCGAGACCGGCCTGGATCACTTCCGGACCGGCCCGCAGGGCGGGCAGGCACAGGAACACTCGTTCCGCCGGCACATCGACATCGCCAAGCGGCGAGGTCTCGCCCTCCAGATTCACGATCGGGACGCCCATGCCGACGTGATCCGGATTCTCCACAGTGAGGGGGCGCCGGAAAGGACCGTCTTCCATTGCTTCTCCGGCGACATCGAGATGGCGAGGCACTGCGCTGCCGAGGGCTGGTTCATGTCCTTCGCCGGAGTCGTCACATTCAGTAATGCGGCCCTGCTGCGGGAGGCGCTGCGAGTGGTGCCATCGGAGTTGCTGCTCGTGGAGACGGATGCGCCTTTCCTCACACCGCACCCGTTTCGCGGTCGCCCGAATGCTTCGTATCTGATCCCGCTCACGGTGCGGGCCATGGCGGAGATTCGGGCCGATGACCTGGAGGAATTGTGCTGCGCGCTGGCGGCGAATACCGCCCGGGTGTACGGCGCCTGGGGCTGAGGCAGGTCAATCGCGCCGCGTCGATGACCTCCTACTCACCGTGTCAGCTTGGCCAACTGTCACGATTGCATTACGGTACTTGGGACATCCGGGGCCCGACACCCCTGACAGCGACCGCTGTCCTGCCACCGCCAGCCGGTGACGTCGGGTGCCCGGTCCTGCTAGCTGGTGGTGTGCGTGACGAGTCCCAACCCTTTCCGTGGTGCTTCGGCCGATGCTGATTCGACCGCGTCCGAACCGTGGGCACCTGCGCGTCCGGCGGACACCTTCGTGCCCGACCGATCAAGCCGGCTTGGACAGCGCCTCACCGGCGCCCGCCGGGTGCTGCTCGGCTCGAACAGCCAGGCGGCCCTCGCCCGTGGCGCTGTGATCACGGTTCTCGTGTCCGGGCTGACAACCTGGGCGGTCTTCGACCGGACCGTGACGGTCGACGTCGACGGTCAGGCGCAGCAGGTCAGAATCTTCGGGACGGAGGTCAGTGACGCGCTGGCGGCGGCTGGACTGGAACCGGGCGAGCGGGATCTCGTGACGCCTGCCGTCGGCGAGCGGATCGCCGACGGCGCCACGGTGACCGTGGCGTACGCCCGGCCCTTCACGGTGTCGGTCGACGGCGTCGAGCAGACGTACTGGACCCATGAACGGACCGTCGACGAGGCGATCCTCGCCATCGGGTTGCGCCTGGACGGCGCGGAGCTGTCGACGTCGCGCTCGTCGGGAATCGGCCGCAGCGGGCTGGACCTGGATGTGGTCACCCGCAAGGACGCCGTGCTGGTCCGGGCCGGAGCCTCGGAGCCGCTGGCCACCACGGCACGGACCGTCGCCGAGCTGCTCACCGACGCCGGGGTCACCGTGGACGCCGACGATCGGGTATCGCCGGCTCCGGACACCGTGGTCACCGGGGGCATCACCGTCACTTACCACAAGGTCGACGTGGCCCAGGTCGTCGAGGACGTGGCAATACCGATGCCGACCCGCACCGTGGACAACGCGGACCTGCTCCGGGGCGAGAGCGAGGTCGTGCAGCGCGGTAGCGACGGTGTCGAGCAGGTGACGTTCACCGTCACCGCGGTCGACGGCGTCGAGGAGTCCCGGGTCGAGGCGTCCCGGGCGGTGGCCACCGCGCCGGTGGAGCAGGTCGTCGCCAAGGGCACCAAGGCGCCGCCCGCTCCGGCGCCGGCTGCTGCGCCGGCGGCCCCGGGTAGCGGGACCGCTCCCGCGCCGGTGGGCAGCGATGTGGACAGCCTCAACTGGGCGGCTCTGGCGCAGTGCGAGTCCGGTGGCAACCCATCGATCGTGTCGTCCAACGGGCTCTATCACGGCCTCTACCAGTTCGACGCCGGCACCTGGCGTTCGGTCGGTGGCTCCGGCGTGGCCAGCCAGGCTCCGGCCGGCGAGCAGACCGCCCGCGCCAAGACGCTGTACGCCTCTCGCGGTGCGAGCCCGTGGCCGGTCTGCGGTCGCAAGCTGTTCACGTGAGGGTCGCGAGGCACCGCTGCTGAGCCGTCGGGGAGCGCTGCCGCCGGGCTCGGGTCGACCGGGCCCGGTCAGTCGTGCCGGTCACGGGCTCGGTCACGCGGAGGTGCGGCGCTTGGCCGCGGAGCTCAACCTGCACCCCAGCAAGCGGTGGGGTCAGAACTTCGTCGTCGAGCCCACCACGGTCGCGCGGATCACCCGGCTCGCCGAGGTGGGAGCGTCCGATACGGTGCTCGAGATCGGGCCGGGACTTGGATCGCTGACGCTGGCCCTGCTCGGCACTGGTGCCGCTGTCACCGCGGTCGAGATCGATCCCCGGCTGGCGGCGAGGCTGCCGGACACCGTGGCGGAGCACTCACCGACGGACGCCCACCGGCTCCGGGTGGTCATCGCCGACGGTGTCACGAGCACCGCGGACGACTTGGGTGTGGCACCGACGCGTTTCGTCGCCAACCTGCCCTACAACGTGGCCGTCCCCATCGTGCTGCAGGTGATGAAGCACTTCCCGACGGTGCAGTCCGGCGTGGTCATGGTCCAGGCCGAGGTCGCCGCCCGGCTTGCCGCGGGACCGGGCAGCCGGGTCTACGGTGCCCCCTCGGTGAAACTGGCCTGGTACGCGGCGGCACGTCAGGTCGGGTCCGTCTCGCCCAGCGTCTTCTGGCCGGTGCCGAGGGTCGAGTCCGGCCTCGTCGCCATCACCCGTCGGGACCCACCCGCGGCGGACGCCCTGCGCGCGATGACCTTCGCGTGCGTGGACGCCGCCTTCGGTCAGCGGCGCAAGGGGCTCCGGTCGGCGCTGGCGCCGCTGATGGGTTCGGCCGCGGCTGCCCAGACGGTGCTCGAGGCCTGCGATATCGCGCCGCTGACCCGCGGTGAGCAGTTGGCTGTGGCCGATTTCGCCCGAATCGCCCAGGAGGCGAGCCGCATCCCCAGGCGAGACGAATCAGCGGGCGCTAGCGTCAGTTGACGTGAGCCGACCCAGCACTGTCACAGTACGGGCGGCCGCGAAGATCAACCTGGAGCTGGTCGTGGGCCCGCCCGGCTCGGACGGTTACCACCCGGTGGCCACTGTCTTCCAGGGTGTCTCCCTCTATGACGACGTGACGGCCAGTTGGGCGCCGCCTGGCGAGATCTCGGTCAGCGTGACCGGCGCGGGCATCGATACGACCGGAGTTCCTCGCGACGGCCGCAACCTTGCTGCTCGTGCCGCTGCGTTGCTGCTGGACATGGTCGACCCCGACGACGCCGCCGATCTGGGCGTCGCGCTTCACATCGACAAGCGAATCCCGGTCGGTGGCGGAATGGCCGGGGGCTCCGCCGACGCGGCCGCGGC
>CAZEYA010000075.1:0-16329 GCA_964516515.1 uncultured Kineosporiaceae bacterium | reverse complement strand
CGATCCGGTCCAGCCAGGCCCGGCTGCCGTCGCAGGACGAGCCGTCGGCCACCACCACCTGGTCCGGTTGCAGCGTCTGGGCCTGCAGGCTCCGCAGCACCGAGGGCCAGCGTCGCATCTCGTTGCGCGCCGGGATGATCACCGTGACGCTCGGGCCGGCGCTCACGGTGCCACCCCCTGCAGGGCGGGCCCGCGCCCGGCGGCGTCCGCCCGCGTGGTCCGGGCGGCGGCGAAGTCCACGAGAGGCCGGGTGGCCGTTGCCCACGCGTGGTCGGCGGCGACCGCAGCCGATCCCAGGGCCGAGAGTCGGTCACACTCCGCGTCGTCGCCGAGCAGGCCGGCTATCCGGCCGGCAAGCTGCGTCGCGCCGTCCGCAACGACCACACCGCGGCCCACCAGATCCTCCAGCCCCTCGGCGCCGACTGTGGTGGCGACCACGGGGCGGCCGTGGGCGAGCGCCTCGAGAATCTTCATCCGTGAGCCGCCCCCGGAACGCAGCGGCGCCACGGCCAACCTGCAACGGGCGTACTCCGGCGTGACATCGGGCACTGTCCCGGTGACCTCGACCGACTCCCCGGCAAGCGCCCGCACCGCCGGTGCCGGGTTGCGGCCAACGAGGCGCAGCCGTGCCCCCGGCACGGCCGCCACGACCGCCGGCCACACCTGCCGGGTGAACCACACGGCCGCATCCACGTTGGGCGCCCACGACATGAGCGCCACGAAGCAGACGGTGGCATCGCGGGTGGCGGGCAACGGCGTGGGAGAGTCCCACGCGTTGGGCACAACGAGGACGGGAGCGGTGTCCCGGCCCCGCGTCAGGCCTGCCAGCTTCTGCCGGTCCGCCTCGCTGACCACGAGGACGGCGTCGGCTTCAGCGCCGCGCAGGGCACGGCGCTCGAGGGCTGCCAGTGCCCGTGCCTCGCACCCGAGCAGCGCCCTGGCCACGCCGCGGCGCGACGCGGCATAGCGGGCGGTGAGCGAGGACTCGATGTTGTGCATGTCGACCACGGTGGCTTGGGCCGGGACGCGGCGGGCGTAGCCGAGCAGCTGAACGTGCTCGACGACGAGCAGGTCGGCGCCCCAAGTTGCTTCCTCGCGGACAATCCGGGCGAGGGCCGGGCTCCAAAACCGAGCGGCCGTCACCGACCGCCCCTGCACCAGCCCGGCCGCTAGGCGGCCGGGCGTGCGCCGCAGCGGCACCGACCTGACACCGATCCCGGCGGCCCGTAGCGGCGCCGGGTCCTCGTCGGGACCGCCGAAGGCGCACACCGTGACCTCGCCCAGCTCGCGAAGCGCGCGGACCACCCCGAGCGTCCGTCGTTTGTCACCGCTGTCGGGCGGCCATGGAACGTATTTCGCCACTACGACGCTACGCATTGATAATCCCTTTCGTCCGCCGTTCCACCGGGTGTCCCCACCCCAGCGGTGCGCGACGATATCTCAGAAATGCCTTTCAAGGTTGCCCGTAACAGGATCCCGCGTGTTCCATCGCAGCCCGCCATCGTTACGGGCAAGAGGGTTCATTAAGGCATTCCGTGGTCATCGCAGGAGATCCCGGGCGGCGCTGCGCCAGCCCCGAAATGCACCGTAACGACCGCGGAAGAACAGTCCCAGAACGGCCAAGGACCGGGTGGCGCGCCCTTGCCGCAGGGCGCGTGTCCGCTCCTCCAGCGCGGCCGCCCGCCGGTTCAGCCCGTCCAGGGCCGGGCCCAGCTCGCTGCCCCAGTCGGCTGCGGCCAGCACGTCGGCCCGCTCCTGCAGGCGCGCGCCCACGAGGGCGATGTCGAACCTCTCGGCCCGCCAGGCGTCAAGAGCCTCGGCCCGGCGGTAGGACCGAGTGCGGCCCAGTCGCGAGACGCCGCGGACCCGGCTCGTGTCGTCGTTCGAGGCGTTGCTCGCGTGACGCCGGTGCCGCTGCAAAGGCTCGTCGAGGACGTGCACCACGCCGAGGTGGTAAGCGGGCTTGACGATCCAGGTGTCGTAGGCGACGCCGGCGGGCAGCGGCAGTGTGACGTCCAGCCAGCGTCTGTCCAGCGCCGAGGCGCACCCCGAGATGTAATACGAATCACCCAGCCGGCCGGCCCGGACGTTGCCAAGCTTGGTCCGCCCGGTCGGCACCAGGTCGGCGTCGCACACCTCCTGGTCCACGAGGACGACCGCTATCCCGGAATGGCCGGAGAAGGCCGCCTCGACCCGGGCCAGCTTGTCCGGCGACCAGGAATCGTCCTGGTCGCAGGGCAGGACAATGTCGCCACCGCACAGCGACAGCGCCCGCTCGAAGGTGCGGTTGTGGCCCCCGTTGCGATCGTTGCGGTAGACCCGCACCGGGAACGGCGCCGCCGCAGCGAACGCCTCCAGCGCCGACACAGTCGTGTCGGTCGAGGCGTCGTCGCAGACCACCAGCTCGTCGGGCAGGCGGGACTGCCCGGCCAGGCTGGCCAGTTGCTCGGCGAGGTACTTACCTCCGTTGTACGTCGCCAGCGCGACCGACAGCGTTGGCATGTCCCGCGGTGCGGTGTCAGTGCTGCAGCGCGGGCTCGCCGCGCAGCGCACTGAACAGGCCGTCGTAGGCGTCGGCCATCCGGCCCACCGTGAAGGTGAGGGCGAGTTCGCGGGCCCGGGCGCCCATGAGGGCGCGCTCCTCCGGCTGGTCGAGCAGGCCCAGCACAGCCCGACCCAGGTGCTCGACCGAGGCCGGCACAACCCGGGCGTGGACGCCGTCGCGCAGGTAGTCACCGCCCATGCCGGTGGCGGTCGTCACGGCGGGCAGTCCTGCGGCCAGCGCCTCGAGCAGCGCGAGGCCGAAGCCCTCCGACAGCGAGGGGAAGAGGAACACCGTGGCTGAGGTCAGCAGGTCCGCTTGTTCGGTCCGGGTCAGCCGAGGTAGCACCGTGACGGCGGCCCGGTCCTGCGGATCGAAGTGCTCGAGGATGCAGGACGCGGGTCGACCCGTCCCCGCGACCGTGAGGGTCGCATCCGGGCGCCGGTGGCGGATCTGCCGGAGTGCCCCGGGTACGTAGGCCATGCCCTTGCGCGCCTCCCACGTGGCGAACCACAGCAGCCGGGCCCCGGACGTGGGCCGCGGGGTCGGTGGCAGGCACCCGAGGTCCGGGTGCAGCGCCGGCGGGATCACGGTGACCGTATGGCCCGGACCGGCCATCGCGCGGACGTCCCCAAGGTCACGAAGATTCTGCACCACGGTGGCGTCCGCCGTCGTGATGCCCGCCGCGTCCCAGCGCGTCTGCGCTGGACCCGTCACCAGCCGGTTGGCGACCCCGGCCCGGACATGACCCAACCGGTGCTCGTTCAGCCCGGCGAGGTGGTCGTGGCAGTGCAGGCCGTGGAGATGGTTGACCAGCACGGGCCGACCTGGCAGCCGCCGCAGCCGCCGGAACAGCGGGTGCGCCGTGCCCGACGACGCCATGACGATGTCGTGCGACATCGGGTCGGCGGCGGCGGCACAGCGGCTCACCGCGTAGGGCAGTGCGACCCGGCGCACGAGCAGGCTCGACCGCCGGCCCGACGGTAGGCCGACGTCGTCGAGATGGCGCAGCGTCACGTCGTGCCCGCGGGCCGCCATCTCCTCGGCGAGCAGGTGGTACACCCGGGACGCGCCGGCATCGGGATCATCGGCGACATGTGACTGCAGCAGGATCCTCATGCGCCGACCGTCGGACCAGGGCCGTGCAGGGCGGCGGCGTGCCGGGCCCAGTCGTCCCCGGGCGGCATGACGTCGACCTCGAGGTGCATGGCGAGGTCAGCAACCGGCGCCCACAGCGACCGGCGTGCCGGCGCCGGCCGGAGCGCGGCGACCACATTGAGCAGGGCCCGCATCGGCGGCTTCGCAACGACCTTCGCCACGCCGCGTGGCGTCGGGTACCCATCGAGGTCGCGCAGCAGGTACCGCCAGGGATACGGCGAGATGCCCTGCAGGGCGCTCCACGTCGTGAGGTCGAACGGGGCGCCCGCCCGTGTCCCCAGCTTCAGCAGTCCCGCGTCGGCGAGCAGGGCCTCGCGCGTCACCGCCATGCTGCTCGTCGTCGACCCGATGCGGTGCCAGGCGATCCCGCCGACGTCGACATCCGCAACGTCGGTCACGGCCACCAGGGGCTGGCTGGGATGACGGGCGCACCAGGAGGTGATGTCGCAGGTGTAAAGGGTGAGGTAGGCGTCCGGCCCGAGGAGCTGCGCCGCCGCTGTGAGCTGGGTCACGGCCTCCGGGCGGTACAGATAGTCGTCCTCGGCGAACCAGTACAGCGTGCCAGCCGGGTCCTCGGCGCCGGCCCGGACCGCAACGTCAACTGTCCGGCGAAGGCTCGACGACGCCGCACCGCCCCGGACGACGACGACGTCATCGCCGGGGCGGACCAGGCCGGCCACCGCCTCGCTCATGCCGCCGTCGGCGACGAAGGTCCACCGGGTCGGTCCTTCGAGCAGGGCGACCGACCGCTGCAGGGACTTCAGGGCCAAGGCGCGGCTGAACCAGTGCGGGCGGGGCTTGCGGTTGCCCCCGGGATGCGTCCGGTAGAGGACGTGCAGCAGCCTCACGTGGCGCTCGACCGGACACTCGTCGTGTGGAGGCCCACGGACCGCCAGGCCTGCTTGGCGGCGAACTTCACCGCCACCCCGGCCCGGGCCCGGGGGCGGTGTCGGTGCAGCACCTCCGCCCGGGCAGCAGGTGGCAGGTCGGCGGTGTCCGCCAGCAGCTCGGGCAGGACGTGTCGCCAAGGGCCGCGCAACACCTCGGGCCAGTAGTGATACACGACGTCGGCGGTGGACTGCGGCCGAGCTGCATGACCGACGACCGTGCTGAGCGCGAACTGCTCGAGGAAGAACCCGGCCGGGTAGGCGTGCCACAGCTGGTCGAGGAAGACCAGGGCGTCGTCGAGCAGTGAGGCGTCCGCCGGATGGATGCCCGTGACACCGGAGTTCCACATCCCGGGTCGGCGGCCCACCGCGATGGGCACGCCCCGGGAGTCCCGGAATGTTCGGTTCCTGACGTCCGCGAGGAACTCGAGCTTGACCGGACAGTTCGTCGTGGCGAGCGGGCCCTCGTCGAGATGCAGGGCGACCCGCCCCGGCACCACCCGGTCGAGGATCTGGTGTGGTGACCGGCGGAACCAGGTGTCGGAATCGACCAGCGCGACCGGGTGGTCGAGGGTACGCACCGCGTCCCGAACGACGGCGGTCTTGCATCGGCGCGGATAGGCGCCCGCCGGTTGCCACTCCTGCAGGTCGTCGTCGCCGATCGCCCTCAGCTCGACCGGAACGCCTGCGAAGTCGTCAGGCCGGTCGGTGTAGATCAGCAGCGAGACGTCGCGGTCCGCGTGGTTACGCCGCCAGGCCGACAGCGCCGAGAAAACGGTCTCTGCGACGTGTGGCCCCTCGCCGTAACTGAGGAAAATGATCGTTCCTCGGGTCACTGTGGAATTCACGCATGCGGTCCGCGGCGGGCGCAACCGCTTTCGGGCCGCCGGTTAGTATCTCCGCAAACGCCCCAGCGGCACATGTCATCTCATGTCATCGCAATCGGAGTCGAATCATGCCGCGCTCTCATGAGATGGACGAACAGGATGGTCGACACCGCAAGGGTCGGTTGCAGGAACGAGGCGTTGACAGCGGCGTAGCTCACGAGCAGGGCGAGTGTCCACGGTGGTGGCGGGTCCCCGGCCAGCAGCGACCACAGCAGGAACAGCAGGAAGACCACCGAGACGAGTAGGCCGTACTCGAGGACGAGCTTGGGCAGCAGCGGCGTCAGCAGCCCGTCGAGGCCCGTGGGATTGATCAGCCCGGGCCCGTTGCCGGGGCCGTGACCGACGACGAGGGACAGCGGGTCGGCCAGCCAGACGTCGCCGAACCGACGGTAAGGCTCGACGAGCCGCAGGTTGGCGCTTGAGTCCTGCTGGCCCAACTCCGACACCCGCGTGACGAAGCGGGCCCCGAACGGCGTCGCGACGGCCAGCGCGACCGTCGCCGCCGCTGGCAACAGCAGGGCGCCAAGGTTGCGCGAGCGCCGGCCCACCAGCAGGGCGGCTATCCCGAGCGCGAGAACGACGATGCCGTTGCCGGCCGACGTCGGGACGAACCCCAACGTCAGCAGACCGATCGTGAAGGGACCCCGGCCGCGCCACAACGCCACGACCGCCGCCAGTCCGAGGAAATACGAAAGGAACGACGGTTCGAGGAAGACCACACCGTTCGCGCGCAGGAGCGGCGAGCCGTATTCCAGTGGGTCGCCTGTGTGGTACCCCTGCAGCAAGAATCTCTGCGGGACCACCTCGGCCAGCCAGTCCCGGCCGGGCACGCCCAGGTACTGCACCCCGAGCTGCACCAGCGCGACGACGGCCGCGGCGAGCATGACGGTGACGAACGCGTCGAGGAGGTGCTCGCGCCGGTGTCGATCGAGGGCGGGCGCCTGCACTGCGAGCAGTGCGTAGATCGCGACAGCGAGGTAGAGGGACGTCAGCGACGGTGACTGCTGGCGGGCGCTGGCGAGCACGGTCACGCCGACCATCCCCGCGACGGCCAAGCAGTAGAGCGCGGTCCGGATCGGGTCCAGCCGGAGCTGCCGGGTCGCTAGGCCGTGCCCGACGACAGCCAGACCCAGCGGCACGCCGACCGCCAGTTGGGCTGTGCTCCCCAGCGGTATCGCCAGTCGCTGCGTCAGGATGACGGCGAGGAGCAGCACGAGCAGGTGGGTGCCCGCCTCCGCCGGCGCGGGCACTCGCAGCTCCCGGCGCGTCGCGGGTGCCGCGCCCGGCGTGACGGCGGGCGTCATCGCGGTGCGGCCGGTGCTCGCGCCTCGAAAGCCGTCAGGTCCCAAGGCACCTGCGCGGGCACCGGCCGCCGCCGGGAACGGGACCGGCTGCGGGCACCACGGCCGATGGCCACGATCATGCCGAGGACCAGGCCGAGGCTCGCCCCGACGATCCCGCCCTCCAGCGCGCCCGGGGAGCTGGGCGCGCTCGGGATCTCCGGCATCCGCAGCACGGTGATCTTGCCGGGGTAGAGCCGAGCCGCGATGATCAGCTGCTGCTGCTGCTGCTCCAACGCCTCCAGCTGAGTGACGTACGACGCCCGGCGAGGGTCGTCGGGAACTCCCTCGACCGCAGGCGGCAGGGTCGCCGCCGCGGCGCTCACCTCGACGATCGTGGTCCCCAGCGCCTTCGCGCGCGCAGAGAGCGCCTGCTCGCCCTCGGCCCGGCCCACCTCGACGTAGGTGGTCGTCACGATCGAGGCGAGCCGGGCGGCCGCCTCCGGTGAGCCCGCTGTCGCGCTCAGTGTGAGTATGTCGCTGCCGTCGCGCCGTCGCAGCTCAAGAGCCCGGCGTAGTTGCGCGCCGGGCATGGCGAGGGAGGCAGCCGCAGGTGTGATCACGGCGTCGCCGAGCAGGATGTCCTGCTGGCTGTTCAGCAGCCGGTCGGCGTCGGTCCCGCTGACGCCCGAGCCACCCCCGGTGAGTGACGCGACCGGGTCGCCTGGCCGGTACTGGACGGTTGCCGTGGCGGTCCAGCTCAACGGCTGCAGGTACGCGATGAGGCCGAGCGCGACGGCGCCGGCGACGAGGGCGGCGGCGATGAGCCACCACGAGCGCAACATGGCCGCGATGGGATCCAGGGGTTCAGTCGACATGGGCACCTCCTGATGCCGTCAGCGGTACGCCGCTGGCCCCGGCGCGGACGGCCCGCACGAGCAGCCACCAGCTCAACGGCACGACCCCAAGGGCCGCCGCAGCGAAGCCCCATGCAGCCCCCTGGACCCCGGCGACTGCGGCACCCGTTCCGGGCAGGACGAGGAGCAGCAGACCGAGGGCCGCACCCGTCCAGAAGACGTAGGAGGTCCTTGCGAGCGCCCGGATGACAGCAGACGCCCCGACCATGGCTCCGAGTAGGGCAGTGAACACCACGAGCCCCGGCAGGGCGGCGCGGGCACCCGGCCAGGTGGCACCCAGCAGAAACGTCCCGACGGAGTCCGGCAGCAGGAGCAGCACGCAGCCCCACGCCAGGTCGACGGCGACCAGCACCCCGCTGAGGACAAGACTGACCCGGATCAGGGCCCGCCGAGACATCTCACGCCGGACCACCTCGGGCACCGTGAACGACGACAGGGCGAACCCGACGATATTCAGCGGCCCGAGCAGCGTTTGCGCCGCCCGCAGCGCCCCGACGACCTCGATGCCTCCGGTCGAGGCGATGAGCAGGAACGCAACCTGTGTGGCCCCCATCGACGCCAGCGTGGTCGCGAGGATCGGGCCCACCACGTCGCGGTGATCGCGCAGGAACGGGCGCACGGCCGACGACGGTAGGACACGTGACTGTCGCACCCCCCAGGCGGCGGCGACCACGGCCGCGATCCCCCACCCGGCGACGAACCAGACCACCGTGGCCACCCCGGCGGCGACAAGGCCGCCCAGCAGACATGCTTGGAGTAGGGCCCAGAGCGCGTCATTGACGAAGGCCTGCCGCGGTGTCCCCCGCGCCACGAACACCGTGCGCCACGTGTCCTGCAGCGTGAGCGCCGGCAGGAGCACGGCCATGGCCAGGAGGACGTCTCGCATCGGGGGCGGTAGCCAGGCGGCCACCGGCAACACCACCGTTGCACCGAGGAGCCCCACCGCGAGCGCCGTCCCGGTGGCAGCGCTGACGGCCAGCCGCCAGGGCGTGCCCGTGACCCCGGAGAACCTGATGACGACCACCTGCGCGCCGAGCGACTGCGACACCGCGACGACGAGGGAGTAGACGGTGAAGGCGAGCGCGAACGCGCCGAACTCCACGGCCGGGACGCTGCGGGCCACCACGACGCTGAGGCCGGCATTCGCCAGGCTGGACACCGCCTGATCGGCCATCACCCAGGCTGCACGGCCGCTGAGACCCCGCGGGGAACGACCGCCGCCCGCGGGCGCCGCGGCACCGACGGTCATCGCAGCCCTCACGACCCACCCGTTCCTGCTCGCAGTGGCGCGCTCGCACTGTCCGTGGCTGGCACGGACTGACACTGTGCCGCCGGTCCGGACCCGCCCGCACGGCTTTGCGGAACTCCCGCGGTGACCTCGACGGCGGGATGGGCCGGCAGGCGGACCGGGGCCTCCCGCCTGCCGAGCCGGATCGCTCGGGTCAACAGCGCCCAGCAGGGCACCACGAGAACAGCGGCAGCGAGAGCGAGGCCGATTGCGGCGCCTCTGGCGCCGTCGACGGCGACCCCCCCGACGCCGAGCCCAATGACCAGCACGCCCAGCAGCACCTGTGTCGCCATCGCGTAGCCGGTCCGGGCGAGCGCTCGGATGACGAGGGTGGCCCCCACTGTCGCCCCGATGCACGCCGTGAAGACGACGAGCCCGGGCAGTGCCTCCCGGGCGCCCCGCCAGCTCTCGCCGAGCAGTCGGACGCCGACACTGTCGGGAACCGCAAGCAACACGGCACCCCAGGCGAGGCTGGCCAGCACAAGCGCGCCGCTCACGGCAGCCGCAGCCGCCAGCAAACCCCGTCGCGTCAAGTCCCGACGCGCGATCTCGGGCAGGGCTGCGGCGGTCAGCGCGAAGCCCAGAATGTTGAGCGGTCCGAGAAGTGTCTGGGCCGCGCGCAGCGCGCCGACATCCTCTACGCCGCCGACGACGGAGATGAGCACGAAGGCGACCTGGGTCGCGCCGAGGATGGCTACGGCGCCGCCCACAGACGGCAGGCTGAGGTCGAGGTTGCTCCGGACGAAGGGCACCGCCGCCCGCAGCGACGGCCAGGAGCCGCACTGCCGGACGCCCACGGCCGCCGCGACCGACGCCGCGGCGCCCCAGGCCAGGAGATACCACATCGCCTCATGAACCGAGGCGGCCACAAGGGCCCCGATAAACACGACCTGGAGCACCGTCCACACCAGGTCGTTGACGAACGCGCGGGCCGGCGTGCCGCGGGCGATGAAGACGGTCCGCCACATGTCCTGCAGCAACAGCGCAGGGAGCAGGACGCTCAGCGCTGCGACGGTCCCACTGAGCGGGGGCCCGAGGCCCAGCGACGCCACGCCCAGGATGACGGCCAGCAGAACGCCTAGGGCGGCGGCGGCGCCCGCCGCCCCGGAAGCCGCCCATGCTCCCTGCACCCCGCCTACCCCGGAGTAGCGGATCATGAACGTCTGACCGCTCATGGCCTGGGATACGGCGACGAGGAAGGTGTAGAACGAGAACGCCAGCGCGAAGGCGCCGTAATCACCAGGGGACACCGTTGTGGCGACGATGACGCTGAGTCCGGCATTGGCCAGACTGGAGACTGCCTGATCCAGCAGAATCCATGTCGCGCGACCCCCGAGAACCTGTCGGGTCCGGCGTTGCCGACCATGGGCGCGAACGCGACTCACGTAACCCGCTCGGACGAAGAAGGATATGGCGGATGTGGTTCGACAGGGTGACAAGGCGGGCGCCGGCTCAAGGCCCACGATGTGGTGTCGATGCGCCGTATGTTCGGTTTACCCGTCCCGGGAGGTTCTCCATGCACGTGATCCGACTTCTTCTCCGCGCCGCTGTGGTGTCCGTCCTGATCGTCGCGACGGCCGCGCCCTCTCCCGCCGGGGCAGCGGGGACGGACTTCAGTACGAGCACGAGTTGGGTGTGGGTGCAACGACCTCTCGCGGCAGCCGCCGGCGCCGATCACTTCGTCACCGCCACGCTGTCGGGCGCCACCACGCCCGGCCGCAACGCAGGCCTCGTGGTCCGTCAGTCCGCACCCGACAGGTACGTGCTGGTGAGCTTCTCGGCCACCCGATACCAGGTGCGGCTGGTGGCCGGCACCAAGCTGACGCTTGTCGTCGACAAGCCCTACACGGCTGCGGCGAGCAGCTCCGGCCCGGCCAGGACGGAGGTGCGGGGCACCACGATCAGCACGGCCTGGGGAGCGGCCCAGGTCTCGCGGGACACCGTGGCGGGCCTCACTGCCTACACCGGCACCGGTACCGGGTTGGCGATCTGGCAGGACGCCCCCGGCACCGTCCGGATCACCGCAGCGGTCAGCGGCACGCTCGCACCGGTGACGGCCACCCCGGCACCACCCGTCACAGCCGTGCCCCCACCGGGCACTGGCCCCCGGACCTGGCGGTCGGGTGCTTCGGGCGACGGCGTGGCCAACGGCAGGTTCGCGGCCTGGCGCGGCACACCGGTCGACATCGCGGGCACCTGGAACGACGACGCCGCCGCGCAGGCCAACCTCTGGAGCATCGCCCCCGGCGCGGAGTACGGCTCCTGGCAGGGGGACCTGGACATCTCCATCGGCGGCATCTACAAGGACCGCGGCGACACCTGGCAGGCCGCCGCTGCGGGCGCGTACGACGCCCGCTGGCGGGCGTCGCTGACCAAGCTCAACCGGCTGTGGGGCTCGCGGCCTGGGACGATGTACATCCGGTTCGCCCACGAGTTCAACGGGGACTGGTACCCGTGGTCGGTGCAGGCCTCGGAGGTCCCGTCGTTCGTGGCCTCGTGGAAGCGATTCCACGCCATCCAGCAGGAGGTCGCGCAACGTCACAAACTCGTCTTCTGCCCGAATGTGGCGACCTCCGGCATCACCGGGCTCGACTGGCGCAAGGCATTCCCGGGCACCGCGTACGTCGACGTCATGGCCGTCGACGCCTACAACCAGTACCCGTTCGTGACGACGAGCGCCGACTTCGCGGCCACGGCACGGCGGGTGGACGAGCTGGGGGCCCCCAGCGGGCTGGACAGCCACCGCCGATTTGCCGAGTCGGTCGGTCTGCCCTTTGCCGTCTCGGAGTGGTCGAGCAACGCTGCGCTCGGCGACTCGCCGGTGTTCGTCACCGAGATGAGGCGCTGGCTGATTGCGAACGCTGGCACAGGTGCCGGCCGGGTGGTGTACGAAGTGCAGTTCAACGTCTTCCATGGTGACGGCAGGTTCCAGTTCTTCCCGGGGAGCCGACAGCCCGGGGCATCGTCCACCTACGCCCAGCTCTTCTGACCGCGTAGTCCGGGGCGTCGGCCGAATCGTCACCACAGGCTCCGGTATGCCTCGGCCGAGGCGGGCATCCGGGTGACCGGGTGAAACGACCACCGGTTGTCGTCCATGTCCACGTTGAACTGGATCTCGTAGGCGAGACGCCCGGGGCCGTCGCCACCATGCTCGGCGAAAAAGGAGTGCATCCGCTCGACGAACACCGGGGAGTCCCCCATGTCGGCGTTGCCGGACCACTCACTGACCGCGAACGGCAGGCCCGCGTCCGCCGCGAACTCGCGGTGCCGGTGCAAACCCTTGGGGGCGCCGTGGGCGTCCACATCGTCCGCGCAGGCATCCCACTCCTCGGGCGTGCCGACGAACGGGAACTGGTTGTAGTAGTCGACGGCGAGCACGTCGGTGTCGTCGGGGCCGGGAAACGTACGCCGCCAGTCGAGGCCGGCGTTCACCGTCTCCCGATTGACGCAGAAGACCAGCCGCGCTGCGGGCAGGAGGTCACGCTGCAGCGACCGGAAGCGCCGCCACGCCGTCACGAACCTCGTCTCCGACCCCGCGTCGACCTGCCACGGGTACCAGTCACCGTTCGACTCGTGCGCGAACCGGACGTATGTCGGCCCTTCCGCCGCAGCGCGCAGCTCACCGAGACGTCCCAGGCAGGCCCGCCACCGGTCGTCGAAGGCCCCGGCGGCGGCGTCGCTCCACGACTCGCCCGGCCCGATCGCACCCACGGCGATGTCCAGCGGACCGTTCCAGCGGCCGAGTTCCCCGTCCGGCCGTAACTGCCAGAGCTGCACCATGGCGTCGTTGTTGTCGGCCCAGGTCCCGATGATGGCCACGTCCGCGCCGCGCCAGCGGCCGAAGCTGCCATCCGCTGCTGGAGGGCCGGACGAGCCCGACAGCCACCGGCCGCCAGGCGACGCGGAAGCGGCGGCGTCGGTGGACGCTCCACTCTCAGCAGCGCCGCCGGGTGCGGCGCGGGGCACGGGGTCGGATACCAGCCGGGGCCGCGCCACCGCCGACCCGCCGGCCAGGGCACCGACACCGGCACCGACACCGGCGAAGCCGAGCAGCAGCACCGCCCGTCGGCTGGGCCGCTCACGACCCTCTGGCACAGATCACCTCCGCAACGGTTCTGACCATGACCTTGACGTCCCCCCACAGCGACCAGTTCTCGATGTAGTAGTTGTCGTACCTGGCCCGCAGCGCGATCGAGGAGTCCCCGCCGCGCAGCGCGTTGACCTGCGCCATGCCGGTCAGCCCGACGGGGACCCGGTGCCGATAGGCGTAGTGGGGAATCTCGCGGGCGAAGCGTGCGGCGAAGTGAGGCCTCTCCGGTCGGGGGCCGACGACGGCCATGTCACCGCGCAGGATGTTCCACAGCTGCGGCAGTTCGTCCAGCGACGTGCGACGCAGCACGCGCCCGACCGTGGTCGTCCGGGCGTCTCCTGCCGCGTGCCATGTCGTGGATGTCTCGGCCTCGCTCGCGTCTGCCATCGAGCGGAATTTGTAAAGGTTGAACAGCCGCCCGTCCTTGCCGACCCGCCGCTGCCGGAAGATGACGGGCGCACCTGTGGAGCGCACGGCGAGGGCGCAGACCAGGAGCAGCGGCCACAGGATCACCATGGAGACTGCCGCCACGGCGACGTCGAACACGCGCTTGGTCGCCAGCGCGGCGCCGATGTGACGTGGTGTGCGCAGCCGGACCACGGGAATGGCGCCGATGTGGTCGTTAGCACCCTTGAGATTCATGATCTCGTACAGCCGTGGGACGATGAGGATCTCGCAGCGCCCTAGCTGGGGTGAGCGCAGCACGTCGACCACGCGGCGGTCGACGATCGCCCCGAACGTCACGAGCACGACCGAGACGCCACGCGCAGCGATGACCGTGCCGACGTCGCCGAGTCCGCCGAGTCTCGGCAGGTGGGAGTCGGTTGACGAGGGCGACAGCGAGATCGACTCCGAGAAGTAGCCGATCGGCCGCAGGCCGAGCTTGCGGTTGTCCTGCAGCAGGCGGGCCAGCTCCCGCGAGACCTCACTGTCGCCGAGCAGGACCGTCCGGTGCTCGATGATGCCGAGCCGGCGGACCGACCCGATGACGGTGTAGGCGACTGTACGGCCGACCAGCAGTGCGAGCGTGCTCCAGACCGCAGCCCACAGCAGGTCCCGGGGCGATGGGCCGCCCGTCGAGAGCAGCGGCGAGGTGACGATGGTGACTGCCACGACGCGTCGCCAGAGCAACGTCGGCAGGTCGTCGAGGACCGACCATTGCAGGCGCCGCCGGTACATCGAGCCGTCGACGAAGAGCGCGATGGTGAGCAAGGTGGTGACGCCCAGCCAGACAGTGTCGACGTGGAGGATCAGCAACGGCGCGGCCATGGCCGCGGCGTCCACGGCCACCAGCAGGGCGCCGCTGCGGGGCAGCCGCGCCGAGCCCCACCGCCGTGGTCGCTCGGTCGCCTGCGGCGCAACGTTCTGGTCGTGGTCGTCCGCGGGAAGTGTCGGGTGAGGGAGGAAGTGCCTGCCCGGAGCTGACGAGATGGTCGATTCCGCCTCGCGCAATGACGTGTCGAGGAACGTCATCGTGTATTTCCCCTCGCTCGATAGCAATTCGGGCCGTAACGCCGTCCGACCGCGTCATCGAGTTCGTGTGGCGCTATGACTGTAGATGGCGGTCCCCGACCGCGCGCAGGAATGACGACCTGCCCCGAGGCGGGCGCAATCAGACACTTTACTGCTTTATGTCCGGAGTATTCGCCTTATACGGGAGGCATCTTGATCGTATCCACGATGACGCAGATCGACACCCGACCGGGTTCACGATCACAGCCGACAAGATCACGAAACCTCGCGTTAGCGTTGTCGTCCGTGGTCTCCCGTCACCACACGGCCTGGGAGACGCGACCAGATGAGCGTCACCCGAGGCGGTGACGCCGCCGGGCAACTGGCTGGTCGGCCGCGTCAGGCGTAGCGGTCGAGCAGCGGTGGGACGTCAGCCGCAGCCCACGGAAGCGCTGCGTTACCGAACGGCGTCGCCACGGGAGGAGACGCCGATCACCTCGTAGCGGTGCCCGACGAGGACAGCGACCTGTTGGGCACGGCCGGGGCGCGCTGGGCGTCGTGGGTGGCGCGGCGCCGGAGTAGGGCTGGGTGTGCGTCACCGCTTCGTAATGTCTCGCGCGCCATCGACTCGACGGCACTCCTGGCTGTCACCCTTGGCGGCGCCGTGTCGCCCGATGATCACAAGGAGACACCATGGCCCTGCTCGCTCCCGGAGACATCTTCCCCACGCTGACGATCCCGCAGGTCGGCGGTGGCGAACTCTCGCTGCCGGGTGACCTCGCCGGTTCCTGGGGAGTGGTCCTGGTCAACCGCGGGTCGTGGTGCCCGTACTGCAACACCCAGCTCGCAGCGTTCCAGCGCGCGAGTGAGCGGCTCGCCGAGGTCGGGGCCTCGGTCGCGTCGTTCTCCGTCGACCCGGAGGACAAGGCGTCGGAGCTCGTCGAGAAGCACGGGCTTACCTTCCCCGTCGGATACAGCGCCGACGCTGACGCGGTGGGCGCGGCCCTGGGGGCCTTCGTCAACCCGGAGCCGTAGTTCCTCCAGGCAACCGGATTCGTGCTCGATCCAGAGGGCAGAGTGGCGATCAGTGTGTACTCCTCCGGTGCGATTGGGCGGCTGATGCCGGACGACGTCGCCGGCTTTGTGGCCTACGCGAAGTCCCACGGCTGAGCACGGTCTCCGCCTAGATTCGTCCTGCACGGCGCTCGCGATGTCCGCGGCCAGGATTCTGGTGTTGGGGCTGGGCCGAGCGTGGATCGGGTCCAGGAGTCGAACGGCGTAGTGGCCGACGAGTGATCGCCCTCGCTGATCTCATGGCGTTGTGTCGTGCTGTCGTCGTCCATGAGCGCCTGAGCAGCCTCACCTCAGTTCAGTTCGATACCCTCAGGATCGATTCGGGCTGATCTGTTCTTCACCTTGGCGGGTGCCCGGGATGGTCACGATATCCGCGACGCTGGTGAACGCGCCGCGTCGAAGACGCCGGTCGGTCAACTCCTTGAACCACCGTTCCACGAGGTTCAGCCACGAGCTGGAGATAGGTGTGACGTGCAGGTGCCAGCACGCCCCCCGGTGCAGGGCTGCGGCGAAGTCGCGTTTCATGAGGTCAGGAGCAGTGTGATGGGGCGGTCGGCGTTGGCGGCGTGATGTCGCAGGCTGGCGGCGATGTTGGTGGAGCCGGCGAGACGGTGCAGGCTGATGGCGGTGTTGCGCAGGGTGGCCATTACCTGGGGGCCGTTGCCGGTGCGGACCTGGGAGCGGTCTTCGTCGAACGTCACGTCGCGGACCCGTGCGCCGTGAGGCGCTGCTGTATCGAGTGGAGGTGAGAGAC
>CAZEYA010000074.1:0-16400 GCA_964516515.1 uncultured Kineosporiaceae bacterium | reverse complement strand
CGGCGGGGCGGCGCGAGGGCAGTGACAGCTTGGTCATGGTCATCCTAACTCGGAGGCGGGTCGGGGAGGGAAGACTCATCGAGGGTCTCCGTCGTTCAGGCCGGCGCCGGCAGGAACGCGCACCGCCGTGTCACCGGCCGGCGAAGCGGGGCGGGCCGGATCGGTCGTGGGCTTCTTGCGTCGCCGGCCGCGCCGAATGGCGGTGAGGACCGCGATGACGATGGCGAGCATGAGCAGGATCAGCAGCGCTTGCCACGGAACCACCCAGATCACCGACTCGGCAGTGGTGGGCCCGAGGTCGGGTGCCTCGGTACCCGGCGCGGCGACAGCTTCGAGCCGGACCGCCGTATCAAGCCTGACAAGGGGCCACACTCCGTCGACGACCTGTCTCACCTCGACGCTGCCCCGGGGCAGCAACTCACCGATGGTCTCGGCGGACCCGCGCCGCTCATTCAGACCGAACGGGCCGATGACCGTTGCCGATGGCTTCACGCCCATCCGCACGTTGCCCGAGTTGGTGACGGTGTAGGACATCTCGAGGGAACCCGGCTGCCATGGCAGGGAGCCTCGACGGTAGGTGCCCGCGATGTCGCTGACGGTCAACCCCGGGGCCAGTTCGCCATCGATACGCAGATAGACGCGCGACCCGACCCGCTGTTCGAGTTGGACGTTCTGACCCTCCGGGTTCTCACCCAGTGTCGTAAGGACGCCCAAAATAGCGGCGGCATGATCGCCAGGTGTGGCGTTCTCCGGCACGGTGATGGTGACCGGGACCACCACTGTGCCAGGCCCTGAGGCGTCGGCCGGCGGAACATCGACCGTGGTCGACTCGCCGACCGTGATCCAGGTGCCTGCGTCCGAAGGCGCCTCAGACCCGGGTAGCGGCGCGAATCCTCCAGTCTCGGCAGTGAACGCGTCGGTGGCGTAGACGCTGAGGGTGAGCGGTATGTCGCCGTAATTCACGAAGGCGGCGTAGTCGAAAACCGATGCTTGAGCGGGCAGCCCGTACTGGAAGAACGCTCGCTCGTCCAAGCCGCCGGCCGCGTTAGCGGGCTGCACACCGAAGGCCGCCCGTTCCGGGGCGCCGTCCACTGCGTCGCCAGCTTCGACTGGTGCACTCGGCGAGCCCGAGATGGCGAGGGGCACGGCTACAGCGGAGGCACCCGGGGCGGCTACCGCGAAGACGGTCGTGATCGCTCCGATGGCCGCGGCCAGGGCAGGTCCGTGGGACGGTCTGCGCAGGGGCGACATGGATAGAGTCCGTTCGTCGAGGGCGCATCAGTCGCCCTGTTTGTATGGGAGGCACGTGAATCGGAGATGAACCGCCGATGAACGGCGCCTGGCAGTCACTCGGGGCTCATCCAGGGGCTCGACCCGGTCGCGGCATGACCGGCCGGAATGGCGAGGGGTGGGACCCGCGTCGCGGATCCCACCCCTCGATGGTTCAACCGGTCAGACCGGCACTGCTGATGAAACGGTGGTGACGATCGTCAGGAGATGGTGAACGTGACGGTCGCGGTGTAGAGACCCGGGGGGGTCGAGGTCGGGACGTTGCTCAGCGACAGGGTGCCGAACACGTTGACCGAACCCGGGCCGGTGCCCGTGGCGAAGGTGGCGCCGGTGGTGCTGATCTGACCCGCGGGACGGTCGGTGGTGATGACCGGGTTGGTTCCCGCGTTGATGGCGTTGCCCGCGACGTAGGCCGGGGTCACGCCGGTGAAGCCGAGGAGCGAGTTGGAGATGGTCGAGGCCCCGTTGGCGAAGTTCGTCGACGCGATCTGCGCCGTGAAGGGCAGGGCGCCGGCGCGGGTGTCGACGATGGTGACGCCGTCAATCGGTGTGGCAGCCGAGCCGAACGGAGCCGAGACACTGTAGGACGTGCCGCTAGCGGACAGGACAAGGGTGCCGAGGTTGAACGGGTTGCCGGGGGTGTACGGCGTGTCGATGGAGATGTTACCGGCAGGCACGGTGACAACGACCGTCTGTGGGTCGACACACTGATCACCGACGATGCAGGTGTAGCCCGCGTAGGTAGCCGACACCGTGTTCGAGGTCGAGGCCAGGAAGTTGCCGGCCGGGACGAAGTCGAACGAGAAGGCGTAGGTGCCCGAGCCGAACGACGTGGAGGTGAAGATGCAGGCGCCGGTAGCAGTCACCGGAACGGTAGCGATGATGGCGGCGCCGTTCTTGAAGGAGCACGATCCGGTCGGGATGGCGGCGGGGGTGACGTTGTTGGTCACGCCGCCGGTGAGAGTGACGCTCTGGAACGCACCACCCGTGGTGGGGGTGACGGAGAGTGTCGAGGTGGTGGCCACGGCCGGAACCGACGCAGTGGTGTAGCTGATCTGCGTGGCGGTCGAACCGTTGAAGCCCGCGGCGCCGCTGTAGACGGCGTCGATGGTTCGGACGCCGGCTGTCGGGAACGAGGTGCTGAAGGTGGCGACTCCACCAGTGACGGGGGCTGGTGCGCCGGCTGGTGCGCCGTTGACGCTGAACTGAACCGTGCCGCCGGTCGGCGCCCCGGAGACGCTGGCGGTGAAGGTGACCGGGGTGCCCGTGTTCGAGGGGCTGGGCGGGCTCGCCGAGAGGGTGGTGGTGGTGTTCACGTTGGCGACGACGACGTTCCACGCCGTGGGCGATGTGAACTGGATCTGCCCGAGGAAGAAGTCGCTTGTCGGGCCGAAGAGGGCGATGCCGGCACGGCACTCGAGGCGAATGGTGTAGATGCCGGGGACGAACTGCAGGGCGGGGGTCTGGCTGTTGGCGACCGACTGCAGCACGCTGCTCGAGGTACTGATGTTGGGGCTGTTGAAGCCGGCGGTGGTGCGGGAGTAGATGTTGCGGCCCGTGGTGCCGTTGGTCCAGCGGTCAGCCTCGGCCTGGTCGGCCGGGTTGGTAGCCGTCGCGTTGATGACGCGCGAGATGTGGCTGTCACCGGTGGGGCAGGGGCTGGCGGTGGTGAGCAGCAGGTTCTGGATGTTCAAACCCGAGTTGGTGAAGCCGGGCGAGGTGATGATGAGGGCGCCCTGGTCGGCTGCCTGGGCGGGTGTCACAGCGACGGCGACGAAGCCCGCACCTGCCACGACCGCGATAGCGGTCGAGGCGAGAATGCGCTGGAAGCGCTTGTTCATGACGTTCCTTTCCGAAGGAGGGAGGGAGAGAGATCGGGCGAGATGCATATGCCACCTGCCCGACGGTGGGGCCGGGTCCTGACTCAACCCGGCCCCACACGACTAGAGGGCTGAATGCGTTACGAGAAGGCCCGGTGGGCTCCCGTTCAGCAGAAGTTGTTGAGGAAGCCCTCGCGGGTGATGATGTCCTGGCCGGTGACGGGGTCACCAGCGTCGTTGCAGACCTCGGAGTTGCTGATGACGTTCGGGCCGACGGCCGCACCCGAGATGTCACGGAACACGCGGTACTCGAGGCTGTTGGTGTTGTTGAAGTCCGTCGTGGACACGTAGTTGCCGACAGTGCGGACCACGCTCAACGCGTTGGGGTTGATCGCAATTGGGTAGCGCACGTCGGGGTTGGTCGCGCCGCCGGCCAGTACCGGGCCGCGGACGGCGCCGAGGGTCACGTTGTTGCGACGGTCGGTCGTTGCGCCGTAGGACTGTGCGAGGTACTGGGCCACCGAGTAGGGGGAGATCTGGTTGGTGGCGGTGAGGTCGTTGCCGTTGTGCTCCTGGACCAGGCCGCCGCTGTTGTTCAAGTCGGTCGTGCACTCGGTGGCCACGACGACGCCACCTGCGCCGAAGACGTAGCCGACGAAGGAGGCCCAGTCACCACGGGTGCCGGAACCGGCCTGCGGGATCAGCGGGTCGAAGTCGCAGCTCGCAGTGCCGGCCGTGCCGGGCTCGTTGTAGATGCCCTGAAGCTCGGCGAGGGTGAGGACGGTGCCGAGGTCGGCGTTCGGCGGCGTGGCGAAGGTGAGGCCGTCCGTCGCGATCGGGATGAAGCTGATGGTGGCGACGACGGGGCTCGACGACGAACGCGCGAACTGCAGGCAGTTGTCGTTGTTGGCGATCGAGTTGACCAGCGCGGTCCGGCCGGCGCCCGAGCCGTTGGCCCGGGTGACGGCACCGCAGCCGGCGAACTCCGCAGCGTCCTTGGTCGCGACGGTGGCCGAACCCTGCGGGTTGTACGAGCCGATGACCTTGGTGTTGGTGTAGGTGGTCGGCGTCGCCGCGGTGTCGTTCTCGGCCTGGAACGTGCCGGTGACCAGGACCTGGTCCGACACGGCGTTCATGAGGGCGAAGGTGGTGTCCGAACCCAAGCCGGACAGGTCGCGGAAGGTAGGGGCGCCAACGGGCTCGGCCGCGGCCGGCGAGGCAAAGGCGACCAGCGCGAGAGCGCCGACCGACAGAGCCGCGAGAGTCTTCTTCACGAGGCTGTTTTCCTTTCGGAGGGAGGAAAATGAGGTTCCGACGTCCTGCCGGAGACCGGGTGCGCTAGGTGGGCGCATCGCCACACTGGCCTCGACGGGCAACCACCGGGGGACATGCAGGTGAACGGCGGGCGAACACTCGTAACCTGTTGGCAACCTGCGGACATCGAGCGCCCCGCCGGCCAGAGCGCCGGACGACGTTCGCCTCGCGAGACGGTTCAGTTCGACCGTCGCCCGGCGTGGGCCAGCAACGGACCTGCACCCACACCTGCGAGGCCGACGACCAGGACGACCGGGACAAGCCAGCGCAATGGGCCAAGCGGGATGCCGGGGGTCCGGACCTGGCCGGAGGTGGACTGCACATCAGCGTCGGCAACGGGTGCCGAGGCGTCCGCGGACTCGGCACTGACAGCCGGGAGCGGCGCGGGGGCCGGGACCGAGCCTGGAGCCCGCGAAGGCGTAGAAGCGCGGGCGGTCGCCGGGGCCTGCGGCGTGCCGGCAACTCCAGGACTTGTCGCAGGGGTCGACGTGGTGACCAGCGGTGTGGCGGCCGGCGGGGCTGCTGCCGCGGGGCGAGGGCAGGCGGCGATCTCCGCGACGGCGGTCGCGAGCGTCGCCTTCTGCTCGGCGTTCAGCGGCACGTACCCCGCCGGCAACTGACCCGGGGCGTCACCGGGCACCTGCCCGCCGCCGCCGGCAACCGTCAGGAAGTCGGCGAAGTCCTCGCACTGGGTCGGGGTCAGCGATGTCGGTCGAGTGACCCCGTACATGAGCTGGGTCAGCGGGTAGCCCGTGCCGGTCACGCGTGTGGGATCCACCTGAAGCACCCCGTCGACTGTGGTCGGCTGCGACTGGCTGATCGCCGCGGTCATGGCCGCCGAGGTCGGGCCCACGAACGCGCCGCTCGCGTTGGGCAGCCGCGCGGTTGCCAGGCCGCGCTGCTGGGCCGAGGCGGCGGTCGTGAGCGTGAATAGCGCTCGCTCCCCGGGGACCTGCACGTCCGCACGGATCGGCCGGAAGCCGTTTGTCGAGTTGCCGTCCCACCGGACAAAGCCTGCCTCCCGGCCGCGACTGGCGCGCCCCGCTCCCTCGTCGAACGTAGCCATGGACGGCCTTCGGTCGTCGAAGCACAGCGGCACGCGTGTGTACTCGAAGGTCGAGGGTGTGGTCCACAGCCAGCAGGACGTCTCCAGACGGGGCGTATCGGCGCGAGGGACCGCGAGGCCCTTGTAGAGCGGATTGACCGTCATGCCGGACTCGTCGGGCGCGCCGTCGATGAACGCCTTCGCCGCCGGATCGGCGGCCACGTACTCCCAGAGCGCGCGCAGCCACGCGGAGTCGCCATCGATGGTGTAGAGGTCCCCGGGTCCGTTATCCTCGGCGTTCCGCAGCCGGTCGGCGGCGGCCGCAAACCCGAGGGTGTCGGCGTTGACCGCGTAGAACTCCGGATCCGAGAACAAGGAAACCGGATTGTCCTTGAGACCCACTAGTTCGGGCGTACGGCACGACGGCGACGTCAACACCGCGCAGCTGATGGTGTCGTAAGCCGCGACCGAGCCCTGATAGGACTCGGTCAGCAGCTTGGCGATCAGCCTGGGGGTCAGCTTGAGATCCGGCACCCGGCGTCCCTGGCGCTCCCGCGTGGCCGGGGAGTCGAGCGAGTTGTGGACTTCCTCGACGTTGAAGCCGATCACCAACGCGGTTCCCGCCACCGGGGCGGCGACCTGGCCGGGACGGCCGAGGGCGGCCGCGTCTCCGGTGAGGAAAAGCCCGGCCCGCGTGCCCGCGGAGTCCCGCAGCACGACATCGCGCTGCGGGATGAAGGAGAAGTTGGCCGTGTCACGGCATACCGGCAACTTCCACGACTCCGCGGCCTGGCGCATGGCCTCGTTGCCCTGGACCGTCGTCTCGCGGACGCCGACCCTGCACCCGTCCGCCAGGGACCGGAAGGCCAGCGGGACCTGCAGCCGGTTGTCCCAATTGGTCAGGCTCAGCGGCGAGGAGAAGAGGAATCTCGCCTGGTTGCTCGCGTCGGTTCGGCTGTCGTGGCCGTCGACGTCGACGGTGCTCCGTGGCACCGCCACCAGCCAGCAGAACTGGGCGGCCCCGCCGCAGCCCAGCCACGGCGACGCCAGTCCGTTCTGCATCTCGAAGAACACCTCTCCCGTGCCGTCGGCATTGACGCGTCCGAGGGGGACCTCGTTGGACGACCGCGCGCTGAAGGCGATGTCCGTGGCCGCCGAGGTGAGCACGCCCTGGCCATCAACATCGGACGGGAGGGCCTGTGTCAGGCCGTTCGCGGCCGTCAACGAGACGATGCCTGGCGCATACTGCGCGTTGCTCGCGATGTTGTTCAGCCGGTCCGGGGCCCCGGCCGTAGCGGGGGACGGAGCCTGCACCACGACACCCCGCAACTCGCATGTGACGGCCTGGGCATCGACGCGGTTGATCTGGCTACCGGGGCTGCACGCCGTGCCGCTCGCCTGCGCCACCGTGACCGGGATGTCTTGTGTGACTGTCTCGGTGCCGATCCGCCCTCGGTAGCGCACGACGTACTCGCCGGCCGCCAGCGGGTCGGGGATGTCGAGTGTGACGACGAAGTCCGCCGAACCGCGACAGTTGGCGCGCGCCGCCACCCGGGTAGCCCGGTCGGTCGATATGACGTCCGCCCCGCAGCCCTGTCGCCGGTCCTGGGCGGACTGAGAACCGGAGACGCTTCTGGACTGGCCGGAATCGATCGGGGACTCGACGATCCTGCCGTCGACCACTCGCAGCAGTTCCCAGAGGACGACGCGCTGAACGGCCGACTCGTCGCGCTCGGTGGTGGGATCGTCGAACTCGTAGGCATTAAAGCCTTCCGGACCTACCGGCTTGCCCTCATCGGGTTGCGCGTTGCCGCCGACGGTGAACGTGATGGTCCGCGCGAGCCGACGGTCGTACGACGAGGCCGCCTGCTCCTTCGGGTCCCAGATCGCTCCCTGTGTCGTGAGAGCGAGCTTGACCTCGGCCGGCGTCGGAGGAACATCCGCGGCCGGCGTGACCAGTCTGGAGAGGATGCCCGTGTTGGGTGAGATACCGCCCAGTCCGCCCTGGAAGGCACCGTACTGGCAGCGCTCTCGACTGGGACCGCTCGCATCTCCACCGCACTGCATGACGCTGATGAAGTTGTCCGCCCAGTTGGTGGTCGGAGTTGCCCGGGAGGCCACCTCTGCACCGGACCACCGCCACGAGACCCGGACGTTCTCGTTGATGAGTTCGTCGGTCTTGCCAACGGTCAGCGAGAAGTCCGCGAACTCACCCGTGCCGGTGACCGTCCGTGCCGACTCGGTGGTGAACGGATCATCGGCCGCGACGGCTTGTGCCGACCCCGTAGCGCCCGTCCCTGCGGCAGTCGCGGCCAGTAGCACGACGGTGGCGACGCGCGCACGCGCCTTAGTGACCGTCACGGTGTCCCTCCCGGGGGGCGCCGAAGGCGCCGGGACAGCAGCGGCGGCGTCAACGTCAGCGCCAGCAGCGCGAGGCCGGTAAGGATCATCAGCATGTGCGAGGTCCGGAAGCCGCCGGCGGCTAGCTCGACGGGAATGGCCGACACGTTAGCCACCCCCCCGCCCTGGCCAGCGGCGATCGGCTGGCCGAACTCGTCGACGCCGGCCGCGTCCACCACACCGTCGCCGTCGGTGTCGATCCCTGCTCCGGTGAGCGCGTCGACGAGGGCGCCGGTCGCGGGGTCGACGACGGGCGCAGCGGTCTCGTCCGTCGCACCGCCGGTGCCCGTTCCTGCGCCGCCACCACCGCGTCCGCCATCGCCACCGCCTCCGCCATCACCACCACCGCCGTCTCCGCCGCCACCCGCGGCGGGTAGCGGCGCACCTTCTGCCGCAGTGCCGCATTGCAGCGGACCCTCCCTGTCACAGGCCTGCGGCTGCGGAGCGTTGGTCGCCAGGGCGTTCTCGTCGGTGGCGCTGAACGTGGGGTTGGAGCACTCGCCCGGATTAAAGGTCGCTGCACGAGAGCTGGGCACCCGGGCCAGCTGCCTGAAACCGGCCTCGACGAGGTTACGCGGTAGCGGGGAGTACCCCAGGTCGTCGGCCTGCTCCTGGCCTGCGCACAGGAAGTAGTAGCCGAACTCGCTCAATGTCCGTCCCTTGCCCTCGCTGAAGTTGTTCGCGGTGGTGGTGGGAAGGATCATGTACGAGTAGGACGCCAGCGGGTACGCCCTGGGGTCGGGGCTGGTGTAGACGCCCTGGAGCTTCTGCGTGAGGTATGTCAGCGAGGTGGGGTCTGCCTCGTCGATCTCGGCCCGGAGTAGCCCCACGGCCACGTTGGACGCCGTCGGCTCGACGTAGTAGCCGGCCGCATTCTTCACTTTGGCCACAGGGAAACCTGCGTTACGGGCGTAGGAGTACTCGACGTAGGTGATCGTGCCCTGGCTCTGCTGGACGAATCCGGCGACGCCATTGGACCCGGCCTTGGCCTGGAACCGGTTACCCGGATTGGGATAGTTCGAGGTCTGTGTGCAGGGGTTCCGGTTCGACAGCGCACAGAAGTCGCGGTAGATGTCCGGGTGCTGCTGCAGCATCCATGCAGTCAACTGCGCCGATGTCCCGGAACCGTCCGAGCGCACCACTGGTGTTACCTGCAGCGCCGGCAAGGTCAGGCCCGGGTTGTCGGCCGCGATCGCAGGGTCGTTCCAAGACGTGATAACGCCGGTGAAGATCCTGGCGATGACGTCGCCGGACAGTCTCAGCTGGGTGACCTGCGTGTTGCCGATCTTGAGGTTGTACATGAACGAGGTGCCACCCGCCACGATCGGCATGTAAGCGAAGCCGCGCTCGGGTGCCGGGTCCGACGAGTTGCCGTCGGGCAGGCCGTAGGGGATCTCGGAGACGGCGAAGTCGGCTGTGCCGTTGCGGAACTGCTGCCGGCCGTCAGAGGAACCGGTGTCGGCAAAGTTGATGTTCAGCGGCGGAGTGCGGGTCCTCACATTCGCGATCCACTGCTGAAGCGCGTTGGCGCTCCACGTCGACCCGGCGCCCGCAATGGGCGCCAGGTCTCCTGTGGCCGCAGCCGGCCCGGTCCCAGCGACGACGACCGCAAGCCCCGCTACGACCAACGTCGCGAACGCTCGACGGGCACGCTGGAGGAAGGACTTCATCAGGCGACTCCTGCTGCTGGGGGCGACGGTGGTCGGTAGGTCTCGTCCGGGACGCGGGCTTCGGGGACGTGGCGCGCCGACATCCGGGCCACGTCCCGCTGGGACGCCCGGGCGGCCACACGGCTCTGCCTGGGCGTCTGCTCGCCGAGAGCTCGGCCCCCGATGATCCGCGCGATGACGAACAGGATCAGGACCACCAGCAGAAGCACGAGGGCTGCGCCGAACCCGCGAGCGATGAAGGCCGCTGACGGCGACTTGGTGAGGCTGAACGTGACCAGGGGCAGTGACGACATCGGGCCCGAGAACGGATTGAGATTGAAGGCCGTGGCCACGCCCGCGGTGAGCAGGACAGGCGACGTCTCGCCTATGCCACGTGCGGTACCGAGGATGACGGCGGTGGTGATCCCGGATCGTGCGGTCGGGATGATGACGTGCCACACCACACGCCACCGGGACGCCCCCAGGGCAGAGGCCGCCTCCTTGAGTGTGCCCGGAACCAGTCGCAGCACGACGTCGGCGGCACGGATGATGATGGGGAGCATCATGATGCTGATCGCGAGCGCCGCCGCCATGCCGGATTTCTGGCCGAGGAACGCCGCCCAACCGAAACCGGGTCGCTCGGAGAGTCCCTGCAATGTGATGAGTCCCGCGTAGACGAACAGGCCGGCCACGATCGACGGCAACGCCGTCATGGCTTCGACAATGGTCCGGACGAAACGCGTGAAGCCGCCCGATGTCTCGGAGAGGAAGACTGCGCACACGATCCCGAGCGGAATGGTGACGCTGAGGGCCAGCGCGATCATGATGAGGGTGCCGATGGCGGAGTGCAGGATGCCGCCGACGGCCAGCGGGTCGAGCGGGCCCGCGATGCTCATGTCCTCGAGGTAGAAGTTGCCGTACGGCAGGACAGCGCGACCGCGCCACATCGTGAAGGCGATGACGACGACGAGCGCCAGCAGCAGAACAGCGGCCAGGCTGTGCGCTGCCACCGCCGCCACCCTGTCCTTGATCAGAGGCGCGTCGCCATCCATAGACACCAGCAGCGCGTACAGGCCGACGAAGAACGCGTACCACAGCATGACGAAGCCGAGGACCCCGCTCCATGGCGCGACGGCGAAGTACATGAGCCACGCCAACGCCGCCGCCGCCGCGGCTGCCCCTACGAGGGGCAGGACGTCGCGAGCCTGGGTGGTTCGCAGGGTGCGTCGGACCTCGGGGAGCTCCGGATCGGGGGGTAACGCTGCGGCAGTGACCGGGGCGGCGGCGACCTGCGTCGGATCAATAGGGGTGAAGACGGCGGTCATGCGTCACTCACCGATCCCGACCGGCTGCGGGCGATGACGGCTGACGCCCCGAAATTGACGATCAGAGTCATGACGAACAGGGCCAGGCCCGCGGCCATGAGAGCAGATGTCGCGAACAGGGATGCCTCCCCGTACTTGAGCGCGATGAGGCTCGACACTGACGACGTGCCCGACTCCAGGATGCGCGGCTGCACGGTGAACACCACGGAGATCACCATGAAAACGGCGATGGTCTCGCCCAGTGCGCGCCCGAGACCGAGCATGATCCCGCCGATGATGCCGCCGACACCGAACGGCAGGACGACCGCCCGGACCATCCCCCACTTGGTGGAACCGAGGGCGTACGCCCCCTCACGTTCGCTCAACGGGGCCTGGGAGAAGTTCTCACGCATCACGGCGGTGGCGATCGGCGCCACCATGAGGGCGACCACGATCCCCGCGATGAACGTCGACGACTTGAACACTGAGTCGGAGATCAACGGGTCGCGAGGGTCGATCGGGGTACCGCCGGAGGTGATGGAGAACACCGGGATCCAGCCGAAATACGTCGCGAGCCAGCGTGGCAGGCCCTCGCCGGTGTCGCCCACCACCAAGATGTCGGGTTGCAGCAGGAAGAGCCCCCACAACCCGTACACGACCGACGGCACTGCCGCCATGAGGTCGACGAGATTGATCAGCGTGCGTCGCAGGGAGAACGGCGCGTACTCGGAGATGTAGAGCGCCGTCCCCAGCGCCAGCGGTGCCGCGATGATGATCGCCGTCAAGCCGATGAGGACGGTCCCGGTCAGGACGGCTGCGATGCCGAAGTTCCCACCGTCCGGGTCCCACTCGGCCGTGGTGAGAAAGCCCCAGCCCGCGGCGTCGATGGCCTCGCGAGCGCGGTAGAGCAGGAACAAGCCGACCATCAGCATGATCGACAGGACGATGACGCCTGCCGAGACGATGATCGAGCGGAACGCGACATCGGCCGGATTGCGGCGCGACCGTAGAGGCCGCGGGGAGTCGGCGGGTGCCTCGTCCGGCGGGGGGCTGTAGGTCGTGGCTTCGGTGACGGTCATGCGCGGCGCTCACCCCCCCGGATCGTGCGGCTCGTGACGGTCGGCACGTCACCTCTCCTCGCGCAGTTGGCAGGCCTTTCGCGTGGGTGAAGCGGACGAACTGCTCACCCTTGGCAAGGTCACCTGCCGCGGCGACCGCGCGGTGACGTGAAGGTGAACTGGACGTGAACACTGGACGGGCATCGCGCTGTGGGTGGGCGGAAGGATCATGTGTGGCGGGCGGGCTGGCTGACGTGCCCATTTGTCGGTGTCAGGTGCTATGCGGCATTCTCACAGGCAACTGGCAGGCTGCTCCAGTTGCTGCAGAGTTTGCCTGTTGTTAACTTTGACGTGCTCTGGAGGGAGCGGAGAGAGGCGCGGACCCTGACTGCTTCGGCGGCCGGGGTCCGTGTTCGTTGGCGCTCGTCTGCCAGGATCGCTCCAGCGAACCGACCACCGCCATCGAGGAGTACATCGTGCCCGCCACCCCAGTCGTTGTCGCCGTCACCGGCGCCGCCGGCCAGATCGGTTACAGCCTGCTGTTCCGCATCGCCAGTGGAGCCATGCTCGGCCCGGGCACGCCGATCCGGCTGCGCCTGCTGGAGATCCCGCCGGCGTTGAAGGCAGCGGAGGGGGTCGCCATGGAGCTCGACGACTGCGCGTTCGACGTCCTTCGCGGCATCGACATCACCGACAACCCCAACGAAGCGTTCGACGGCGCCTCCGTGGCACTGCTGGTCGGTTCCCGACCGCGGACCAAGGGCATGGAGCGGGGCGACCTGTTGGAAGCCAATGGCGCCATCTTTACCGTGCAGGGCAAGTCGCTCAACGCTCACGCGGCCGGGGACATCAAGGTGCTCGTCGTCGGCAACCCCGCTAACACCAACTGCCTCATCGCCCAGTCAAACGCCCCCGAGATCCCGGCCGAGCGGTTCACGGCGATGACGCGACTGGACCACAATCGTGCGCTGGCGCAGCTCGGACGCAAGTCGGGCGCCGCGTTGTCGGAGATCCGGCGCATGACGATCTGGGGCAACCACTCGGCTACCCAGTACCCGGACCTGTTCCACGCCCAGATCGGCGGCCGCATCGCTGCGGAGGTCGTGAACGACCAGGCGTGGCTGGAGGGCGACTTCATCCCGACCGTCCAGAAGCGCGGGGCGGCCATCATCGAGGCACGCGGCGCGTCGTCGGCGGCGAGCGCGGCCAGCGCGGCCGTCGATCACGTCCGCGACTGGGTCACCGGTACTGCTGACGGCGACTGGACGTCCATGGCTGTCGTCTCGGACGGCAGCTACGGCGTCGCGGCCGGCCTTGTCTCGTCCTTTCCTGTGACATGCACCGACGGCAACTGGGGCATCGTCGACGGTCTCGACATCGACACCTTCTCGCGCGCCCGCATCGAGGCGACCGTCGCCGAGTTGGCCGACGAGCGGGACGCCGTCCGACAGCTCGGCCTGATCAGCTGACCGCTACGAGAGGGGCAGGGGCACCCGGAACGCGAGCACCGACACAGCCACAGCGAGCGCGCTCAGCAGCGCGACGTCAATAATGCGGGACCTGACGGCCAACACACCCACCAGCCGGGTGGGAAGAGCCGCCCGCAGCAGGGCCGCGACGGCACAGGTCGCCGTCACGCCTGTGCAGGCTGCCCGATAGCTGAACTGTTCGGGGATCATGATCAAAGTCGACGCGAGCAGCCCGCCGATGACCAGCATCGCCGGAAGCTGACGCACGATCCCCGAGGTGCGCGCTCGTCGACGCCCAGGTGCCTCGCCGTTCATCTCAGTGAGCAAAGTGCCGCACGCCGGTGAAGTACATCGTCGCCCCCACCGCCTGCGCGGCCGTGATGACCTCGGCGTCGCGGACCGAGCCCCCAGGCTGGACGATCGCGCGAACCCCAGCGTCCAGCAAGACCTGCAGTCCGTCGGCGAACGGGAAGAACGCATCCGACGCTGCGACCGCGCTGCGGGCACGTTCAGCCCCGGCCCGCTCGACCGCGAGTCGACAGGAGTCCACTCGGTTCACCTGCCCCATGCCCACCCCGACGGCCGCCCCCTCGCGAGCCAACAGGATGGCGTTGCTGCGGACAGCTCGCACGGCGCGCCAGGCGAACTCCAGGTCCACACTCGTCCGCTCGTCGGCGGCGGGACCGCAGGCGAGCTGCCATGAGGCCGGGTCGTCGCCCGGCGCATGGATGCGATCGGCGACCTGCAAGAGCGCGGCGCCGGGGGCCAGGCGAATCTCGGTCGCAGGGCGGGGCACCGGGCTGGGCAGGACAACCAGCCGGACGTTCTTGCGTCGGGTCAGTAGCGAGAGGGCGTCGGCAGCGAAGGCGGGCGCGGCGATCACCTCGGTGAACACCTCGGACACCTGCTCGGCCATCGCCAGGGTGACCTCGCGGTTGGCGGCGATGACGCCGCCGAAGGCCGAGACGGGGTCGCAGGCGTGGGCGCGGGAGTGGGCGTCGGCGATCGGGTCGGCCGAATCGGCCGCCCCCAGCGCGATGCCACAAGGGTTGGCATGCTTGATGATCGCCACAGCGGGGCGATCGTGGTCATAGGCAGCGCGCACGGCGGCGTCCATGTCGACGTAATTGTTGTAGGACATCGCCTTGCCATGAAGCAGGATGGCGTCGGCGAGCCCCGGTCGACGGGTGTCGAGCGAGCGGTACAGCGCTGCCGGCTGGTGCGGGTTCTCCCCGTAGCGCAGCGGTTCGGCGCGTTCCCACGTTGCTCCCAGCCATTCCGGCATGTCATCGGGTGGCGTGACTGCGGCGTGTAGCCAAGTGGCGACGGCAACGTCATAGGTGGCGGTGTGCGCGAAGGCGGTCGCGGCCAGGGAACGACGCTCGTCCGCGGTGAACCCACCCGCCGCGATCGCGGCGCGCACCCGGGCATAGCCGGATGGGTCGACCACGACCGCCACGCTCGCGTGATTCTTGGCCGCCGCGCGGATCATCGCCGGTCCGCCGATATCGATCTGCTCGATGATCTCCTCAGGGGGGGCACCGGCTGTCACTGTCGCGGCGAGCGGGTACAGATTGGCCACCAGCAGGTCGAACGGTGCAATGCCCAGCTCGTGTAGTTGCGCTCGGTGGTCCAGGCGGCGGGTGTCGGCCAGTAGCCCCGCGTGGACCGCGGGGTGGAGCGTCTTGACTCTGCCGTCGAGGCTCTCGGGAAAGCCAGTGAGTGACGACACCTCTGTGACGGCTACCCCGGCGGCCGCGACGGTGGACGCGGTGGAGCCTGTGGACACGATTTCGACGCCTGCGGCGGCCAGGTCAGCCGCCAACTCAGCGATCCCCGCTTTGTCGTGGACGCTGATCAGCGCGCGCCGTAGTGGCCGCCGCGCCCCTGCGTCTCGGGACGACTCGTCAGCGGTTGCCACGGGTGCAGACACTAGCCATTGCTCCTTGCGATGGCTTGGCGGACGCGCTGCCCCGGAGGGCCACAGAACTCGTCACCCGCACTCACCGCGATGAGTACCTCCACCACCAGCCCTCGCTCCGCGGCTTTGATCCGCGCGTGGAGCGAGTGCTCGTCGTCGTCGTCGTGAACGTCGACCGGTGCCTGGGCGATCACCGGTCCGGTGTCCACACCCGAGTCCACCAGATGAACAGTGCAGCCCGTGACACGGACGCCGTAGGTCAAGGCATCCCGAACGGCGTGAGCTCCGGGGAATGCCGGCAACAGCGCCGGGTGGGTATTGATGATTCGATTGGGGAACCGGTGGAGGAAGACCGGGCCCAGCAGGCGCATGAATCCGAGACTGATCACCCAGTCGGGGTTCAGCGCCTGAACCGTATCCGCGAGGGCTCGATTCCACGCGGTGCGATCGGGGTACGAATGCGGCGTCACGACCGCCGAAGGAGTCCCGCTGATACTGGCGACGTCCAGCACCCCCGCGTCGGCGCGGTCGCTGAAAATCCCTACCACATCAGCAGCCAGTTCACCGGCTGCTACGGCAGCGAGTACGCCAGCCGTGAGGGACCCGCCCCCCGAGGCCAGAACCGCGAGTCTCGTCACGTCCGGTGACGCTACCGGCCACCGACGCGTGGCTGAGATGGGACTGGGGCCGCCCCGTGGCGCGGGACGACCCCAGTCTGATTGGTCAGCGTCGCGGGCGAGTTACGTCCTGCACGCGGTGATTGCTAGTGGCGGCCGCTCCCCCGAGTGAAGGTGGCGGAGGTGCTGACGTCACCGGTCGTGGTGCGGAAGACCGCCGTGACGGTGTTGCTGCCACGCTTGAAGTCCCGGACATCGAAGCTCCGGGCGACTTCAACGGAGCCTCCGTTGAAGTCGTACGGCGCGTTCCGCTCGGTCTGCACCCGCTTGCCGTTCAGGAAGAAGTCCACGCTGGTGATGGAGACACCCGTCGGCGCGGTGGCGAAGATGTAGACCTTGCCGCGAACAGTCGAACCGTCAAGTTCGACAGGCTCCGATCGGTCCTTCTTCTTCGAAACCAGAAGAGTTCCACCGGTCGACGTCGGAGTGGTCGACGTCGGAGTGGTCGACGTC
>CAZEYA010000073.1:0-16597 GCA_964516515.1 uncultured Kineosporiaceae bacterium | reverse complement strand
GCGGTGGGCCTCGTCACGGATGCGCTGCAGCAGGTACAACCCCTGGCTGGCGCGGGGCAGCACCACCGGCGCATCCTCGCCGGGCAGCCACACCTCTTCCAGCCGCTTGGCCAGGCCGCACACTGAGATGTCGCCGATGCCCAGCTCGGACAGCGCCGCCACTGCGGCCCTGACCTGCGGCTCGCCGCCGTCGACGACGATCAGTTGGGGTGGGTAGGCGAATCGGCGGGCGTCGGGCGGGGTGGTGCCGTCGGCTGGAGCCACCGGTCCGGCCGCTCGATCGGCGAGGTGGCGACGCAGCCGGCGAGTCAGCACCTCCTGGATCGCCGCGGCGTCGTCGTTGCCGAGGTCACCGCGGACGGCGAAGCGGCGGTACTCCGCCTTGCGCGGCAACCCGTCCTCGAACACGACCATGGAGGCCACCGCGTCCTTGCCCTGCAGGTGGGCCACGTCGAAGCACTCGATGCGCAGCGGCGCCTCCGGTAGGTCGAGGGCCTCGGCCAGCTCGGCCAGCGCCATGCTGCGGGTGGTGAGGTCCCCGGCGCGCTTCGTCTTGTGCATCGCCAGGGACTGGGTGGCGTTGGCGTGGACCGTCTCGGCCAGCGCCTTCTTGTCACCGCGCTGCGGCACCCGGATCTCGACCCTGGCGCCCCGGATGCCGCGCAGCCAGTCGCCGAGTTCGGTGGCCCGGGTCGGCAGCTGCGGCACCAGCACCTCTCGCGGCACGGCCGAGGCTGCGTCCTGCGGGCCCGTTGCGGTGCCGGTCCCAGCCTCGGCTCCCTCGCCGTAGATCTGCAGGAGCAACTGCTCGACGAGTTCGGCGCGGCTGAGGTCCTCGACCTTCTCCACGATCCAGCCCCGCTGCCCCCGGATCCGGCCGCCGCGGACGTGGAACACCTGGACGGCAGCTTCCAGGTCGTCCTCGGCCAACGCGAACACGTCGGCGTCGGTGCCGTCACCCAGTACGACCGCGTTGCGTTCCAGTGACCGGCGCAGCGCACCGAGGTCGTCGCGTAGCCGCGCCGCCCGCTCGAAGTCCTCGACCCCGGCTGCCTGCTTCATCCGGCGCTCGATGTCGCGGACGAAGCGCTGGCTGTCGCCGGCCATGAAGTCACAGAAGTCCAGGGCGATGGTGCGGTGCTCCTCGGCGTCGACCCGCCCGACGCACGGCGCGGAGCACTTGTCGATGTAGCCGAGCAGGCACGGCCGGCCGATCTGCCCAGCGCGCTTGAAGACCCCCGAACTGCAGGTGCGGACTGGGAAGACCCGCAGCAGCTGATCGACCGTCTCGCGGATCGCCCAGGCGTGCGAGTAGGGACCGAAGTAACGGGTCCCCTTACGTTTGTCACCCCTCATGACCTGTACCCGGGGGTACTCCTCCCCCAGCGTCACAGCCAGCCAGGGGTAGGACTTGTCGTCGCGGTAGCGGACGTTGAACCGTGGGTCGTACTGCTTGATCCACGTGTACTCGAGCTGGAGCGCCTCGACCTCGGTGGCCACGACGGTCCACTCCACGCGGGACGCCGTCAGCACCATCTGCTGGGTCCGGGGGTGCAGCTGGGACAGGTCCGCGAAGTAGGACGTCAGGCGCTGCCGCAGGCTCTTGGCCTTGCCGACGTAGACCACCCGGCCCCCGGGGTCGGAGAACCGGTACACCCCGGGCGCCTCCGGGATGTCGGAGGTCCGGGGACGGTACGTCGATGGATCCACCACCCGGGTAACCCTACGGTCGGGACCTGTCACTGCGGCCTCGGCCGTCCGTAGTCGCCACCCCACACCCGGGGGCTGACCCGTTCAGTTGCGCCGCAGCCGAACGGCCATGGCGGCGAGCCGGGTCGCGACCTACCGTGCTGCCATGCCAGTGCCACTTCCCGGTCCAGCCGACGTGCTGCTCGAACCACCTACGGACGCCGAGATCGACCTCGTATGGCGGGGGTTGAACAGCGTCATCGGTGGCGGCGCCGCGGGCCAGACCCCCCTGCAGCAGCTGTTGCTGGCGTCCGTCACCCGGGCCATGATGGGCCGCGAACACCTCGCCCCCGATCCGGAGCCGATCGACGCGGCCGGCTTCGCGGCGGGACTTGCCCGCCGCAACCAGCAGTTCCGGGAGCGGGTCGGACAGGTCATGATGCTGGCGGCGCTGGTCCGGCGGCCACCGTCACCACAGGACATGAGCCGTATCACCGCCTTCCTGGTCGAGTTGTCCCTCGACGGCACCCTGATCGAGATCACCAGCTCCTACGCCGATGGCGGCTTCGACCTGGCGGTCGTGGACTTCGACCGCAACGGGTATCTCGGGGAGCGCCACCTGGACGCCGAGCGCGCGGCGCTCGGCACCTCCCCGTTGGTGGACACGGCGTGGGCGCCGGTGCACGACGACGCTGGCCTCGCCGCTCGCTGGCGAGGCCTCGGTGAGCTGCCGACCGACACGATCGGTCGCCGGGTACACGACTTCTACCGGGCGCGGGGGTTCCGGTTCCCCGGCGAAGTGGACTCCGCGCCACCGCTGCTGGCGCAGCACGACTGGGTTCACGTGCTGGCCGACTACGGAACGTCGCTGGAGAGTGAGCTGGAGGTATTCGGGTTCATCGCCCGGGCGAACGACGACCTGCGAGCGTTCAGCCTGCTCGCGATGGTGGTCAGCTTGTTCGAAACGGGAATCGCCAGGAGCGGGATGGGACTCTTCCAGGCCAACACCGGCAACCTGTCCAAGCACGGCATGGCCCAGCGGCTGGCCGATGCACTGCGCCGGGGCGCCTTGACGACCGGGTCGCAGGACTTCCTGGGTCTGGATTGGTTCGCCGTCGCCGACCGGCCCGTCGCCGTGATGCGCCGGGAGGTGGGCCTGGTGGCTAAGGACGATGCGGTGGTGCGCCTCGGCAGCGCCGGGCCATGGGCGCCGGGAGGCCTGTCGGCCTATCAACACCGGGCCGGTGCCGCCCTGGCCAAGGCGCAGGGGTGGGACTACGACCTGCTCGGTGCGCCCGAGCCACCCGTTTAGACCTAACGGCTTGGCCGCGCAGCCCGCGCAGCCCGCTCAGCTCGCGCGGCGCACCGGCATCCGACGCGATCCGAGGAGTTCGGCCAGGTACCGCCCGGTGTGGCTGGCCTTGATCCGGGCCACCTGCTCGGGTGTGCCGGTGGCCACGACCGAACCGCCGCCCGACCCGCCCTCCGGCCCGAGGTCGATGACCCAGTCCGCGCACTTGATGACATCGAGGTTGTGCTCGATGACGATGACGGTGTTCCCCTTCTCGACCAGCCCGGACAGGACGTCGAGCAGCCGCTTGATGTCCTCGAAGTGCAGGCCGCTGGTCGGTTCGTCCAGGACGTAGATCGTCCGGCCGGTCGAGCGGCGCTGAAGTTCGGCGGCCAGCTTGACGCGTTGCGCCTCACCACCGGACAGCGTCGTCGCCGGCTGCCCCAGCCGGACGTACCCGAGGCCGACCTCGTTGAGGGTGCGCATGTACCGCGAGATGGCGGGCACCGCGGCGAAGAAGTCGGCGGCCTCCTCGATGGGCATGTCGAGCACCTCGGCGATGGTCTTGCCCTTGAAGTGGACCTCGAGCGTCTCGCGGTTGTACCGCGCGCCGCCGCACACCTCGCACGGCACGTAGACGTCGGGCAGGAAGTTCATCTCGATCTTCAGCGTGCCGTCACCCTGGCAGTTCTCGCAGCGACCACCCTTGACGTTGAACGAGAACCGGCCCGGCTGGTAACCGCGCACCTTAGCCTCGGGCGCCGAGGCGAACAGCTTGCGGACGTGATCGAACACGCCCGTGTAGGTGGCCGGGTTGCTGCGCGGCGTGCGACCGATGGGGCCCTGGTCGACGTGGATCACCTTGTCGAGGTGCTCCAGGCCGGTGACGCGCTTGTGCCGTCCGGGGACCTGCCTCGCCCCGTTGAGCTTGTTCGCCAGCGTCGTGTATAGCACGTCGTTGACCAGCGACGACTTGCCCGATCCCGACACCCCGGTGACGGCGACGAAGCACCCCAGCGGGAAGGTCACGTCGACACCGCGAAGGTTGTGCTCCCGGGCGCCGACGACGGTCAGCGTCCGGTCGGGGTCGACGGGGCGACGCCGGGTGGGCATCGGGATCTCCCGGCGGCCCGACAGGTAGGCGCCGGTCAGCGAGTCGGGGTGGATCAGCAGGTCCGACAGCGGCCCGGAATGCACCACCTGTCCGCCGTGCTCGCCCGCGCCCGGGCCGATGTCGACGACCCAATCGCTGGCCTTGATGGTGTCCTCGTCATGCTCGACGACGATGAGGGTGTTGCCCAGGTCGCGCAGCCGCAACAGGGTGTCGATGAGCCGCCGGTTGTCCCGCTGGTGCAGCCCGATGCTCGGCTCGTCCAGGACGTAGAGCACTCCCACCAGCCCGGATCCGATCTGGGTCGCCAGCCGGATCCGCTGCGCCTCCCCACCGGACAGCGTTGCGGCGGCGCGGTCCAGCGACAGGTAATCGAGGCCGACGTCGAGCAGGAAGCCCAGCCTCAGCTCGATCTCGCGCAGCACCCGCTCGGCGATGGCGCGCTCGCGATCGGACAGTTCGAGCCGGCCGAGGAAGCCTGCCGCGTCGCGGATGGTCATCGCCGAGACGTCGGCGATGTTGTGCCCCGCCACCGTGACCGCCAGCACCTCCGGACGCAGCCGGGCGCCACCGCAGGTGCCGCACGGGATCTCGCGCATGTAGGAGCCGTAGCGCTCTCGGCTCCACTCCGATTCGGTCTCGCCGTAGCGGCGCTGGATGAACGGCAGCACCCCTTCGAAGGTCGCCTGGTAGCCGCGCTGGCGGCCGTAGCGGGTCTTGTAGGACACCCCGATCTGGTGGTCGAGACCGTGCAGCACCGCGTCCTTGGCCCGCTGCGGCAGCGCCCGCCACGGGCTGTCCATGCTGAACTCCAGCGCCTCGGCGAGCGACGACAGCAGCCGCTGGAAGTACTCGACGCTGGTGGTGCCGGACGACCACGGTGCGATCGCGCCGTCGGCCAGGCTGGCGTCCTCGTCCGGGATGACGAGGTCGGGGTCGACCTCCAGCTTGGTACCGAGGCCGCTGCACGCGGGGCAGGCGCCGTACGGGCCGTTGAACGAGAAGGTCCGCGGCTCGATCTCCTCCAGGGCCACCGGGTGACCGTTGGGGCATGACATCCGCTCGGTGAACCGGCGCTCCCGCGGGCCGAGCACCGGGTCGATGGTCTTCGGGGGAACGTCCACGTACTCGGCGATGCACATGCCCTCGGCCAGGCGCAGCGCGGTCTCCACCGAATCCGTCAGGCGGCGCTTGGCGGCGAACCGCCGGTCGGCCTCGGCCTCGGCCTCGGCCTCGGCCTCTGCCGCGGCGCCGTCGCTCGAACCCGCGGGACCGCGGGCCACCAACCGGTCGATGATGACGTCGATGTCGTGCTTGCGCTTCTTGTCCAGCGCCGGGGGCTCGGCCAGCGACACCTGCTCACCGTCGACCCGGGCGCGGGAGAAGCCGGTGGCCTGCAGGTCACGGAACAGCTCGTGGTACTCGCCCTTGCGGCCGCGCACCACGGGCGCCAGCACCTGGAACCGGGTTCCGGCGGGCAGGTCGAGCAGCTGGTCGACGATCTGCTGCGGGCTCTGCCGGACGATCGGCTGACCGCAGACCACGCAGTGCGGCCGCCCGGCGCGGGCGAAGAGCAGCCGCAGGTAATCGTGGATCTCGGTGATCGTGCCGACCGTCGAACGCGGGTTCCGCGACGTCGATTTCTGGTCGATGCTGACCGCCGGTGACAGCCCCTCGATGAAATCGACGTCGGGCTTGTCCATCTGGCCCAGGAACTGCCGGGCGTACGACGACAGCGACTCCACGTAGCGTCGCTGGCCCTCGGCGAAGATCGTGTCGAACGCGAGGGAGGACTTGCCGGACCCCGAGAGGCCCGTGAACACGATGAGGGAGTCACGCGGGAGGTCCAGGTCCACATTGCGCAGGTTGTGTTCCCGGGCTCCCCGGACGACGAGCCGTTCAGCCACGCGGCCACTGTAGGCCGACCCTCGGACACTGCGAGGGGCGTCGCGGCGCGCCGCCGTCAGACCGGCTGTGGCACCCGCCGCAGGGCAGCCGCGATCGCGTCCCGGGTCAGCCACCAACGCAGCAGCATGCTGCCGCACGCCAGGACCCCGACCACTCCGAAGCTGATGACGGCGGCGTCACCGTGGGCCGCGCCGTACACCCCCCACAGGCTCACCTCGACGCCGATGATCGTCCAGGTGCCGGGACTGATCCCGCTGGGCGCAGCAGTACGCCACGCCACCCAGATCGCCGGTGAGACCTGAACCACGAACGCGATGGCCAGCACGAACCCCAGCAGGGTCCAGCCCGCCGCGAGGTCGATCAGGAAGACGAGGGTGAGGAAGGCTCCCCAGGCCGCGCCGAGCCCGGCGGCTCGCTGCCACGGCACCCGGCGGACCAACAGCTGGCCGGCGACGACGCCGTAGGCGATGACCATCGCCGCGGTGGACCAGACGGCCGCGTACAGCTCCTGGCGCAGCACGTAGACGGTCCAACCGGTGTTGCTGACCATGGCGATGACCGGCCAGGCCATGGTCAGGCCGGCCACCTGCCCGGTCCGGTGGATCCGGAGGATCTGCGGCACCAGCGACAGCAACGCCAGGATCGAGGCGAGGAGGACGGCGACCGAGGCGAGCACGTCGCCAGGGTAGGGCGCGGACCGAGCCTTACCCTGCAGGGGATGACTCGACGAGCGACAGGGACCGCCGCGGCGGTCACGCTGCTGTGCCTGACGACGGCGGGCTGCGGCGCACCCACCCCGACCGCCGGGACGACTCGGCCCCCGCCGGCCGTCGCCGCGCCCGCCTCGACGGGTGACGCCGACGGCGCCACGACCGGGCCCGTCACCACCGTGCCCGGCGCCTCCCGCACCTACGAGCCCGCACCGAGCGGGCCGGTCGAACTCGCGGCCGGCGTCGACGTGCCCTGGGGGCTGGCCTTCCTGCCCGACGGCGCCGCGCTGGTCGCCGAGCGCAACAGTGCCCGCATCCTGCGGGTGCCGCCGGACGCGAGCCCACCCGCCGAGGTGGCCGTGGTGCCGGGCGTGGCTGCCGCGGGCGAGGGTGGCCTGCTCGGCCTGGCCGTGTCGCCGGACTACGCGCAGGACAGCTGGGTGTACGCCTACCTCACCGCGGCCGACGACAATCGGATCATCCGGTTCCGGTTGGCGGCGGGGTCGGTAGAACCGACGGACATCGAGGTACTGCTGGCCGGGATTGACAAGGCGGGTATCCACAACGGGGGACGGATCGCGTTCGGGCCGGACGGCCTGCTCTATGCCGGCACCGGCGATGCGGGCGACCCCGACGTTGCGCAGGACCCGCTCGACCTCAACGGCAAGATCCTGCGGATGACGCCTGGCGGTGAGCCCGCACCAGGCAACCCCGATCCGGGCTCCCACGTGTACAGCATCGGCCACCGCAACGTGCAGGGACTTGCCTGGGACTCGCGGGGACGGCTCTGGGCGACGGAGTTCGGCCAGAACACCCTGGACGAGGTCAACCTCATCGAAGCCGGCGGCAACTACGGCTGGCCGCTGGTCGAGGGCGAGGGTGACACCGACGGCGGCCGCCTGACCAACCCGCAGGTGACCTGGCCCACCTCGGAGGCCTCGCCGTCAGGCGCCGCCGTCGTCAGCACGGCAGACGGTGACCGGCTCTACGTCGCCGCGCTGCGCGGGCAGCGGCTCTGGCAGGTGCCGCTGGACGCGGGAGGTGCCGGTGCACCAGGATCACTGCTGCAACAGGCCTATGGCCGACTGCGTACGGTCGCGGTGGCACCTGACGGCGCATTGTGGCTGACCACCAGCAACACCGATGGGTACGGGGAGCGAGCTGACGGTGACGACAGGATTCTCCGCTGGGACGTCCCCCCGACGTGACGGCAGCCTGATCCGATGATCGAACTCGCACCCCCGGACGGACGTGACGGGGTCGTCGAGGTCCGGCACCTCACCAAACGCTTCGGGTCGGTGCTCGCGGTCGACGACCTGTCGTTTCAGGTCATGCCCGGCAGGGTGACCGGCTTCCTCGGACCGAACGGCGCCGGGAAGACCACGACGCTGCGCATGCTGCTGGGCTTGGTCCAGCCGACGTCGGGCAACGCCACCGTGGGCGGGGTGACCTACGACAGGCTCACCCACCCGCTGCAGCGCGTCGGCGCGGCGCTGGAGGCGACCGGCTTCCATTCCGGCCGGACCGCGCGCGATCACCTGCGGGTGATGGCCACCGCGGCAAGCGTCCCGACCAGCCGCGCCGATCAGCTGCTCGGCGAACTCGGCCTCGCCGATGCCGCCCGGCGCCGGGTGGGCGGGTTCTCCCTCGGCATGCGGCAACGCCTGGCTCTGGCTGCCGCGATGCTCGGGGACCCCCCGGTCTTGTTGCTGGACGAACCGGCCAACGGGCTGGACCCCGAGGGAATCGCCTGGTTGCGGGGGTTCCTGCGTCACCTCGCCGGACAGGGCCGCACGATCCTCGTGTCCAGCCACCTGCTCTCGGAGGTGCAGCAGAGCGTCGACGACGTCCTGATCATCGCGCGGGGCAAGCTGATCCGGCAGGCTTCCCTGGCCGAGCTCGAAGGCGGTGCAGCCGTGGTGGTCCGCAGCCCTACTGCGGACCAGCTGGCGGCAGCACTGACACGCGAGGGCTTCACCGTCAACCCGCAGGGCGATGGTGTGTTGCGTGTCGCTGCGGCGGAATCGGGCGTCGTGGGGGCCGTGGCCTTCCGGTCCGGGATCGAAGTGCACGAACTGCGTCGCGACGAGAACGATCTGGAGGCGATCTTCCTGTCCCTCACCGGGGACGCAGCGTCGGCGCCGGCCACCGGCGCGGCTGCCCCGGTATCGGAGGTGACCCGATGACCGCTCTGGTCCGGTCGGAACTGCTCAAGGTGTTCACCACCCGGCTGTGGTGGGGGCTGCTGATCGGCGTCGTCCTGACCTCTGCGGGGTTCGCGGTGCTCATCGCCCTGGTGTCCGGGCTGAGCCAGGGCGACGGCCCCCCCGCGCCCGGGCTGGACGACCCGGCCGTGGTCCGGGGCGTCTACACGGCCGGCCTGGGCACCGCCTACCTGTTCGCGCTCGCCTTCGGGATCATTTCGATGGCCGGTGAGTACCGGCACAAGACGATGACGGCGACCATGCTGGCCGCCCCGCGCCGCACGACCGTCGTCCTGGCCAAGCTGGTTGCCGTGACGGTGGTCGGGCTGGGTTACGGCGTGGCCGCGATCGCCGGCGGGGTGGCGGCGGGCGCCCTCGTCATCGTGATCCGCAACGGTGAGCTGTTCCTGACCTCCGAGGGAGTGCCGTCCGCGCTGCTGCTGTCGGTGGTGGCCATTGCCTTGTGGGCAGTGCTCGGGCTGGGTGTCGGCACCCTCATCCGCAATCAAGTGGCGGCACTGCTGATCGCTGTCGGGGTCGCCTGGATCGCCGAGCCGATAGCCGCGTTCGCCCTCAATGCGGCCGGAGCCGGGCGGGTCGCGCAGTACCTACCCAGCCAGGCGACGTCGGCCATCGTGTCGCCGTCGACGGCCGGGGCAGGCATCGACATCAACCTGCTGCCGTGGTGGGGCGGCGCCCTGGTGCTGCTCGGCTATGCGGTGGTGGCGGGCGCGCTCGGCGCGCTGATCACGTTGCGTCGCGACATCACCTGAGCGTCACCTCGACGTCAGCGAGCGAGCGTCCTGCCCGGCCGGTGGCGGTCATTCGCCGGTGCTGCCGTCGATCGCTTCGCGGATGATGTCGGCGTGCCCGTTGTGGCGGGCGGTCTCCTCGATGAGGTGCAGCAGGATCCACCGCAACGAGACCCGGCGCCGGATCCCGCCGACCGTCAGCTCGTGAGCTGACAGGTCGCCGGGTGACGCGGCCTCGATGACCTCCTCGACGGTCCGCCAGGTCTGCTGGTAGCGCTGCACCAACCAGCGCGGGTCGTCCCGCAGCGCCGAGTGCAGTTCCCAGTCCCGGTCGGCCTCCCAGTCCACGCAGGCCCACGGCTCGGGTAGCGGCTGCGCCAGGAAGTCCTCGAGGATCCAGGACTCCTCGACGAACGCCAGGTGTTTGACGATGCCCGCCAGCGACAGTGCCGAGACGGTGGGTCGGGCCCGCCACTGCGTCACGGTCAGTCCTTCGACCTTGCGTAGCACCGTGGCGCGCTGGTAACGCAGGAACCCCATCAGGGTGTCCATTTCGGAAGCGTTGAGATCAGGGTCGATGCGCTCGGGTACCTCGAACTCGTGACTCATCTCAGACTCCCGCCGCGTTCATCCCGCGTAGTTCCTTCTTGAGGTCGGCGATCTCGTCGCGCAACCGGGCGGCGACTTCGAACTGCAGCTCCGCCGCGGCAGCACGCATCTGCTCGCTCAGCTCCTGGATGAGGTCGGCCAGTTCCGCCGACGGCATGCCCTGCGCCCGCTCGGTGACCCGTCCCCGCGCGGCGATCCCACCGGCGCCGGTCCCCTTGCCGCGTGACTGCCGCCGGCCGGACCCGATCAGCTGCTCGGTGTCGGAGTCCTCACGGGCCAGCAGGTCGGTGATGTCGGCGATCTTCTTGCGCAGCGGCGTCGGGTCCAGCCCGTTGGCCGTGTTGTAGGCCACCTGCTTCTCCCGCCGCCGTGTGGTCTCGTCGATCGCCCGCGCCATCGACGGCGTCATCTTGTCGGCGTACATGTGGACCTCGCCGGACACGTTGCGTGCCGCGCGACCGATGGTCTGGATCAGCGAGGTCGACGACCGCAGGAAACCCTCCTTGTCCGCGTCGAGGATCGCCACCAGCGACACCTCGGGCAGGTCGAGGCCCTCCCGCAGCAGGTTGATGCCGACCAGCACGTCATAGACGCCCTGTCGCAGTTCGCGCAGCAACTCGACGCGGCGCAGCGTGTCCACCTCGGAGTGCAGGTACCGGACCCGCTCGCCCTGATCGAGCAGGTAGTCGGTGAGGTCCTCGGCCATCTTCTTCGTCAGTGTCGTCACGAGGATCCGCTCGTTGCGTTGCGTTCGAGCACGGATCTCGTGCAGCAGGTCGTCGATCTGGCCCTTGGTGGGTTTGACCACTACCTGCGGGTCCACCAGGCCGGTCGGGCGGATGATCTGCTCGACCACGTCCCCGCCGACCAGCCGCAGCTCGTACGGACCGGGTGTGGCCGAGAGGTACACGGTCTGCCCGATCCGGGCGGCGAACTCGTCCCACCGCAGGGGCCGGTTGTCCATCGCCGACGGCAACCGGAAGCCATGGTCGACCAGCGTCCGTTTGCGGGAGGCGTCCCCCTCGTACATCCCGCCGATCTGCGGGACCGAGACGTGTGACTCGTCGATGACCAGCAGGAAGTCGTCAGGGAAGTAATCCATCAAGGTGTTGGGCGGGCTGCCCTGCTCGCGGCCGTCAAGGTGACGGCTGTAGTTCTCGACACCGGCGCACGTGCCGACCTGGCGCAGCATCTCCAGGTCGTAGGTGGTGCGCATCCGCAGCCGCTGCGCCTCGAGGAGTTTGTTCTGGGCCTCCAACTCCCCGAGTCGCACCGCGAGTTCGGCCTCGATCGTCGAGACGGCCCGGGACATCCGCTCCGGGCCTGCGACGTAGTGGGTGGCTGGGAAGATGTGCGTGACCTCCTCCTCGCGCACGACCTCGCCAGAGACCGGGTGCAGGGTGTAGATCCGCTCGATCTCGTCGCCGAACAGCTCGACCCGGATCGCCAGCTCCTCATAGACCGGGATGATCTCGACGGTGTCGCCGCGGACCCGGAATGTGCCGCGGGTGAACGCCAGGTCGTTGCGGACGTACTGCATGGTGACGAACTGGCGCAGCAGGTCGTCGCGATCGACGGCGTCCCCGACCGCGAGGGTGACCATACGGTCGACGTACTCCTGCGGCGTGCCCAGACCGTAGATGCACGACACGGTGGCCACGACAACGACGTCACGGCGGGTGAGCAGCGAGTTGGTGGCCGAGTGCCGTAGCCGCTCAACCTCCTCATTGATCGAGGAGTCCTTCTCGATATAGGTGTCGGTCTGCGGCACGTACGCCTCGGGCTGGTAGTAGTCGTAGTAGGAGACGAAGTACTCGACGGCGTTGTTGGGCAGCAGCTCACGGAACTCGTTGGCAAGCTGCGCCGCGAGGGTCTTGTTCGGCGCCATGACCAGGGTGGGGCGCTGCACCCGCTCGATGAGCCAGGCGGTGGTGGCCGACTTGCCGGTGCCCGTTGCGCCGAGCAGCACCGTGTCCTTCGCGCCGGCGTCGACGCGGCGGGCCAGTTCCTCGATGGCGGCCGGCTGGTCGCCGCTGGGCTGGAAGTCACTGATGACCTCGAACGGGGCCACTCGTCTGGTCAGGGTCGTAGTCGGGCGCACGTGGGTAACCGTATGCCGGACCTCTGACAGTCGAGGACTGCCACTGTGTCCACCGTCGCCGACTACGGGACGAACGGGGTCCTGACACTGGAGAGGAGCAGAGTCGCGGATGCGGCAGGATACGGACATGGCCCTGACGCGCACGACGGTGATGGCAGCTGAAGAAGATCTCGCTGTGATCAGAGCGGCGGCGGCTCGTCGGGGGGTCGCCATGACGGAGTTGATCCGCGACGCCATCCACCTTGCGGCGCTGGCCGAGCGGCGCTGGTACGAGCCCTTCTACAGCGGGCCCTTCACCCGGCTGCCGCCGGTCGCCGCTGACGAGTCGGTGGATGTTATCGGTGATGGGCCGGCGCCGGAGGTCTTGTACTACCAGGACGCGGTCGCTCTGCCGGGCTGATCGGGCGGGGGCCCGGGTTCGGCAGGCATCGACCAGCGCGTGTCGACGGCCCACCGTTCCATCCGGGGGCGGACGGCGACGAACCACGGCTCGCTGCCTGCCGCGTCATCGCGGGTCGATACGTGTCGGTCGGCCAGGACGAGCTGCAGCGCCGTGTATTCAGCACGTGCGGCCGGGTCAGCTCGCATCCAGTCCCGCAACAGCACCGCAGACCGGGCGCCCACCGAACCCACCAGCCTGACGTGGAGGTTGACGAAGCACGCGGGATCACTGCTGCCATGCAGCAGCTTCTCACCACCGTCGGCGTCGAACCATGGCCCGGGCCGCGACGGGAACCCGCAGTCGGCCAGCGCCGCCCCCATTCGATCGGCCTCGGTGAAGGACGCCACGGTGAGCTGGAGGTCGACAACGTCCTTGGCGATCAGGCCTGGGACGGCGGTGAATCCGACGTGTTCGACCTGGTGGGCACCGCCCACTGCCCGGCGCACCCGGCTCGCCAGCCGTTCGCCGGTGGCCGCCCAGTCACCCGACACCAGCCCGAGCTCGGCGGGCCGGCCCGCCGGAGTCCGGCCGCGGATGTTGGCCTCGAACGGCACCAGACGATCGCGCCACAGCGCCTCGACAGCCTTGTCCAGCTCCTCGCGGCCGGACGTGTTGTCCAGCCAGACATCCGCGGCGGCTCTCCGGCGCTCATCGTCGGCCTGCGACCCCACCCGTGACCAGGCGTCGTCGGAGCTCATGCCTCGCTGGATGACCAGCCGCCGCACGCGCTCCGCCTCGTCGGCTCCCACGACGATCACCAGGTGATAGCGGTCGGCCATCTCCAGCTCGACGAGCAACGGGATGTCGTGCACGACGACAGCATTGGACGGCGCCGCGGCGAACCGTTGCGCTGTCAGCCCACGGATCCGGGGGTGGGTGATCGCTTCGAGCCGTGACCGGGCCGCCGGGTCGGCGAACACGATTCGGCCCAGCACCGCGCGCTCGATCGCCCCGTCGGCGCCGAGCACGTCGGAACCGAACGCAGCCGCGACCTCCGCGACGGCCGGTGCGCCGGGAGCAAGCACCTCACGGGCCAGCGCGTCGGAGTCGATGACCTCAGCGCCGAGCCCGGCGAGCAGCCGTGCGGCGGTGGACTTACCGGACGCTATGCCTCCGGTAAGCCCGACCCGCAGCACGTCAGCGTCCGGTGAGCTTCTCTCGCAGTGCCGCAAGGGCCTCGTCGCTGGCCAGCGTGCCGGCGGCCTCGGTCTCCTCGACCGGACCGGAGGAGTAGGACGTCGGAGCCGCAGCGGGAGAGCTGCTCACTTCGGCATCGGCGGTCTGCGCCTTCTCGATCTGCGCCTTGTGCGCCTCCCAGCGCGCCTGCGCCTCGGCGTACTGCCGCTCCCACTCGACCTGCTGCTTCTCATACCCCGGCAGCCACTCGCCGGTCTCCGGGTCGAAGCCCTCTGGGTACTTGTAGTTGCCCGACTCGTCGTACTCCGCAGCCATGCCGTACATGCTCGGGTCGAACGTGTCGCCCACATCGACGACCGCGGAGTCGTTGGCCTGCTTCAGCGACAGCGAGATCCGACGCCGCTCCAGGTCCACGTCGATGACCTTGACGAAGATGTCGTCACCGACCTGCACGACCTGTTCGGGGATCTCGACATGGCGCTCGGCCAGCTCGGAGATGTGGACCAGGCCCTCGATGCCGTCCTCGACCCGGACGAACGCGCCGAACGGCACCAGCTTGGTGACCTTGCCGGGCACGACCTGGCCCAGGCCGTGGGTGCGGGCGAAGTGCTGCCACGGGTCCTCCTGCGTCGCCTTGAGCGACAGCGAGACCCGCTCGCGTTCGAGGTCGACGTCGAGCACCTCGACCGTGACCTCCTGGCCGATCTCAACGACCTCGGCCGGGTCATCGACGTGCTTCCAGGACAGCTCGGAGACGTGCACCAGGCCATCGACGCCGCCGAGGTCGACGAATGCGCCGAACTTGACCAGCGAGGAGACCACACCACTGCGGACCTGGCCGCGCTTGAGCTGGTTGAGGAACGACGAGCGCACCTCGGACTGGGTCTGCTCCAGCCAGGCGCGGCGCGACAGCACGACGTTGTTGCGGTTCTTGTCGAGTTCTATGATCTTGGCTTCGACCTCGCGGCCGACGTAGGGCTGCAGGTCGCGTACCCGCCGCATCTCGACCAGCGACGCCGGCAGGAAACCGCGCAGCCCGATGTCGAGGATCAGGCCACCCTTCACGACCTCGATGACGGTGCCGGTGACAACGCCGTCCTCGTCGCGGATCTTCTCGATCGTGCCCCAGGCGCGCTCGTACTGAGCCCGCTTCTTGGACAGGATCAGCCGGCCTTCCTTGTCCTCCTTCTGCAGGACCAGGGCCTCGATGAACTCGCCCATGGAGACGACCTCACCTGGGTCGACGTCATGCTTGATGCTCAGTTCTCGCGAGGGGATGACGCCCTCGGTCTTGTACCCGATATCAAGGAGCACCTCGTCACGGTCCACCTTGACCACGGTGCCGGACACGATGTCGCCGTCACCGAAGTATTTGATGGTCTCGTCGATTGCCGCGAGGAAGTCTTCTGCTGTCCCGATGTCGTTGACCGCAACTGGCTCGGTTGCGGGATTGGTCGGGGTGAGGGTCATGGACAAGGGGCTCCGGTCGGGTTGTCGGGTGGGATGACACAAGCGGTTTGGCCGCCGGGTTCGGCGACGCCCACCCGACGCGCTCAACCTGGGGCCCGAAGCGCCCCCCGACGTGCATTGAGGAGGTCCAGACGACCGAACTGGCGCACGGGCATGCGCAAGGGAAGGTTACGCCCCTGCTCGGAGGAGGGTCAACGTGAGCAGGTCACGAAGCCGTCACGGTCGCAGAGCGGTCGGCCACCCGGGGCGCGGCATGATCTGAGGGTGAGTATGCCCGAACCGGCCGCCGCGCCCCAGCCGACTCACCAACCGATGCGCGCCGAAGTCGTCGACACGGTGGCCACCACGGTGAACCGCCGCTACTGGGACGACTGGGCGCCCGGGTACCAGGCCGAGCACGGCCGGTTCCTGGCCGGCGTACCCGGCGCCCGGCAGCCGGGGGGCGCCACCTCGGGAGCCCGGCCGACCGAGCTGTCGGCTGCCTTCATCTGGGGGCCTGAGGGCCTGGATGAGGCCGAGGCGGGGCTGCTCGGTGATGTCGCCGGGCGCGACGTGCTGGAGGTGGGCGCCGGCGCGGCGCAGTGCAGCCGGTGGCTGGCCGAGCAGGGCGCCCGGGTGGTGGCGCTCGATCTCAGCGCCGCCATGCTCGGGTTCGCGCCGGCATCGCTGCCGCGGGTGCAAGCCGACGCTGCTCGCTTGCCGTTCGCGTCGCGGTCCTTCGACATGGCCTGCTCGGCCTACGGGGCATTGCCGTTCACGCCCCACGCGGACTACGTGCTCGCCGACGTGGCGCGGGTGCTGCGGCCGGACGGGCGGTACGTCTTCTCTGTCAGCCATCCGATCCGCTGGGCGATGCCCGACGACCCAGGCCCCGACGGGCTGCGGATCACCATGCCGTACTTCGACCGGCTGCCCTATGTCGAACGAGATGCGGCGGGAGCCGTGAGGTACGCCGAGTTCCACCGCACGCTGGGCGACTGGGTGCGCCTGATCCGCTCGGCAGGCCTGACGCTGGACGACGTCGTGGAGCCGGAGTGGCCGGACGATCTTGAGGCCGAGTGGGGTGGTTGGAGCCCGCTGCGAGGCGCCCTCATCCCCGGTACCGCCATCTTCAGCTGCCGCCTCCCCTGACCCCTCCCACTCCCACTCCCACTCCCGCCACTAGTCGACAAA
>CAZEYA010000072.1:14562-16848 GCA_964516515.1 uncultured Kineosporiaceae bacterium | reverse complement strand
GGGTCAGACGACGGCGCCGTCGTCGTCAGGATCGGCGTCGGAGCGTCTGGGCAGCCGAGAGACCAGGACAACGAAACCTGCGACGGTCGCCACCACGGCGACGCCCAGGATCCACCTCGGGATCAGCCCCCCGGTGAACGCCCCAATGATGATCAGGACGGGGCCGAGCAGGGCAGCCGCCCATGCCAGCAGTGTGAACATGTCCAGCTGCGGTAGCGGTCCGGGCTCCGGCGCCACGAACCGGCCGCCCTCGGGGCCGTCGACTGCGAAGTCGATCTCGCGCTCGAGGCGGTCCCGGCGGGCTGCGAAGACCTCGTCGATCGCCGCGGCGCCGTCCCCGGAGTCCTCGTCGCGTGGCGGCTCGGTGGCGGCGCGGCCGGGCGCGGACTCACCGGGCACAGACTGCTCGCGCCCCGACTCACCGGCGACGGAATCACCCGTTGGGGTGGTCGACGGGCCCGCCTGCAGCCCCTCGGCGCGCCATCGGGCAATGATCTCGGCGAACGCGGCGTCGACCGCCGCGTCGTCCAGGTCGCCCCGACCCTCGTCCTTCAGCTCATCGCTCAACTCGTCGTCATCGTTCTGCTCGGGCGCGCTCATGTCGCCCCGCCCGTCATGTCGCGGCCGCTGGCGCGAGGTGCGTGGTCACCTCGCGGACGAAGGCGAGCGATCTCTCCCGGATCAGCTCGGCGTCGTAGTCCAGCGTGGCGACGTGGTAGCTGCGGGTCAGCTCGACCTGCGTCACCTCGGTCGAGGACACCCCCCGCAGCAGAGTGGTGGTGCTGCTGGCCGGGACGACGTGGTCGACGGCGCTGGTCAGCACGAGCAGGGGGCATCGCACCGCGGCCAGATCCCCACGCACCGTCGCCCAGAGCCGGGTCAACGACCAGGCGGCGTGCAGCGGCGCCCTGGCGTAACCCATCTCGGTGACACCGGGCTTGGCGATGTCATCGGTGATGCCCGCCAGGCTGGGGACGAACCACCGCGCCGTGCCCAGGAAGCGCTTGCGGATGTCCACGTCGTCGGCCACCGAAGGGTTGATCAGCACCAGCCCCGCCACCTCGGCGGGGTGGACCTCGGCGAGCCGTACCGCAAGGCCCCCGCCGGCCGACAGCCCGGCGACGACGACGGTCTTGCCGGCGGCGCGCAGCTCGGCGAACTCGCGCTCGACGCATCCGTACCAGTCCTGCCATCGCGTCCGGTTGAGTTCCTGCCAGGACGTGCCATGGCCTGGCAGGCGCGGCAGCCGGACCGTCAAGCCCGCAGCCGCGTGGTGCTCGGCCCAGCCGCGCATCGAATGCGGGCTGCCGCTGAAACCGTGCACGAACAGCACCGCGACGGGACCTCCGTCGGCGGAGAACGGCTGCGCACCAGGCTGGATCGGCACCCCACGATCCTGTCATGGCCGGACGCCGACCCGCACCGTGGCGGCGCCGAGGAGCGCCGGGATGCGCGAGGATGAAACCGCGAGACGACGGAGGACAGTGTGGATCTCTACTGGATAGTCAAGGTGCTGCTGCGCCCGATCCTGACCCCGCTGTTTCGGCCATGGGTGCGGGGCGGTCACCACGTGCCGCAGACCGGGGGAGCGATCCTCGCCTCCAATCATCTGTCGGTGTCGGACTCGGTGTTCCTCGCCGTGGTGCTGCGGCGGCGGGTGACCTTCCTCGCCAAGAAGGAGTACTTCACCGGTCCCGGACTCAAGGGCCGGTTGCAGAGGTGGTTCGTCACGGGCGTCGGTCAGGTGCCGGTCGACCGCAGCGGCGGTCAGGCCTCGGCCGTCGCCTTGGACAGCGGGTTGCGCGTGGTGCGCCGCGGGCAGCTGCTGGGGCTCTATCCGGAGGGGACCCGCTCACCGGACGGTCGGCTGTACCGCGGCAAGACGGGGGTTGCGCGGCTCGCTCTGGAGAGCCGGGTGCCGGTGATCCCGGTCGTCATGGTCGGTACCGACAAGGTGCAGCCCATCGGGCGGACGCTGCCCTCGCTCGGCAGGGTCGGCATCATCGTCGGCCGCCCGCTGGACTTCTCGCGCTACGAGGGTCTCAGCGACGATCGCTACGTGCTGCGGTCGATCACGGACGAGATCATGTACGAGCTGATGCGGCTGTCCAGTCAGGAGTACGTCGACGAGTACGCGGCCGCCGTCAAGGAGCGGATCGCGGCGGAGAAGCGGCAACGGGTGGTGACCAGCGTGCTGGGCACCGTCACCGAGATCACCGGGCGCGACACCTCACGGTTGTCCTCCCGGCTGCTGGGTGAGCACCCGCTGACGTTGGAGCCGACGTT
>CAZEYA010000072.1:0-14462 GCA_964516515.1 uncultured Kineosporiaceae bacterium | reverse complement strand
GAGCCGGAGCCGGAGCCGGAGCCGGAGCCGGAATCGGAGCCGGAATCGGAGCGGGAGTCTGCGCTGGAGCAGCGGGAGCAGTCGGCGCTGGAGCAGCGGGAGCAGTCGGGGGCGTCGGAGCCCGGCAGCGGGCCCATGCAACGCCCCTAAACTCCACCCGTGATCTCGATCTGGCCGGACCTACCGGCCGCCCAGCAACCGACCTGGCCCGATGCGCAGGCCCTCGCCGGTGTCAGCGCGGAGTTGGCCACCCTGCCACCGTTGGTGTTCGCGGGCGAGTGCGACAACCTCCGCGAGCGGCTCGCGGCCGCCTCGCGCGGTGAGGCCTTCTTGCTGCAGGGCGGCGACTGCGCCGAGACGTTCGCCGGCGCCACCGCCGACGCCATCCGCGGCAGGGTCAAGACGATCCTGCAGATGGCCGTGGTGCTCACGTACGGCGCAGGCCTGCCGATCATCAAGATGGGTCGGATGGCGGGCCAGTTCGCCAAACCGCGCAGCAACGACTCCGAGACCCGAGACGGTGTGACCCTGCCCGCCTACCGCGGGGACGCCGTCAACGACTACGCCTTCACCACCGCCGCCCGCCGCCACGACCCGACGCGGCTGCTGCGCGCTTACCACACGTCGGCCTCCACGCTCAATCTGATCAGGGCATTCACGACCGGCGGGTTCGCCAGCCTGCAGGAGGTGCACCACTGGAACCGGGGGTTCACCGCCACCCCGGCCTACTCGCGTTATGAGGTGGTGGCCCGCGAGATCGAGAAGGCGATGCGGTTCATGGCCGCCTGTGGCGCCGACTTCGACGAGATGCGTCGGGTCGAGTTCTTCTCCAGTCACGAGGCGCTGCTGCTGGATTACGAGCGGGCGCTGACCCGTACCGATTCACGGACGGGGGAGCTCTACGACACCAGCGCGCACTTCGTGTGGGTGGGGGAGCGGACGCGCCAGTTGGGCGGCGCTCACATGGACCTCGCTGCCCGGGTGGCCAACCCGATCGGGGTCAAGCTGGGACCGACGGTCTCTCCGGACGACGCCGTTGCCATCGTCGAGCGGCTCGATCCTGAGCACACTCCGGGCCGGCTGACCTTCATCACACGGCTGGGGGCGGGCCGGGTCCGCGACCTGCTGCCCGACATCATCGCCAAGGTCGAGGGCACCGGAGCGTGCCCGGTGTGGGTGTGCGACCCGATGCACGGCAACACCATCGAGTCCAGCACCGGCTACAAGACCCGCCGCTTCGACGACGTCATCGAGGAGGTGCAGGGCTTCTTCGAGGTCCACGCCGCCCTCGGCACGATCCCGGGCGGGTTGCACGTCGAGCTGACCGGTGACGACGTCACCGAGTGCCTGGGCGGTGCTGACATGATCGACGAGGCAGCACTGGCCACGCGGTACGAGTCGGTCTGCGACCCCCGGCTGAACCACGCCCAGTCGCTGGAGATGGCGTTCCTGGTGGCGGAGATGCTGGGCCGAACGGATCGCCCATCGCCGTGACCATGGGCAGAATGCACTTGTAAGCCTGCTGAATCAGCAATCAGCCCATGATCATCGCAGTGTTCGGGGTAGGGGTCGAGGCGGGCAGGGTCAGAAGGTGGTGATGGTGACCGTGGAGCCGGGCGGGACGAGGGCCCCTGCCTCGGGGCTCTGCTGCCACACCCGGTCGAGGAATATCGTGCCGTTCTGCTCCACCGCGAAGCCCTGGTTCTCCAGCGCGGTCCTGGCCTCGGCCGACGTCAGATTGCCGACGTCGAGGACGGCGATCGGCTCGGCGCCCAACGAGACCACCACGCTGACCGTGCCGCCCGGCAGCAGGGTGCCTGATCGGGGCTCCTGCGAGATCACGACACCGGCGGCGATCGCGGCGTCGTACTGCTCGCTCACCGTGCCCAACCCCAGGTCCAGGGCGGCCAAGGTGGCCTCGGCGCTCTCCCGGCTCTGGCCCACCAGCAGCGGGATCTCGCGGGGTTCGGGTCCCTTGCTGACGGTCAGCGCGACGACCTGGTCGCGGGCCACCATGGTGCCCGGGGGCGGATCCGAGGAGATGACGGTGCCGACGGCAACGCTGTCGTCGAAGGCATCGACGGGCCGCGGCGCGGGCAGTCCCGCCCCGGCCAGCGCTGCCGTCGCGGCCTCCAGCGGCTGGCCCACGACCTCGGGGACACCCACCTCCTGCGGTCCCTGGCTGACCTGTACGGTCACGGTGCCGTCCTCGCGGACCTGCTCCCCTGGCCCCGGGTCGCTGGCGACAATGGTGCCCTCGGGGGCGGTGTCGTCATAGACCTCCTCGATGGCCATGTCGAGGCCCGCCTCGCGCAGCACGCCCTCGGCCGCAGCCGGTGCCAGATTCAGCACGGCCGGGGTGGTGGTGTAGGCGCCCGGGCCCACCTGAGTCCACCAGATCACGCCGGCTGTCACCAGTGCGCCGATCATGGCCAGCAGCAGCGCGATGCCCAGCCCCTGCTCCATCCGCCGCCGGGTGGCGTCCGGTCGCACCTTGAACTTCCTCGGCCCTGCCGGGGAACGGCGCTGCCGGCTGAGCAGCCGGGTGGCGTCGTATGCCGCGTCGGAGGGGCCGGCGCGCCGCGAGTCGCCGTACACGCCGTTGTCGTACTCATTGCCGTCGTCACCGATGGGTGGATTCGTCAGGGCGGTGCGGTCCAACTCGTCGCTGTCGTATGCCGTGCCGGCGGCGGGGCCGGCCGCCAGCTGCGAGCTGACCACCATCCGCTCGGGTTGCGCCGGGCCGGGATCGACTGGGTGGAGGGCGCCGAACTCCAGCAGGTCGGCTGCCCGTTCGGTGGCTGTTCGCGTCGCGGCAATTTCCTGCCTGCCCAAGTCGACAGTGGGCTGCGCGCCCGCAGTCGGCAGCGGTATGGCGCCTATCGTGTCGAACCAGCGCGACGTGGGCTCAGCGGCTGTCGCGCCGCTCTCCGGCGAGCCGGCCGCACTGCGCGTCATGGCCTCGCGGGAGAAGGCGGCGAAGACGCGGCGGAGCTCGCCGAGGAAGTCCGCCGCGTTCGCGGGCCGCAGCTGAGGGTCGCGCTCGCACGCCCAGGCTACGAGGGAGTCGATCTCGTCGCTCTGCTCGCCGAACGCCCGGCCGACCGCGCGCGAGACCGGCGGCACGTCGGTGTTGATGTGGGCGAGGATCACCTGGACGGCGGAGCCGGCGGTGAACGGTTGCCGGCCGGTGAGCAACTCGAAGAACACGATGCCGGCGGAGTACAGGTCCACCCTGGCGTCCACCTGGCCGTCGCGGGCCAGTTCGGGCGCGATGTAGGCGGGCGTGCCCAGCACCGACTCCGTCAGGCTTCCCACGCCGGACAGCGCCCGTGCCAGCCCGAAATCGCTCACCTTGTAGGCGGCCTGCGGGCCGTCGGGCCTGGCGAGCGTGGCGAGGATGTTCTCGGGCTTGATGTCGCGGTGGATGATCCCGGCGTCGTGGGCCGCGCCGAGCCCCGCCAACAGGCATTCCATGACGTTCGCGGCCTCGCCGAGGGTGAAGGCGCCGCGCTGGTTGAGCTGGTCACGGACTGTCTCCCCCGGCAGCAGTTCCATGGCCAGCCAGACGATCTCGCCGTCGACACCCTGGTCGGCCACGCTGACGATGGCGGGGTGGGCCAGCCTGGCAGCGGCACGGGCCTCGGCCTGGAACCGCGTGAGGAAGCGCGGCGACTCCGCCAGGTGCGGATGCATGACCTTCAGGGCGACCTCGCGGTCCAGCCTGACGTCGAGGGCGCGGTACACCGTCGCCATCCCGCCGCGGGAGATTCGGGCCAGGATCTCGTACCGCTGGCCGACGACAACGCCGACTCGCGGGTCCTGAACGGCCAACTCCACGTTGGGAGTGTAGGAAGCCGCAGGGCATGCGTCGTCACCGCCGCACCGCCGCTGCTGCGCCGGAGGTGACGACGCAGCGGCGACGTGGCACGGTGTGCGCCATGGCAATGCCCGCCACCGATGGCGCCGACGAGCCGCTGATCACTCTCGTACAGGACTGGGTCACGGTGCCTGACCTGGCCAAGCGGACCGGAGTCGAGGTATCCCGGGTCCGTCGGATGATCAGCGACGGGGAGGTGCTGGCCCTGCGGGTTGCCGGCGTGCTGCAGATCCCGGAACTGTTCCTCGTCGACGGGGTGGCCCTATCGGAGCTGAAAGGAACGCTCACGGTGCTGGCCGACTCCGGGTTCCGGCCCGCCGAAGCCGTCGGGTGGCTTTTCACCAGGGACGACACGCTGGTGGGCGGCCGCCCGATCGACGCGCTGCGAGCCGGACGCAAGACCGAGGTCAGGCGCCGCGCTCAAGCGATGGCGCTGTAGGAGTCCTCGGCCACCGGCGCTGCCGCCCGCTTCCACTTCCGGTCGTCCCGCCTGGCGCGCGCCGCTTTCGCCAGTCCGGGCCCGGCAACGGCCAGCCGACGGGTCATCGGCACCGAGACCCGCTGCCGCAGCACCTGGTAGTCGGCCCGCTCGACGGCGAGCAGGATCTCCGAGTACAGCGTGAACGCGGTGCGGATGCAGTCCCGAGACGTGGGGTGGAGCATCTCGATCCCGGGCGCGGCGTAGGCGTAGATCGCCCGGGTCCGCTCGATCTCGAAGTCCAGCAGCCGTCGCAACGACGTCGTCACCTCACCCGCGGCGAGCTCGTCGCGGGTGACACCGAAGAGGACGAGGTCCTCCTCGGGCAGGTACACCCGCCCGCGCCGCAGGTCCTCGCCGACGTCGCGGATGAAGTTGGACATCTGGAACGCCTCGCCGAGGGCGCGGGCGCGGGGCGCCGCCTCGGCCGTCAGGGGTTCGAGCACGGGCAGCATCTGCAGCCCGATGACCGCCGCCGAGCCGTACATGTACCGCTCCAGATCGGGGTATGTCGCGTAGCCGGTCTGGGTGATGTCCAGCTTCATGGAAGCGAGGAATGCCTCGACATGGGCCCGCGGGATGGCCCACTGCCGCATGGTGTGCTGCATGGCCGCCCCGACCGGGTCGCGCTGCGGGTTGATTCGCGTGCCGCCGTCCAGATCCAGGCTGTCGAGGAAGGCATCGCCCCATCTCAGCAGTGCGTCGGGGTCGGGATCGGTGAAGGAGTCGACGAACTCGTCGGCGTACCGGGCGAAGCCGTACAGCGCCCAGACGTAGGGCCGCTTGCCGCTGGGCAGCAACAGCGTCGCGAGGTAGTACGTCCGACCGTGTTCGGCGTGCAACTGCCGGCATTTCTCGTACGCGGCCCGCAATCCCATGTCGGTGATGCCGGCGGCCTCGAGGTCGCGATCGCTCATGGGCCGATCGTGCCCCAGTCCGCCGCGTCCTGGGGCCGCAGCCACGTGGCATCGGCCGGTCGCGCCGTCGCCGCGGATCCCCTCGGCATCACCCGCCGGCAGTCCAACGCCAGGCCCGTGACCGGTACGACCGGTCGCGGCCGAGGATCCGCTCGGCCGCGAGCCGGCCGGAGATCAGCACCATCGGCACCCCGACGCCGGGTTGTGTGCCGGACCCGGTGAGCACGACGTTCTCACCCCACAGGTTGCCGGGCCGGAAAGGGCCCGTCTGTGCGAACGTGTGAGCGCTGGCGAACGGGGCGCCGGCCGCCATGCCGCGACGCTCCCAGTCCAGTGGCGTGGTGACGTCCTCCACCTCGATCGCCTCACCGAACCCCTCGTAGCCGCGCTGTTCCAGCTGCGAGATGACGTGCTCGCGATACCTCGGCGCGGCGGCCTCCCAATCGATGCCGGCGGTCTGGTTGGGAGTGGGGAAGAGCACGTAGTAGATCTCTCGCCCGGGCGGTGCCAGCGTGGGGTCTGAGGCGGTGGGCCGAGAGACGAGGATGCTCGGGTCGCTCATCAGCCGGCCCGAGGTGAGCTCGGCGAAGACGCCGGCCCACGACTCGCCGAAGTGGATGTTGTGGTGGGCGGTGTGGCCGTACCGGCGGGTCGAGCCGGCAAGCATCAGGTAGCAACTGGGGGAGTACCGAAGCGTCGTGGCCCTGCGGTGTGGCTTGCCCAGCAGGTCGGCGTGGGCCACGGGCAGGTCGGGGTTGAGCACGACAGCGTCGGCCGGGAAGCGTTGCCCGTCGGCGGTGATCACCGCTTGTGCCCGGCGGCCGTCGTGCTCCACCCGGGTCGCCGTGGTGCCGTAGTGGATCTCGACCCCGTGCTTGGTTGCGGCCGCCGCCATCGCCTCCGGGATGGCGTGCATGCCGCCGCTCGCGGTGAAGACGCCTGCCACGGAGTCCATGTAGGCGATGACGGCGTAGATCGCCAACGCGTCCTGCGGTGCCACCCCGGCGTACAGGGACTGGAACGAGTACACCCGCTGCGTCCTCGGGTCCGACAGGAAGTCCGCCACGCGTGGCGCCAACCGCCGGAAACCACCGATGGCCACCAGTCGAGCCAGGTTGGGCGTGATGAGGTCCAGTGGGGTGTCGATGTTGCGGTCGATGAAGTCGCGCATCTCGTAGCGGTACAGCTTGGCGACGAAGTCGACGTAGCGGCGGAAACCCGCCGCCTCGGCGGGGGAGATGACCCGGGAGATCTCCTCGGCCATCCGATCGGTGTCGGCGTGGACGTCCAGGCTGCTGCCGTCGGCGTAGAAGGCCCGGTAGATGGGGTTGACCGGGCGCAACTCCAGCCACTGCGCCATGTCCTCGCCCAGGGCGTCGAAGCAGTCGGCGATGAGGTCCGGCATGGTCAGCACGGTCGGCCCGTTGTCGAACCGGTAGGTGCCGGTGGGCCCGTCGAGCAGGACCTGACCCGCCCGGCCGCCAGGCACGGGCTCGCGCTCCAGGACGGTCACCTGGCGGCCCGCGCCGGCCAGCCGCATCGCCGCAGACAGTCCGGCAAGGCCGGCGCCCACCACGACCACGCGATCGGAGCTGCCCGTGACGGTACGGACGCGGCCAGGCAACCAGCCGGCCAGGCGCTGCGGGGTGAGCACTATCGCCATGATCAGGCCGTCCTGACGGTGGCCGCAGTGACGAGGTCCTCGAAGGCGCGTCGGGCCTCGGGTGTGATGTCGGTCTCGGCCAGCGCCTTGCGTGCCTCGTCGACGTCGTCCTGGATCAGCGTCTCGACGCGGCCGGTGGCGCCGGTGTCGGTGAGGATGCTGCGCAGGTCGTCGACGCCGTCCACGTCCAGGCCCGGGTCGCCCAGCAGGCGTCTGACGGTCGCGGCCTGCTCGGTGCTGGCCCACTCCAGCGCGAAGGCGACCAGCACGGTTCGCTTGCCCTCGCGCAGGTCGTCGCCGGCGGGCTTGCCGGTCTGCGCCGGATCGCCGAAGACTCCCAGCAGGTCATCCCGCAACTGAAAGGCCTCGCCCAGCGGCAGCCCGAACTTCGAGTAGCTGTCCAGCAGGTCCGGACCGGCGCCGGCCAGCCGCCCGCCGAGCAGCAGGGGGTGTTCGATCGAGTACTTGGCCGACTTGTACCGGATGACACGGCGGGCGCGTCCCACCGGATCGGGGCCCGTGCCGGACATCGCCTGCTCCAGCATGTCCAGGTACTGGCCCCCCATCAACTCTGTTCGCATACGGTCGAAGATGTCACGCCCCGCCAGCAGCGCCGCAGCCGGGATCCCGCTGCCGCTGAACATCTCGTCCGACCAGGACAGACACAGATCACCGGCCAGCACCGCCGCGGCCATCCCGAAGCGCTCGCCGTCGCCGAGCCACGACTTCTCCCGGTGCAGCATGGCGAAGCGGCGGTGGACCGCGGGGCTACCGCGGCGGGTGGCGGAGTCGTCCATCACGTCGTCGTGGATCAGGGCGGCGGCCTGGAACAGCTCCAGCGCCGTCGCTGCAGTGACGATCTCCTGACAATCCGGCTCGCCCGCGCCGCGCCAGCCCCAGTAGCAGAACGCGGGCCGCAGCCGCTTGCCGCCGGAGACGAGATCGGTGATGCAGGCGACCAGCGGGGTCGCCTCGGCGGCGACGTCGGCGAGGATGTCGTGCTGGCGCGCCAGGAAGGTGTCCAGCGTGATTCGCACTCGGCCGACCACATCGGCGACGGAGACGGGCGAAGGCAGGGTCGTCATCACCGCTGAGACTAGGGAAAGTGGCGGCTCGCGGACAGTGGGGGCATCTAGGCTGACGGTCATGCCTGCACAACGGACGCTGCCCGCGAGCGCCCCGACGGTGGGTGAGGCGCTGACGATGGCCCGGCACGAGGGCACGGCCTCGGTGTCGTTCGAGTTCTTCCCGCCGAAGGACGACGCGGGAGAGGCGACGCTGTGGGCGGCGCTGCGCCGGATCGAGGCCGTCGCGCCGACGTTCGTGTCGGTCACCTACGGCGCCGGCGGCGGCACCCAGGACCGCACGGTCCGGATGACTCAGCGGATCGCCAGCGAGACCACGTTGTCGGCGATGGCGCACCTGACCTGTGTCGGCCGCAGCGTCGCCGAACTGCGGCAGGTGGTGGGTGCCTACGCCGACGCCGGCGTGCGCTCGATCCTGGCGCTGCGCGGTGACCCGCCGGGTGGCCCCGGCTCGCCGTGGACCGCTCATCCTGACGGTCTGGACCGCGCGGTGGACCTGGTGTCACTGGTCAGAGGGCTGGGGACGTTCAGCGTCGGCGTGGCGGCCTTCCCGGAACGGCATCCTGAATCACCCTCGTTGGCTCACGATGCGCGGGTGCTGGCCACCAAGGCCGAGGCCGGCGCGGATTTCGCCGTCACCCAGTTCTTCTTCGACCCCGAGCCCTATCTGCGGTTGCGCGACGCCGTCGACGCCCTGGGTGTCGACCTGCCGTTGCTCCCGGGGATCATGCCGCTGACTATCGCCTCGCAGGTCAAGCGCTTCGCAGAGCTGTCCGGGGCGACATTCCCCGCGTGGCTGGCGCAGCGGGTGGCAGCCGTGGCAGGCGACAGCGCAGCGGTGCGGGAGGTGGGTGTCGAGGCCGCGACGAGGCTGTGTCGCCGGCTGCTCGACGAGGGAGCGCCCGGGTTGCACTTCTACACCCTCAACCGTTCCACCGCCACGATCGAGGTGCACCGCCGGCTGGGCCTGTCTTCGCCCTGACGTGAGCCTGCCTTTCCCCTGATGTGAGCGTGGCCTGGGACCGGCGGTCGGCTGCGCGGGACGGCACGGGTCAAGGGTCGACGGGGGCGGTGGCGGGGTCAGGTCCCGCGGCGACCAGCCGGGCGACGATCTCGGCGCTGAGTCCGACCAACGGCATACCGCCACCCGGGTGGGCAGACCCGCCCGCCAGGAACAACTGCTCGACGTTGCTCGCGTTGGCTGCCCGCAGGAAGGCCGAACGGGCACCGTTGCTTGACGAGCCGTAGATGGCCCCGCCCCGGCTGCGGGTATCGCGTTCCAGGGTGGCGGGAGTGCGGATCTCGCGCCACAGCAGGCGCTCGCGCACATCGTGACCGCGCTCTGCCATCACGTCGAGGATCCGGTCGGCGTACCGCTCCGCCAATCCCGGCTGATTCCAGTTGACCCCGAGCGACGGCCGTCCTGGGGTGTGCCTGGGGGCGTTGACCAGCACGAACCACGATTCGTGCTCGTCGTCGGGCCGCTGTTCCGGGTCGTCCGGGGCGGCAATGTAGACGGTGGGGTCCCATGCCGGACGGCACACGCCGCGATGGCCACCGGTGCCGAACACCGAGTCGAACTCCTCGTCGTAGTCACGAGGGAACAGCACCGTGTGGTGCCGAAGCCCCGGTGTGCGGCCCCGCAACGCCAGCAGCAGGACGAAACCGGACAACGAGGGCACGGTGCGGGCGAGCCTGCGCCGGCCGAGTTCACCGGGCGGGCCGGGGAGCAGGTCGTGGTAGAGGTGGGCGGCGTCGGAGTTGGCGACGACGAGGTCCGCGTGCACCTTCGTCCGATCAGCGAGTCGGACGCCCACGGCTCGCCACCCCCGCGGGCCCGGCACATCCTTGACCATGACCTCGCGCACATCGCTGCCGGTGCGGATGGATACGCCGAGCGCTTGCGCCCGCTCGCCCAGCAACTCGGCCAGTCGGTGCAGACCCCCGGGCAGATACCAAGCCCCGAAGGTCTGCTCGACATAGGGGATGGTGGCCAGTGCCGCCGGAGCCCGCCGAGGGTCCGAGCCGGCGTAGGTCGCATACCTGTCGAGGACCATCCGTAGCCGGGGGTCTCGGAGGTAGTGCGATCCCATGTCCCGCAGGCTGCGCCACGGGGCGATGGTGACCAGGTCGTCGATCCTGCGGGCCTGGCGCACCAGGCTCGCCGGCCCGTCCAGTGGTGAGGTGAGGAAGGGTCCTCGTGCGGCCTCCCAGATGCGTTCGGCGCGCGACATGAACCGGGACCACTGCCGGCCGGTCCCTGGGCCCAGGGTGGTGTCCAGGGCCTGGGCGAGGCCGGCAGGGCTGGCGTTCGGTACGTCGAGGACCGTCGCGTCGGGGAAGCGGTAGCGGAAGGCCGGGTCGACCGAGACGATGTCGGTCAGGGTCTCCAGCGGTTCACCGGTCTGCGCGAACAGGTCCCGCCAGACGTCGGGCCAGGTGAGCAGGCTGGGGCCGGTGTCGAAGGCGAACCCGTCCCGCTCGAAGCGGCCCAGCTTGCCGCCCAGGGCGGGCGCCTGCTCGAAGACCGTCACGTGGTGGCCGGCATGGGCGAGTCGGATCGCGGCCGCCAGGCCGCCGAGCCCAGCGCCGATGACGACGGCCTCAGCCACGGTCCCTCATCGGATGGGTCGACCCTTCCAGCTCAGCGTGCCGCGCCGCTTGCCATGCCAGGACAGCCACGTCAGCCATCCCGCCGCGACGATCGACGCGGGGTGGGCGAGTGCATCCGGCCAGACGCGAGCCCCGGTCGCCCGACCGGACACTACGCGCCCCGCCACGCCCGCGAGGTATCCGGTGAGTCCCACCCGCGACCCGGTCAGCGCTGCCAGTGGCGGCACGACGTAGGCCAGGGCGAGGGCGGCCATCGTGGCGGCCGCGCCTGGCCGTGTGCCGAATGCCTCCCACAGCGACTTGGTATAGCCCTGTCGGATCTCCGGCCAGGACCGGTACATCCGGCAGGAGGCGATGTGTGATCCGTCGGCGGGGGCGCCTCGCCCGCCGGCCGTCTTGACCGCGCGAAGCAGTCCGATGTCCTCCAGCACCTGCGAGCGGACTGCGCTGTGCCCGCCGGCGGTTCGGTAGGCGGTCGAGTCGATGGCGATGAGCTGCCCGTTGGCTGCGGAAAGGCTGGGGCGCGATGATCCTTCGGCTGCTCGCAAGGGAAGTGTGGTCAGCCAGGACCATTGCAGCAGCGGCTGCAGCAGGCGTTCGGCCGGGGTGATCGTGACCTGCCGTGGATAGGGCGAGATGAGGTCCAAGCCGCTCGCGCGCAGCAGGGACACCGTCGCGGCGATGGCATGCGGGGTGAGGACGACGTCGGCATCGACGAACACCAGCACGGATCCGGTCGCCACCTGGGCGAGCTGATGGCAGGCGTGCGGTTTACCGAGCCAACCGGCCGGCAACGGCTTGCCGGGTATCAGCCGGACCCGATGGTCGGCTGCCTGCCCGGCGAGTACCGCATCACGGGTGCCGTCGGTGCTCGCGTCGTCCAACACGATGATCTCGGCTTCGGCGAGGCCTCGCTGGGCGCGCAGGCAGGCCAGCAGGGTCGGCAGCGTGCTCGCCTCGTTGCGGGCCGGCACCAGGATGCTGACCCGTTCGCAGACGGTGGTGTCCACTGGCAATGGACGGCGCAGGTAGCGGCTGTTGAGGACGGTGTGCGCCGTCAGTGCGGTCGCCAGCGCGGTGCCCGCGAGGGTCAGGACCCGGCCGGCGCGAGTCAGGGTCATCGGGTGGCGAGGGTCGTCGCCGCCCTGGCCGCGTCGCGCTCGTCGGCACGTCGGGAGGCGCGCAGCAGGAGCCACAGGTAGGGGCCGACGACCAGCCCCATCCCGATGAAGCCGTAGAGCGCCACCCAGGGCCGGTCGAAGAAGACGGCATTGGCCAGGGTCGAGCCGAGCCAGGTCCAGCCGAGGAGGGCGGCCGGCACGGCCGGCGACGCGCCGTCCGTCGTCGCCACCGCGCGGTCCAGGATTGCGACGATCAGCACCGACACCAGGAGCCAGCCGGCGTAGTTGGTCAGCGGGACACCGGGAACCATGGGGAGCCCCGGCGAGGGGTCGGCGAACGCCCAGTGACCCGCCGCCGTCATCTGGGGGTCGAGGAAGAGGTCCCATGACGCCAGGGCCACGCCGCCGGCTGCGGCGACAGCGACGCGCCGCCACGGACCGCGGAGCCCGGCCGCCAGCCGCCGGCCCAGCAGGAAGGCGGGCCACGCCATCATCACCCAGGCCAAGCCGATGATCAGCGGCACGCCGGCGATCGAGGGACCCAGCGTCCCGGCGTAGGCGTAGTCGCCGAAGGGGAATCCGGTGGCGACGCCGATCAGCTCTGAGGTCAACCCGCACCCGGCCGCGACGGCGAGCACGGTCAGGGCGGTGCGGACGCCGGCGGAGTTGGCGGCATGAGCGAGACTGGCCGCGGCGAAGAGCACGACGACGGAGATCGTCACCGCGGTCAGCGCTCGCCCGGTGAACAAGGGATAGGTGATCTGGCTGAGGATGGTCAGGGCGGCCAGCACGGCCGGCACCGGTATCCAGCGGTGGTCCACCCGGCGGTGATCGGGGCGCGGTGTCGACATCACTGCCCGGAGACGACCGCAGCTGTGCCGCCGGTGATGCGCAGCAACTCGTCATAGGTCGTCGGGAAGACGGCGTGCGGATGGCCGGCCGCCGCCCAGACCACCTCGTAGTCGGCCAGCGCGGCATCGACCAGGGTTCGCAGTGGTGCCGGGTGCGCGACCGGCGAGACGCCACCGATGGTGAAGCCGGTCGCGGCCCGGACCAGATCGGCATCCGCGCGGTGCACCCCCTCGACAGCCAGCAGGCCCGCGACCATGGTGGTGTCGACCCGGTGCCTACCCGAGGTGAGGATCAGCAGCGGTTCGGGTGAGGTGGCGGGGCCGAGCCGGAACACCAGCGAGTTGGCGATCTGGCCGACGTCGACGCCCAGTTGCTGGGCCGCCTGGGCGGCTGTGCGGGCGCTGCCGTCGAGGATGGTGACGCGACGATCCACGCCGTGTGCCGCCAGCGCCGCGCGCACCCGGTTGACTGCCGGGTGATCGGTGATGGTGTCAGGGGCGGCGATCTCCAGGCCGGTCTGGGTCATGGGCCAACCGTAGGCCCAGGGTCGGACACGGATGTGATGTGGCCCGGATCTCGGCGCGGTTCAGGCAGGCAGCAGCTCGGCCGCCCCGAAGGAGACCGAGAACCGCTGGCACCAGATCGAGAGGCTGGTCAAGCCGTCGATATCGGCGTCGGCCGGAATCTCGTAGTTCTGGTCGCCGCGGTTGGCCTTGAGTGACCCGAGGTCGACGGAGCGGCCGTCGTCGAAGACGAACCAGCCGTCACGGCCCTCGATCACAGGGGCATCGGTGAGCCAGATGCGGAGGTCGGGGCCGTCGGAGGTTTCGAGCCCTGCCAGCCGGACGATCCGCGTGCCATCCGGCAGCTGCAGCAGCGAGACGGTGCCGGTGGTGTCGTGCTCATGACTGATCAGGCTGCCGGTCGCGAGCGTGATGACCGCCGGCGCGGCGGTCGGCGGAGGTGCCGGCTCGCCTTGCGGTGTCGGTTGGATCTGTGGCGCCGGCTCGCCCTGTGGGCTCGGTTGGAGCTGAGCCGCCGACGCCGCGGTCGGGGTACTTGTCGGTGTCGGTGCGGGGGTGGTGGGTGCTGTTGGGGTGAGTGCCGCGCTGGTGGGCGCTGCGGCGACCGATGGCAACGCCTCGACGACTGTCCGGTTGGTGAAGACACGCCACGGCTGGAACAGGGACAGGCCGACGGCCAGGCCGATCGTCACGATCACTGCCGCGGCGATGAGCCAGCGGCGCGTGCGGCGCATCGAACCGGGTGTGCTCTCGATCATGGGTGTTCCCTTCTCGTCCGGTACCCGGTCCAACGCGGGTGATCGGTGGTGTGACACCACGCACCGGACCGCGTCACCGGACCGTCATTCGATCGAAGGGGTGGACGGGCCGCGGTGGAAGCCGTACGCTCCGAACATCTGTTCTATAGAACATAAGTTCGATCTTGGAGGTCGCATGCGTCGCTACAACGAGACGGTGGATGTCCGGCTGCAGCAGGCCGGTCCGGTGGCCTTTGTGTGGCGCGAACGGCTCTACGTGGTCCGCCAGGTGCTCGGCTGCTGGCGCGAACGCCAGGCGTGGTGGTCGCACCACGACCGGGGCGCCCTGCGGGCCGAGGACATCGGGGAGAGCCGGATCTGGCGGGTCGAGGCCGGGAGCGGCCGCACGACAGGCCCGGCCGCGGGGGTGTTCGACCTCTGCGAGTCGATGCCGCTGGGCGTCGACGAGCCGGTCGGCGCCGTTGGGCCACGGCCACAGCACTGGAGATTGCTGAGGTCTCTCGACTGAGCGGGCAGGAGCGGCAGGAGGCCGAGCAGCACGAGCAGCCGGGGCGCCAGAGGGCCGAGCAGC
>CAZEYA010000071.1:0-17021 GCA_964516515.1 uncultured Kineosporiaceae bacterium | reverse complement strand
ACGGTTTTCAAGACCGCCGGCTCGTACCGGCCCTGACCAGCACATTCTTCCTGGTTCCGGCGGGCCGGGGCACCACTCAGGCACGAGCCCCCAGCCCCCCGAACGACCCCAGGTGGTGCCGACGGGCAGCCCCGACGGTCCATCCGCGACACCAGCGACGAGGGATCGAGCCGCAAGCTCCTCCCGACAGTCACGGACGTAGGCGTGGGTCAGGCCGTGGTCGACATAGATCCCGCCGACTCGATGCCGAGATCGAGCAGGGCATTGCGTTGCGCACTCAGGTCTCGTTGGTCGATGGAGCATCGGTCGTGCCCGACAAGCAGCGCGCTCATGGCGCACCTCCTGAGCTTGGCTCGGCCGGACCGCTGACAAGTGGCCAATTCAGGCGTCGGGCAACTCCCGACAACCCCGGGAGGACGCTGCTCGGTTGCACGTGCGAGAACGGTGACAGCTGGCCGCCCTCCAGACGCGGGTGCCCGGTGGGAGGAAACCTGACGCTCAGCCGATGTCGAGCAGTAGCGGTGCCAGCTGGGTGTCGACGATGTCGCGGATCATGTCCGGGTCGACGCGGAAGTACTCGTGGACAACGACGTTGCGAAGCCCCGCGATGGAGGACCACGGCGTGTTCGCGTGCTCCTGCTTGAAGTCATGCGGTCTGCGTCCGAACAGCTCACACGGCCACCGCTTCTGCAAGGGCGGTGGCCGAGACCTCATCACGCAGGAGCGGTGCCGCCAAGACGTCGACTCGGACGCCCAGCAGCGCGCTCAGCTCCTCGGCGAGCCCGGACACCCGGAGCAACTCGTTCCCGACGCCAGGTACCAGATCTACGAGGAGATCCAGGTCGCTGTCCTCACGAGCGTCGCCACGCGCCACTGACCCGAACATGCGTAGGTTGTAAGCACCGTACCGATCCAGCACATCACCCATGCGACTCCGGTGAAGCGTCAGGGCAGCATGGAGCCGTCGTGTCGCGGCAGTCGGCTGCTTCATCACTCCAGAGTAGCCAGGGATCCTCGCCCGACGTCCATCTCCGGCCTTGCTGCTGCGCCCTGACCTTTCTCCCAGTAGGGATCGACTACTGGAACACCGCCTGGGCGCCACAGCCCAGGTGTCGCCTGCTCCGGCGCCAGACCCAGGCGGGCCCTGGTGGGTTGGCGCGGCGCGGCGCGGCGGCGTGGGCCTTGCTCGCGCCGCAGCGCAGGTCGACCGGTCGGGCCGACGTGACTCGCCTTGCCGGACTGCTCGACGCTCCCGTGAGGGCCGGCGGCGTCAGCAAGGACGCCAAACCCGTCTACCACCTAGCGATCAGCGCCGCACCTGACGACAGGACGCTGACCGATGCCGAGTGGGGTGACATCGCGGCGCAGTACCTCGACCGGCTGGGACTGGCCAAGGACGGGGACATCGACGCCGTCCGCTGGGTCGCGGTCCGGCACGCCGACACCCACATGCACGTCGTCGCGACCCTGGTGCGCCAGGACGGCCGTCGGGTGTTCCCGCATCACGCCTTTACCGCGCCCGCGAGGTCAGCCTCGACGTCGAACGGCAGTACCACCTCACGCCGACCAGCCCGGTGGATCGAACGGCCGGTCGGGAGACGACCCGCGGGGAGCTCCGCAAGCACCAGGCAGCCGTTCGTGCCGGCGCCAAAGCAGGTCTGCGGCCACCAGCCGGTCCGGATCGCGAGGTGCTGCGCGGCCGCGTCCGGGTGGCGCTGGCCGGGTCGCAGGACTGGGAGGAATCCGCCGACCGGCTTCGACTGTCCGGGGTCCAGGTCCGTGAGCGGTACAGCACCCGCAATCCCGACGAGGTCACCGGCTACGCCGTCGCGCTCCTGCCCTGCGGCACCGGCAGCAGCAGTGATGGACAGACGATCTGGTTTGGCGGCGGGAAGCTCGCCCCCGACCTGAGCCTGCCGCAGCTGCGCGCCCGCTGGGACCAGCCGGGCGGAGCCGCCAAGGTCCCAGGCGGTCAGCACACCGGTGGAAGCACCGAGCCGCCGCGCCGGAACAGGACGACCCACGGCGGACCGCAGGCGGAGGTGGACCTGTCCGACCTCGAACGGCTCCGGCCGTGGCTGTCCGCGCAGGACTCGGTGCGCGAAGCCGCCGAGCAGATCCGGCACGCCAGCGGCCCCCAGGCCAGCCCCGCCGACCGGGCGGCGGCCCAAGCCGCCGCTGCGGCGGCCAGTGAGATGCTCAACGCGGTCAGTTGGCTCGTCGAGCGCAAGCGCGGCGGCCCGCTGCGCGCCGCCGCCGACTCCTACGACCGCGCAGCCCGCGACCTGCACCGCCGCACCGTGCCGGCCACCGCGCGCAGCCGCACCGCTCGCAGCGCCGCGGGAGCCCTGCTCGGGACCCGGCTGGTCAAGCAAGCCGAGACCCGCCAGCTGCTGGCGCTGCTGTCGCACCTGAGCTCGCTGGCCGAGTCGTTGGCACGCTTGCGCCAGGTGCAGGACGGGCCGCTCAGGCCCAGGCCGCGCGCCGCGCAGCAGAGCAGCTCACTGCCGAATGCGTGCGCCGGACGACGACGGCCGCTGTCGCCGTCTCCCCGCTCGTCACGAGCGTCCGGACGACCGGGTTGCCGACCACGCCGTACCGCCCGACGAGCAGCCAGGTGAGCCGTCCTCCCTCAGCCTCGCGGTAACCGAGGCGCAGGCAGCGGAGGGGCCGGAGAGCGCATCTCCGCGAGCGCCAGACCGAGCCTGCCGCAGAGCTCGTTGAGCGCGACCTTGTCGACCCAGGGCGCCTGCTCCAGGTCGGGCGCAAGCAGCACTTGTCCCCCCGGCGCCTGCCCGTGGCTGAGTTCCGTTCGATGGAGGCCCAGTCGGCGCGGAATCCCGTCGAGTACATGTCGGTGGGAGATCGGACCTACTGGCGTCATGCCGATCGCTGGCACAGCGACAACGAAGGATTGGGCCAGGAGGCGGTGTATGCACTCCTCGTGACCCGAGCGATGCGGCATAACGACCGCGTGAACCGAGCGATGACCGTGGCAGCGATGGGTCAGGCCCCGATCCCCCCGGACGTGAAGCAGCTGGTCTGGAAGCGCGACGGGGGTGCATGCTGCGCGTGCGGTTTCGGCGTCGAGCTCCAGTACGACCACGTCATCCCGGTGTCGCTCGGCGGCGGGAGCACGGAGGACAACCTGCAGATCCTCTGCGGCCCGTGCAACCGTAGGAAGGGCGCCAGCATCGTCTGACCTGGCGTCGCTCGCGTGCCATTCGCGTGCCATTCCCGCCCGCACGAGGGTGCACATCGGCGTCCGCCCGCGGACGGTCGTACCCGTGCTGACCTGGCCTTTGCCATTTTCGCCCGCGCGATGATCCTGCGATCAGCGTCCTTGAAAACCGTTGCGCGGGTCACCACCCGTCTCGTGGGTTCGAATCCCACGCCCTCCGCTGAGAACGATCATGCCGCCCTGCATGGAAGTCGTCAACGCGCCGGGCGCTGTTATCCACAGGCGCCTCCGCCGACACGCTCGCGGCACCCTCGACTGCCCGTCCCCCGCGCCCGCCGGGGGCAAGACGTCCGGCTGCTGTGGGACGTGTCGGAGATGCCGGCCGTCATGACCTCGCCCGTGCGAGGTGGTCCTGTCGTCGCTGTGGTGGCGTCGTCACAGCGTGAACGGCAGCCGGGAGTAGCCGCGGATGGTGGCGCCGGCGCGGCGTCGCGATGTCGGCACCAGGAGCAGCCGCGGCCACCGTTCGGCCAGGAGACGGAAGGCGACCTGTCCCTCGAGGCGGGCGAGCGGTGCGCCGAGGCAGTAGTGGATCCCCGTGGCGAAGCTCAGGTGCTCGGGTTCGCCGGTGCGTCCCGGGTCGAAGACGGAAGGGTTACCGATCAGGTTGACCGTCGTCTCGAATCCGGCGATCAGCAGCAGGCCCGCGACGCCGAGGACGTCCTCGACCGTGGCCTCGCCACGGTCGCGCGCAGCCGCTAGCACGCTGATCACGTCGTCGCGTGGCCCCTGGGGCCGCTCGTCCAGCAGGCGGGTGAGCAGGGCGTCGAGCTCCCCTCCGGCGACACGGAGCGCCCGGGTGCTGGCCGAGGGCGAGCACCCGGGACGCGGCGAGGCCCCCCCACCACACGGGCGAGAGGGCCTCGGACGGGGTGCGGGATCGCAGGGGTCAGAGCAGACCCTTGTCCTCGAGCCAGTCCGTCGCCGCGGTGCTGGCCGAGGCCTTCTCGTCGCCCTCGACCCGTTCGCGCAGCGCGATCAGGTCGTCGGTGGTGAGCTCGGCGGAGATGCTGTTGAGGGTCTCTCTGATCTGGTCGGTCACCGCGCTCTTAGCGATCAGCGGGATGACGTTCTGCGAGGAGATCATGTTCTCGGGGTCCTCGAGCACCACCAGATCCTCGGACCTGATGGCCGGCGAGGTGGTGAAGATGTCGGCCACCTGCACGGTGTCGTCGACCAGCGCCTTGACGGTGTCGGGGCCGCCGAAGTCCTCGATGGGGAGGAACGTCACGTCGGCGACATTGACGCCGTAGAAGCTCTCCAGGCCCGGGATGCCGTAGCCCAGCTCAGCCATCTGCGGGTTGGCGCCCAGGGTGAACGGCGTGAAGCCGGCCAGGTCGCCGATCGAGGTGAGGCCGGCCGCGTCGGCGGTGGCGCGGGTGACCACGTAGGCGTCCTTGTCCTCGGCCTCGGCGGAGTCGAGGATCTCCAGGTTGTCGGCGGCGACGGCGTCGACCAGTGCGGCGTCGACGTCCGCGGTGGTGCGCTCGGTGTACTCGGGGTCGTAGTAGGCCAGCAGGTTGCCGTTGTATTCAGGCATCAAGTTGATCGAGCCGTCCTGGAGGGCGGGGATCGTCTGCTGGCGCGGGCCGATGTTGAAGCGGGTCTCGACATCGACACCGTTGGCCTCGAGGGCCTGGGCGTAGATCTCTCCGAGGATCTCGCTCTCGGGGAAGGCGAAGGAGCCGACGACGACGGTCTCGCCGCCACCGCCCTCGCTCGAGTCGCCGGCCGCGGTCGGGTCGCTGGAGCCGCAGGCGGCCAGGGTGGTGGCGAGGCCGATCCCGAGCGCGGCCACGCCGAGGCGGGAGAGGCGGGAGGTGCTGAGCATGGGGGTGTCCCTTCGTCTCACGCGTCGATTGACGCGCGGGGTGGTGTTCGGGCGGTGCCACCGGAGGTGGCGGGGGTCGTGCTGGAACCGGCGCCGGAGCGCGGGCGGATGGAACGTCGGGGCCCCTGGGTGCCGTCGGTCAGCCCGCGGGTCGCGGTGAGGCGCTGCAGCACGGCAAAGACGGCATCGACGGCCAGGGCCAGGGCGGTGACCAACAGGGCGCCACCGAGGATCAGGTCGTAGTCGGCGAAGCCGATGCCGCTGGTGATGATGCGACCCAGGCCGCCAAGGCCAGCGTACGAGGCAATGGTAACGGTCGCGATCACCTGCAGCACCGAGGCGCGCACCCCACCGATGATCAGCGGCAGCCCCAGCGGGATCTCGACCCGGCAGAGAATCTGCCACTCGGTCATCCCGTTGGCGCGCGCCGCGTCGATGGTCTGCCGGTCGACAGATTCCAGACCGGAGTAGGCGCCGGCCAGCATCGAGGGGATGGCCAGAACCACGAAGGAGATGGTCGCGCCGACGATGGGGGCGGTATCGAAGGACAGGAAGTAGCCGAAGACCATCAGCAGGAAGAACAGCAGGCCTAGGGTGGGCACGGCCCGCATCGCGCCGGTGAACCCGATGACGAACTGCCGGCCCTTTCCGGTGTGGCCGATCAGAAAGCCCAGGGGCAGGGCAATCAGGGCGGCGATGACCACGGCGATCGCAGTGTAGGTCAGGTGCTCAACCAGCCGGTCCTGGATGGGCAGCGGGCTGCGGCTGCCGGCCTGCCAGTTGGCGCCGTCGGTGATCCAGCGCAGCGCGCTGAGGAAGGGACCCATCAGCGTGCCCTGCCCTGCGTGGGTGCGGGCTCGAGTGCCGACGACTCCAGGGACGGGCCGTCGCCGGCGATCGGGCCGGCCGGGTCGGGCTCGACCAGGGCCGCGCCGCGGCGCGAGAAGGTCCGGTCACCGCGGGTCCACGGCATCAACAGCTTGCCGAGGGCGACGATCAACAGGTCGAAGACCAGAGCCAGCAGCAGGCTGATCAGGATCCCGACCACGACCTGCTCGAGCAGCCCCCGACGCTTGCCATCGGCGAACAAGAACCCGAGGTTTTCCGAGCCGATGATCACCCCGACCGAGACCAGGGCGATGGTGCTCACCGAGACCACCCGGATGCCGGCCAGCAGCACCGGGCCGGCCAGCGGCAGCTCGACGCGGAAGAACCGGCCCGCCGCCGAAAAGCCGATCGCGCTCGCGGCATCGACGGTGGTCGGCTCGACGGCGGCCAGCGCGTCGGCCGCCGAGCGGGTCATGATCGCCACGCCGTAGATGGTCAGCGCCACCACCAGGTTGGTCTCGTCGAGGACCCGGGTCGGCAGGATCGTCGGCAGGATCACGAACAGCGGCAGCGATGGGATCGTGTACAGCACGCTGCCGGTCGTGATCACCACCACGCGCGACCACCGGGTCCGGTTGGCCAGCCAACCCAGGGGCAGGGCCAGCACGAAGCTCAGCACGATCGGCACGATGGCCAGCTGGACGTGGTTGAGGGTGTACTCGCGGATCAGGTCAAGGTTGTTGAGCGTCCAGTTCACCGGGTCTCCCGCCGCAGGACGCCCAGGGGGCGGCCCTCGGCGTCGACCACCAGGGTGGCGCCGCCGTCGCCTTCGCGCTGCTGGAGGCTGAGCTGACGCTTGCCCTTGTCGGCGCCGACGAAGGAGGCGACGAAGTCGTCGGCCGGGTCGGCCAGGATCTCGGCCGGGGTGCCGGCCTGCGCGATCCGGCCGCCCTTGCGCAGGATCACCACCTGGTCGGCTAGGACGAAGGCCTCGTCGATGTCGTGGGTGACGAAGACGATGGTCTTGCCGAACTCTCGCTGCAGCCGGTTGAGCTCGACCTGCAGGTCCTCGCGCACGATCGGGTCGACGGCGCCGAAGGGCTCGTCCATCAGCAGGATGTTGGGGTCGCCGGCCAGCGCCCGGGCGACCCCCACCCGCTGCTGCTGACCACCGGAGAGCTGCCGCGGGTAGCGGTCGGCCAGCCCGCGGTCCAGGCCCACCTTGTCGAGCAGCTCCAGCGCCGCCTCCCGGGCCGTTGACTTGGCCACGCCGTTGAGCATGGGCACGGTGGCGACGTTGTCGACGACCTTGCGGTGGGGCAGCAGCCCGGAGGCCTGCAGCACGTAGCCGATACTACGTCGCAGCTTGACCTTGTCCTGCTGGGCGACGTCCTCGCCGTCGACGAGGATCTGGCCGGAGGTCGGCTCGACCATCCGGTTGATCATCCGCAGCAGCGTGGTCTTGCCGCAGCCGGAGGACCCGACGAATACCGTCGTCTTCCGTGAGGGGAGCGTGCAGTTGAAGTCCTCGACGGCCAGTGTGCCGTCGGGAAACTGCTTGGACACAGAGCGGAACTCGATCACATTGGCCCTCGCCTGCCTCGAAGAGTGGACACCTTAAGCACAAGGCGGGTGCTGTAGCCGCCCCACGCCCCCCTCCTTCTGGTACGGCGTCTCGCCTCTCACCCTTCCCTGGCCTTCGCTTTCTTGCTGGTCGAGAAGTTCTCTCGACCAGTCTTACAGGCGCCTCATGCCGTTCCGCGGCGGGGACGGCACATCAGACGTAGGCCGCAAGCATCGCTCGGGCGTCCGGCAGCCGATCCCCGACGGCACGCGCGCAGCCGCCGCTGACGTCGCCGCCCGCGATGCACGCGGGGCTCCGGTTGGCGGCGGGGAGGGGGCCGGATCAGCACGAGCCGCCGGCGATAGCGTGAGCTCGGTCGGAAAGCTCAGCCGACGCAAGCTGCGTCACCCGGCGACGGGGCGGGCAGCATCGGGGGCAGACAGCCGGGAGGGTCGGGGTGAGTCGTAGGTCGTGGGTAGGCGGCCTGTTGTGTCTTCATGTCGTGGTGATAAACGGAGGCACCTATTGGTCCCTGTCGAGGGACACGTGGGGGCTCAGGTCCGGGCGGCCGTCGACGAGTCCCTCGATAGCGGTGGTGAGGTCGAGCTCGGTTCGCTGATGCGGGAGCGGTACGCGTCCGCGTTGGTGGTGGTCTGCCGATACGTGCCTCCTGCGGTCGTCGCAGCTGACACGGGGGGCCGCGTGGCGGGGACGTCGAACGAGACGGACGAGGCATCGGTCGCCCTGGTGTTCGCGGCGGGGAGCGAAGTGCTTGGCGTCGTCACGTTACCCAGGTGACGCTACGACGTGTGCAGTGGATTAGGAGACTGCGGAGCGGTTCCTGTCTTCGGACCTGACGTGGTGCTGTCCGCGACAGGGAGCGATAACTGCTCCGGAGAAGCAACGTTCATGATCTCCCTGGTTCAGTAGACGGTCGGCTACCGGGTGAGGCGCATTAGGTCCGCTTCGGGAGCCAGGGCCTGATGGAGTCCCGGTACGAGGCATGCAGGTGGGGCTCGTAGTCAACGTGGGGCCAATGCCAACCGGCTCGTTCACCCTCGTCCGCGGCTGCCAGGACCCTCCCTGTCAGGATGGTGTGAGCGAGCGGGGCCTAGCGCGAGATCGCCGCCAGGGCGGTCGCTCTCGGCGCATCGACGCTGAGTGGAGTCCAGCAAGGTGGTTCCTGCCGCCGTGCCTGAGCGGTGCCCCAGCCCCTCCGGATGAGCGGGAACGCGCAGGGCCGGTACAGCTGACGGTCTTGAAAACCATTGAACGTTTAACCAACGTTTCGTGGGTTCGAATCCCACCTCGGTTCGTGACAGCGGGTTAGTGCTGTCGGGGTCGTCACGAATCAGCGGGGCGTGGGTGAGCTCCACACGATCGCCCAACCGCCTCAACGGCCAGCGGGTAGACCGGGCGCACCACTCCACCGACACCATTGGAACCAACGCCAGGCTGGGTCGGGGTGCAAGACGCGCCGGCTGCGCCAGTTGCCGTTCGACTATCGGTACGGCGCGGGTCGATCACGACGTGGTGGGTATAGCCGGTGCCGGCGGACCCAGCTGGGACCTGAGGCTGAACCGGGCACGGCGCCGTGACCAACTGGCCGCCTCGTTCAGCAAGACGTTCCACTTGCCGACAGCGGACGCTGCCAATGCTGTCCGGAGCGCGGTCGCAGACACCTCGCAGATGTGGACAACCGACCGCTCAGTAGTCATACTTGTGACCATGACAACGTCGATGTCGCTCGCGGAGGCGAAGGCCCACCTGTCCGAGGTCGTGAGCCGGGTCAGCGGACAGCATGAGCGCATCACCGTGACTGTCCACGGGAGACCATCCGCGGTGCTGGTCGCGCCCGAGGATCTCGAGTCCCTTGAGGAAACCCTCGCAATCCTGTCCGACCCGGAGACGATGCGACGGCTGAGTATGTCTGAGGTTGAGCTGGCCGCCGGCGAAGGCGAGTCCGAGTCTGATCTGGCGGCAGCGATGGAACGTCGGAGCCACCGGCCTGAGGCGTGAGCTCCCCAGCTGACCGATACGTCCTCAGAATCACCCCAACAGCGCGCCGACAGCTCTCCGAGACGTTGCCCGAGGCCGTGGCGCTAGCGGCCTACGAGTTCATCGTCGGCCCGTTGCTGGACAACCCCCACCGTGTCGGAAAGCGACTGCATGCACCGCTGGAGGACCGTCACAGCGCACGCCGGGGTACCTACCGCGTTATCTACCGCATCGACGACGAAAACCAGACGGTCAGCGTCGTCGACATCGCCCATCGCCGAGACGCCTATCGCGTGAAGGGTTGAGCCTTACAGAACCGTAGCTGCACCCCGAAGACGCCGCGTCCCTGGCGAGTGCAAGTAACGGCGCGGGAGCGGCGGCACGACTCCGATGTCCCGCGACGCCGCCTGCGGATCTGATCGCAGCATGCCGCAGCCGGGCCTACTCTCGTCAGAAGGCAGACACGGCTGCCTCGAGGTCGTCTAGCACTTGAGCCCAGTAGGCTTTTCGCAGGTTCCTGGCCTGCTCGTCGGGCAGGTGGTCCTCGTGGAAGGCGACCGTGGTGCCGGACACGGCGGCCTGTACCCGCAGTTGCACGAGGGAGTCACGCGTCCGGACCCGGACAACGCGTGTTGCGGTCAGGCTTCGTACGGCCGGGTCGTCTCGGTCGAGGGCAGCCAGCCCGGACCAGCGATCCAGCCACGGCGGGCGGGTGAGCAACTCCCAGGACTCGGCGAGCTCCAGGGGGAGCGTCCGGCGGGCACCGACCTGCCAGCCAGCATCCTGCGTCTGGCCGGTCATGCCAGGACCGCGACGGCGCTGATCTCCACGAGCGCTCCCGGCACGGCGAGTCCGGCCACCAGCAGGACGGTGACGACCGGCGGGTGCTCTCGACCGGCGAGGGCCGGTTGCATGGCACCGAACCCAGCGCGGAGGTCTTGGCCGTCCACGACCGCGACCGTCCAGGAGATGACGTCGCTGAGCTGTCCGCCGGCGGCCGCCAGGACGACCTTGGCGTTGTCGACGGCCCGGGCGGTCTGCTCTGCCAGGTCCCCGACCACCGCTCCGTTGGCGTCCACGCCGTTCTGGCCACCGACGTAGACGGTCCGCGCGGGCTGCTCCACGACCACGGCCTGCGAGAAGTTCGGGCTCTGCAGCAGCTCCGGGGGATTGAGGTACTGAACGGTCATGGCGCTCCTCCTTGATGAGACGGCGACACCGGTCATACTGGTGTCATGGTGGTGAGTCGCGCAAGCCTCCCTGCGTGGCAACGTCGGCTCCTTGCCTCCGGGAGCGTGGCTCTGGACATTGCCCACACCGGTGGCGTGGGTGAGTGGGTCGAGGCGGATCTGGTCGCCGACGAGCCGGCTCTGGCCTACTGGCTGGGGGTCCTGCTAGAGCGGGACGTGGCCCAGGGCGCAGGGCTGCCGGCCTTCCGGTCACTTCGGAAGGCGCTGTTCCATTGCGGTCGCCGCCACGTTGCGGGCAGAGCGTTCCGGCGTCATGACGTCGAGGTCATCAACGGCCTCGCGCTGGGTCCGGTGTTGCCAGCCTGGATGGATGCATCCGGTGCGGTCGTCCTGCCCGTCGTCGCGGTGGACCAGGCGCTGGCGCACATTGCTCGAGAGGGGATCACTCTGTTTACAGGCCCGATGGGCGCTCGGGTGCGGGAGTGCGCCGCCGAGGACTGCGGGCTGTTGTTCGTCGATGCTTCCCGACCGGGGCGTCGACGCTGGTGCTCCATGGCCCGGTGCGGCAACATCGCCAAGACCCGGGCCTACCGAGGCGCGAGCGGGCCGTGATCGGCGGCGGTGTCTGACGATGGGGCATGTGGCGGGTTGAACCGCACAGCTGACGACGCCGTCCCGATGGCCGATCCCGTGCGGGCACCGGCGCCGGAGCTACCGAGACCCCGCGACGTCGTCGCGGCGGGTTCCTGATCTTTGCGAGCACATCCCGCATGTGACGGCCCTCGCGCTAACCGCAATCTGGGCTTACACGCCGCACTACCGTGCATGGGTGACCATCACGGACGCGCGGATGCCCTGGGACATGGTCGAGGGTCCGATGCCGCGCGGCGTCTTGGGCCTCGGCAATGGCGACATCCACCTTGTCGACGACGCCTGGGTGCTCTTCCTCGGTGGCTACTCAACCTCCTTCCGCAACCACCTGTACTGCGCGACCGCGCCCGCCTCGGCTGATCCGGCTACCGCCACCTGGGAGATCACGGTCGATCGCAGGGGCCGAGCCTGCCCGCTCCTTGCCGACCCGCCACGCCACCATTGGGACGACGGCGGCGTACACACACTCTCCTACCTACCCGGCACCGAGGTCCGTCATCCCCGCATCTACTACGCGGGCCGCTCTGGGGCGACGAGATGTCGGGGCGTCCAGCCGATACGCGATCGGCATCCTCGAGCACCACGAGGGGCGATGGAACAGGCGCGATGAACCCATGGTCCAAGGCGATGGCACCCGCCCCAGTGCACTCGAGCCCCTGGTGGTCCACGACGGCGATCGGTACGTGATGTGGTACGTGGCGACCCCTCACGAAGTCGGCCGCGGTGAGCAACCCGACTACGAGCTGCGAACCACCACCAGCGACGACGGCCTCACGGGTTGGACACCCCCGCGCGTGTGGGCTTGGGCTGAGGAGGGCTTCTTTGACAACGCCGTCGTCCGCACGACGAGAGGGTGGACGATGGTGCTCGCCGAGGGACCAATCTGCATGCCACCAAGCCCTTCCCGCCCCAGGGGCTGTGGGTGTCCACAGCCAACACCCCGGACCCAGATCGCTCAGCATGGTCGCCGCCGACCAAGGTCCTGGACACCGACGCCGCCGACACACCATCGTGGATGGGCCGGGGAGTGTGCGACCCCGCCATCGTCGAGTCTCCCGACGGCTTGCTCAGCATCTTCGTGACCGGGACCCGTCACTACCGCAGTCGAATCGGGCTCGTCACAGCCCGCCTCCGACATCGCAAACGACCCCCCCGTGCCTGTGCCCCACTACCTCAGCACCGCGGTCCTGAAGCTCGACCAGTGAGCCACATGAGTGAAGATCTGGGGACGCCTGAATCGGTCGACGTGGATGACGGGCTGCGCCGGGTCGTGTTCGATCTGGCTGGTTCCGGCCACAACCACTGTGGCCCGAGCCCAGGGCTGCTCGCGCGCCATGAACGGCAGCTCCTCGTCCAGCCAACGGGCGATGTGCTCCTGCTGCTCCGGAATGTCGCCGTCCCGGGCGACCAGCCGCTGCTCCTGGGCAGCAAGGTCACCCTGGACATAAATCGACGCGTCGATCAGCGCCGCCAGTTCGCGACGGATGATCCCGGTTCCCTCGACCCAGACCACGTCGTAGCCGCCGGCGAGCCCGACCAGGACCACGAAGATCGAGCCGCCGCCAGCTCCGGTGTCGATCAGGGCCCCAAAAATCCGTGGCTCGGTGAGCGCCACCAGTAACGGTCCCCCACCACGTGGTCGACGAGTTGGTCGGTCCGGCCATCAGTGCCATCCAGCCGCGGAAGCCGGGCGCCCACGCCAGCCCGCACACCGCGCCGACGGCCACGAGCCCCCGCGCCGGCCCGGCCAGGACCCCGCTCATGCGCCCGTGGACCTGGGCACCGCCCGGCGCACCGCCACCCCCAGCGCGGCGAAGCCCAGCATCCAGGCCCCGATCGCGAGCCGACCCGCGACCAACGGACCGAACACCGCGGGGAACAGCACGACGAAGACGTAGGCCCCCAGGGCCAACGGCACCCACCGGCCCCACCCTGTGAGCAGCCGGCTGCGCACCACCCCCACGCCGGCCACCAGGAACCCGACGCCCACGAGGATCATCGCGGGCCCGTAGGCGGCGCTGGCCAGGTCGGCGCGGGTGCTCCCGACGGCGGCGTGGGCGGCGGTGATGTTCAGCAGCTCGGCGGCCGTGAGCGTCACCATGCCGAGCGCCGAGACCGTCACCCCGGCCCTGGTGCGGCGGCCGGGGAGACGCCGGGCCACGTGCCCGAGGGCGATGATCCCGGCCAGCAGACCGAGGTGCTGCACCGCGAAGAAGAGCTGGAAGACGGTGTGCCAGACGGCATCGAACGGGTAGCTGTAGCGGTCTTCCGGGACCATCGGCGGCCAGGTCAGCATGGCGACCGCGGACGCCGCGCCGAGCAGCGACGCGACGAGGCAGACGGTCGCCAGCCACCGGACGCGGGGGGCGGGCCAGAGGTCCCCGTGCCCGAGGGCCGGGGAGGTGGTGGCGGATGACCTGGAAGCGCTCATGGCGGGACGCTAGAGAGGGTCCGCACCGCGTCGCATCGGTGGAACCACGCATCCCGTCACCCATCCGGCGACCAGTTCCGAGCTCGCCCCCCGCGGCTAGGCTCCAGCCGTGCGAGACGTCGCTGAGCTCCTTGAGCACGCCCGCACCGTCTACGCCACGGGGCCGGTCGCGCAGGCGCTCGAGGCCTGCGAGGAGGTGGCCGCTGCCGCCCGTGCGGCTGACGACCCCGCGGCCTTGGCCGACGCCGCGACCGTGATCCACACGACGCCCAGCACCGCCGTCGCCGGCCGGGTGCACGCTCTGTGCACCGAGGCCCTCGCGCGGCTCGGCGACAGCGACCCCGTGCGCTCGGCCCGGGTCCGCGCCCAGCTCGTGTTGACGACCGACCCCTTCCACGTGTCGGAGCCGCTGGACCTGCCGCCGGAGAGCGGCGACCCCGAGTCGTCGTTCCTGCGGCTGCAGGCCTGGCAGGCCGCTCGGCTGACCGTCGACCACCTGCCCGAGCGGATGGAGGTCGCCGATGCCGCCGTCGAGCTGGGCCGTCGCACCGGCACCGACGAGTACCTCTTCGCAGGCCGCCGCTGGCGGACGGACGTCCACGCCGTGCTCGGCGACCGGGTCGACCTCGCGGCCGAGCTGTCGGCCCTGCGCCCGCTGGCCGCACGCTCGGGTCGACCGGCGTGGCGGGCGCACGTGATGGCCGTCGAGGCCTCACAGCGCCTCCTCGAGGGCCGCTACGACGACGCCGTCGACCTTCTGCAGAGGGCGGTGCAGACCGAGGGCGACCCGGACGGGGAGTCGGCGGCGCTGCAGGTCATCGTCACCTCGGTGGTGGCGCAGCAGACCGGGCGGGGGGCGGCGGAGTCCGAGGCCGCCGTCCGCGAGCTCGTTGACTCGATGCCCTACATGGCACGCGGCTGGTTGTGCGTGGTGCTCCGCGCCCGGGACGGACGGGAGGAGGCAGAGGCGCTGTGGTGGTCCATCGCCCCGCACGTGCTCCGCATGCCCGTCCGCGCGCCGGAGTGGCTGATCGCCACGGTCGGCAACGCGGACGTCTGTGCGTGGCTTGGGGACCGGGAGACCGGGGCCCGGCTGTACGCGGAGCTCGTGCCCTACAGCGGGCTGCACGCCATCGCCTTCGCCCACAGCCCGTACGAGGGCCCGGTCGACCTGGCCCTCGGACGCTTGGCCGTTCTGGCCGACGACCGGGACGCGGCAGCCAGGCACCTGGGCAGCGCGTTGCACGCGTGCGAGGTCCTGCACGCCCTTCCCCACCAGGCGCTCGTGCTGGCCGAGCTGGCACAGCTGGCCGGGCACGGGACGGCCGGGGGCCAGGCCCATGCCGGGCGGGCGCGGGCGCTCGCCTCTCGGCTCGGGATGGCACCGCTGTTGGCCAGGATGCCGGCAGCGACCGGATCGAGGGGGCTGACCGCAGCGGACCACCCGCTCACCCCCCGGGAGCTGGAGATCACCGCCCTGGTGGCGGACGGGCTGAGTAACGCAGCCATCGCCGAGCGGCTAATCCTGTCGCTGCGCACCGTGGAGCACCACGTGAGCAACGTGCTGCGCAAGCTCGACATGACCTCGCGGGCCGGTATGGCGTCATGGCACGCGTCTCGGGGCCGGTGACCCGTCTCGTGGGTGGGCGCCCCACGCCCTCCGCACAGGACTGGACTGTTGTCTGAGCTGCAAGCCTGCCGACCCTGTGGCGCCATCATCTACAGGCAGGCCGGCCGACCACGACGGCTGCACCCGACCGCCGCAGCCTCGGCCCTGGAGCTGCACCGGGCCGGCATTACGCGAGTGCGAGACGGGGTCCCGCAGCAGTGCCTGAGCAGGGCCCCGGCCCCGCCGGATCACGGGAGAACGTGCTGATCAGAGCCGGTACGGCTGGCGGTCTTGATAGCCGTAGTGGCAGCGATGTCACCGGGGGTTCGAATCCCTCGCCCTCCGCGACCTGACCTGCGGAGATGACCGCTGACCTGGTGGTTCAACGCTGCCCGGCCACCAACGTGAGCCAAGTCAGGTCAGTCCTCAATGTCGACGCCGTGGGCAACGGCGAGGGCGGACAGGGCGTGGTCGTGTCCCTGGCCGACAGCTCTGAACCTCCACGTGCCGTTGCGCACGTATACGTCGGCGAGCACGAGGGTCGCTTCAGTGGTTGCGGCGTCCAGGGTGGCGCGGGCGATCACGGAGCCGAGGGCGCCTCGTAGGACCACCTCGACTGGGCCGACGGCTGCGAAGGTGGCGCCGTCGGCGACGGCAGCCGCGAGGAGGACTCGGGTGGCGTGGTCCGGAAGGGTGCCTGTATTGATGGTCGCGACGCACTCGCCGGGCACGTACAAAGCGAGGTCGACGCAGCCGGTGGGGTGGGTCGGGGCGTTGTAGAAGACGAAGTCGTCATCGGTGGCGACCTGTTCCTCGGCGTCGGCGACGAATGCGACCACGTCGACGGGCTCGGCGAGCTCCGGCCAGCGGACAGCGAGTTGCCACTCCTGGCCCTCAGGGAGGTCGACGACACCACCGCGTGGCAGGACCACACCCTGGTCGGCGTCCACCGGGGTTCGATTCGGCGCCTGCGCGGATTCGGCGGGAGGGCGCGGCGCGCAAGCGGGCTCCAGGGATTCGTGCTCAAGAACGCGCAGTCGGCGGGTCTCGGCTCGGGACCACCGGCGATCACGGGTACCGCCATCGAGCAGGACGACGTCGCTCACCTGTGTCGTGAGATTGACGGCGGCCGCGCCGCCGGCGGCGATGATGCGTTCCCGGACTGCGGCTGCCGCGTGGTGCGGGCCCCCCAGGACCAGGACCCGGCGCCCGCGCAGCCGACCGTCGGGCGTGGACGCCGACTGCGGCCTGAGGGCAGGCTTGAGTGGTCTGGGCCGCACAACTGCGGAGACGCCGCCCGGCTCCTTCGGGGTCCCCGCTGTGATCGCGGCGAGTAACCCCGGTGTCGCGTAGCGTAAGTTTTCTTCGTGTTGGGTGAGGGTTTCGCGTGGCTGCTGATCTCGTCGGCGGTCTTGGTCCAGCCGAACGGGTGGGCGCGGTCGTTCCATCCGTCGATGTGAGTGCTGATCGCGGTTTCGAGGTCTTTGACGTCTCCTCGTCCCCGACCCGCAACACCAACGGCTCCACACGCGACATGACCCACGATCTCAACCACCGACCAGAAAGTCACTTCCAACACGCGACACTAGACCCCGGCCCCGGATGCAGCCGCCTCCAGCCTGTCCACACCGCGAACCGATGTGCCATGTCGCGCCGTACCCCTAACACGAGCCTCCGA